>NZ_JARJDD010000003.1:0-426292 GCF_029269935.1 Gordonia sp. N1V
GACACGGTGGCCACACCGTGCCACCCCCTGGGGCATTGACCTATGCACCCAGCGCCACACTGCGCGCTGAGGTGCTCGCCAACGACGCCTGGTGCCGATACCCCTACTGCGGGATGCCCTCACACCTGTGCGACCTCGACCACTGGCAACCGTTCAACCACACCAACCCCGAGACCGGCGGGTGGACGGTCCTCGGTGATCTGATCCCGCTGTGCCGGGCCGATCACCAACGCAAACACCTCGCCGAATGGGTACCTACGCTCCTTCTGGACCGGCGGGTGGAGTGGCGGAACCGGCGCACCGGGCAGATCATCGTCACCTACCCGCGGTGACGGTCTCTATGTTCGTGGTGTGGAACCAGCTGTGGCTCAACGGGTCTCGAGGCTCGGCGCACGCGCCTCACACCTCGACCATCGGGGGACAGGTTCTCACCCCACACAGTGGTTAGCGGGTTCGGGTCGTGGCGTCCTGGCATGCGGAGTTGACCGCGGGCATGACTTGCGGGCGGAAGCCGGTACCTTTCCGAATGGTCAGCAGCGCGACGAGACCACCTGCGGCGCAACACACTGCGGCGATGATCATGGCGACCTGGAATCCGCTTCCGAGTGGCTGGCCGGGTCCGGCGTCGAGGCCGGCGACTGCGGGTAGGACAGCGACTGCGAGGAGACCGGCGAGGCGGGCGACCGCATTGTTCACACCGGAGGCGGTGCCCGCACGGCTGTCGTCGACAGCGGCCAGTGCGGCGGAGGTCAACGGTGCCACCGTGATTGTCATACCGAGCCCGAACATCACCACCCCGGGCAACACACCCCCCAGATATCCGACTCCGGGTACGGCACGCGCCATCAATCCCAAACCAACTGCGGCCACAAGGGGTCCCACGGTCATCGGAAGGCGAGGCCCGGTGCGCTGCGCGATCTTTCCCGACAGCGGCGACCCGAACAGCATGATCACCGTGCTCGGGAACATCGCAGCACCCGCTTCCAACGCCGAATACCCCATGCTCTGCTGCAACTGCAGGGCAAGCAGGAACAGCGCTCCACCGAGCGCGGCATAAACAAGCAGGGTCGTCAGGTTGGCTCCGGTGAACTGACGTGACCGAAACAGGCTCAGCGGCAACAACGGATCACGCACCCGCAGCTCGACGATCACGAAAACAACCAGCGCCGCGCACCCGACTCCGGCGGCGCCGACCGACAGCGCAGACCAGCCCCGGGCAGGTCCCTCGATGAGCGCGTAGATGACTCCTGCCAGCCCCAGAATCATGGTGCCGGCGCCGAGCACGTCGAGCCGTGCATGCTCGGTCTGATCACGCGACTCCGGAACATGGCGCAGCGCAATCCATATCGCTCCCACCGCCAGTGGGACACTCAGATAGAACACCCCACGCCACGACACCGAATCGACGAGCCACCCGCCGACGAACGGCCCCAGCGCACTGGTGGCCCCGGACATCCCGGCCCACAGGCCGACCGCGGCACCTCGATCGTCGGGCGCGATCTCCGAGTTGATCAGCGCGAGACTACCCGGAACGACGGCGGCCGCTCCGACGCCCTGCACGAGACGGGCGACGACGAGCCACTCGATACTCGGGGCGAGTGCGCAACCCACCGACGCGACCGCGAACACCACGAGCCCGCCGACGAACACCGCCCGCCTGCCATATCGATCACCGGCCACCCCACCCACCAACAGCAACGCACTCAGGGTGAGCATGTACCCGTCCAGAACCCATTGCTGCCCACGCAGATCCGTGTCCAGATCACGCGCGATCGCCGGCAAGGCGACGTTGACGACGGTCCCGTCGAGGAACGCGACGCCGGAACCCAGGACGGCTGCGACGATCAGCCAGCGGCCGCGCGCCGACGCGGCGGCAAGCGTGCCCGACTGATCATCGTGGCCGTCGGAGGTCATCGGCCCTTACGCGCCCCGTAGTCGCCGGCAGCCAGTGCCCACAGCACCAGTACCGGTTGACCGAACAGGCGCCCCAATCGCTTGGCATCCGAATCGAGTCCGAAAGCGTCGATGTGCGCAACATATTGGTGGATATTTCCCGGGAACACCGCGATGAAGAACAGCGCCGTGATGCCGGCAACGATCCGCCGGTACCTCGGCAAGGCGATGAGCGCCGCACCCAGACCGATCTCCACCACCCCGGACGCCAAGACGGTGGCATCCTTGCCGAGGGGTACCCAATCGGGCACCTGAGCCTGGAACTCGTTGCGCTGGAAGGTCATGTGTCCGATGCCGGCAAGCGCGAGAACAGCACCCAACGCGGTTCGGGCCACGGCACGGCCACGGGTCTGGGGCATCGGGGATGGGGCTGGCAGACTACTCGTCGAGATCATCGGTGGCCGTTTTCAGTCGTCGGCCAGTGAGAGCGTGACCTCGACGTTGCCGCGGGTCGCGTTCGAGTACGGGCACATCTGATGGGCCTTCTCGACGAGGTCGCGCGCGGCTGCGGCGTCCACCGCGGGCAGACTGATCTCCAGATCGACGGAAATGCCGAACTTCCCGGCGTCGTCGGAATCCAACGATACCCGCGCGCCCACAGCCGAATCCGTGACGTCGGCCTTCTCCGACCGTGCCACCATCCGCAGTGCACTGTGGAAACACGCCGCGTATCCGATCGCGAACAGTTCCTCGGGATTGGTGCCCTCGCCGCTTCCGCCGAGTTCCTTCGGCGTGGCCAGATCGAGATCGAGGCGGCCATCGGCGCTGCGCCCGTGCCCGTTTCGGCCGTCACCGGTGGCGAGCGCCTCGGCGGTATAGAGATGATTCATGCTGATACTCCCTTGTTGTCGGACTTGTCGAGGTTGTTGAGCCTGTCGAGCTCTCCGATGAGGTTGTGGAGCAACGATCGGAGCGGAACGACGTCGTCGGGAACGAACTCCGGCTCCCCGGGCTGGTCGGCCGCCGCGGTCAGGCCCTCCAGCAGTGCCGCCAGAACGCAATCCGACCGCTCCCCCAACGCCGTGCCGGCCGGCGTCAGTTCGACGATGATCGACCGCTCGTCCTCCGTCGAACGCCTGCGTTCGACGAGACCGGCCCCCTCGAGCCTGCGGACCAATGGCGACACGGTTCCGGAATCGAGGTGCAGACGTTCACAGAGCCGGCCGACCGCCACCGACCGTTCTTCCCACATCACCAGCATCACCAGATACTGCGGATAGGTCAGTCCGAGTTCTTGCAGCCCAGGCCGTTGCGCGGCGATGACCGCACGCGAGGCGGCGTACAGCGCGAAGCACAGTTGGTCGTCGAGACGAGGAGTCGCCATGTGTCTGACCATAACCCTCAACTAGGTGCCACGCAACTAGGTGTTGCACAACCTAGTTGCCAAAACCATTTTCACCCTCACTCGACCTCGACGCGTACCGCATCGGGATAGAAGGCCAGATGATCGGCGATCTCGGCCACCGCCCGATAGGGCTCGGCGTAGAACCATGCCTTATCCGGGACCTCGGTACCGTCGGCCTCGCGCAGACCGTGATAGCCGGCGTCGCCCTTGTACGGGCAGTAGGTGCTGTGCGCACTCGTGGTGAGCACGTCGGCGACGACGTCGTCGCGCGGAATGTACTGCACCGGTGGATAAGTGGCCTCCCGCAGCGTCATCGCGTGCGTGGTGTCGGCGATGAGTTGCTCGCCCAGCCACACCCGTACCCGGCCGGGCGTCGGTTCGACGGTGATCGGATGGGTGGCGTCCGGGGTGAGTCGTGGTCGGTCGCTCATGATGCCTCCTGTTGATGGTCGGTTATCTGTCTGTCTTCGAGAAGCCTTGCCGCAGTGCGCAGATCCGCGCCAAGCGCGGCGGGAGCGAGGACGCGGATGCCGAACAGTCCGGCAACGGCGACCAACGGCACGGTCAGATGGGCACGTGCCCGCACGAGCGTCGAATGTTCGCCCTGCGCCTCGAAGTCGAGACTCAACGCCGCATCGACCGGTCCCCACCGCCCGATCTCGCGCCACCGCTGCGCTCGGCGGCTCTCCACGACCTCCATGGTCGGCCGGACGAAGGGGACGGCGGTGACATCGATCCAACTCGAACCGGCCTCACCCGGTTCCCCCACATCGGCCTCGTCGGCGACCCGGAGCAGGCTGGCCTGCCATTCGGCGCGGCGGCCGGGATCGCTGAGATAGTCGTATGCGACCTCCGAGGCGACACCGAATTGCACTGTCACATCGGCGATCTGCAGACGGGCCGTCGACTTCATCCCGACGCCGTCAGAGTGCGGGCCAGGACTGCGGGCCCGAACTGCCCGCCGGGTAGTCCTCCAGCGGCACCTTGTTCGCCTCCCACGCGTCGATCACGGGTTGCACGATGCGCCAGCATTGTTCGGCCGCATCACCGCGGACCGCGAGGGTGGCGTCACCGTCGAGGATGCCCGAGAGCACCTCGGCGTAGGCCCGGACCGACCCGTGACCGAGGTCGGCGTCGAAGTCGATGGTCTTGACGGCGAACGGGTTGGTGCCGTCGTGGATGTTCAGCTGCACGTTCATCACATCCGGACCGAGCTTGAGCCGCAACACATTCGGTGCCACTTCGGTGCCGAACTGCGCGGGTAGATGACGCACCGGCCGGAACGTCAGCGCGATCTCCTTGACCGGCGGCGCCAGGGCCTTGCCGGAGCGCAGCGTGAACGGCACCCCATCCCAGCGCGCGGTGCGCACGCCGAACGTCGCCTCGGCCAGCGTCTCGGTGTGGCGTGCGGGATCGACGCCCTTCTCATCGACGTAGGACGGCAACTGCTTGCCGTCGACCTCTCCCGCGGTGTAGCGCGCCCGACGGGAATGGGCGACCGCGTCGTCGCCCCAGATCTGCACCGCACGCAGCGCCGCGCCCGTCGCATCTCGCAGGTCGCGTTCGCCGAGCGTCGCCGGCGAATCCATCGCCACCACGGCGAGCAATTGCAACAGGTGGCTCTGCACCATGTCCCGCAATGCGCCGGTGCCCTCGTAGAAATCGGCACGCCCCTCCAGCCCGAGATCCTCGTCATAGCGGATGACGACGGACTCGATGTGGTCGGCCGACCAGACCGGCTCGAACATCCGGTTCGCGAAGCGCACGCTGAGCAGATCGAGCAGCACCGACTGCCCGAGGAAGTGGTCGACGCGAAAGACCTGCTCCTCGGGGACGAGTTGGGTGAGCAATTGGTTCAGCGCGTGCGCACTGGCCTCGTCGGTGCCGAATGGCTTCTCCGGGGCGAGGATCGTTCCGTCCGGAATGTCCACATCCCGCAACGCTTCACACGATTTCTCGGTGACCGCCGGCGGCACCGCGAAGTACAGCACGGGACGTCCCTTGGCCTCGCCGAGGAGCCGCGACAGATCGTCGGAATCGGTCAGATCGCCCTGCCGGTAGACGGTTTCGTCGGCGAGAGCCAGGGCGGTGGGGCCGGCATCGTCGCCGAACGCCTCGCGTACCTCGCCGCGCCAGGTGTCGGCGTCACGCTCCGATCGACCGACCCCGATGAGATGCACCCGGCGATCCGGCTCCCGGTCGAGCAACTGCCCCAGGGCGGGCAACAGCAGCCGCTTGGTCAGATCACCGGTGGCTCCGAAGATGATCAGGGTGGTGTCCGTCATGGCTTCTCCTGGTGATCATGTCCGGTGAACACCGGACCGGTGGACGCAGCAGGCCTCGTCCGAAGCCTACTCACACCCGCGACCGCGCAGGTGTGGATGCGAGCTCGGGCGGGTACCCACCGCGGGAGCAATGCACGTCGAAGGAAAGGAGCTCGATGATGTCGGGCACGGAGCCGATCGATGACCTGTGCGCCACGATCTCCCATCTGGCCGACGGCGATCGGACCCGCACGCTGGCCGTCGCCGAATCGCTGACCGGAGGAAACATCGCCGCGGCGTTGAGTCGGGCGGAGAACTCGGGCGCGTGGTTCGCCGGTGGCATCGTCGTGTACCGCCCCGAGGTCAAACACGGGCTGCTCGAGGTACCGCCCGGGCCGGTCGTCTGCGCGGAGGCGGCGTCGGCGATGGCCACCTCGACGGCGCGTCTGCTCGGCGCCGACGTGGCGGTCGCGGTCACCGGTGAAGGAGGGCCGCAGCCGCAGGAGGACGAGCCGGGAACGGTGTGGTTCGGCGTGTTCAGCGGCGACCACGCCGAGACGCGGCGTCGCCGATTCGAGGGCGAACCCGCCGAGATCGTCGAGGCCACCACCATCGAGGCCCTCCGATTGTTCGTGTCAACCCTGACCTGAGAGGCCCCTGAGCCGGTCGAGTGAGGGCAGAATCGACGGATGACCACCCGCATCGAGGACCTCGGATTCGTCGGCGACTGCCGGACGGGGGCACTGATCTCCCGCACCGGACGCGTGAACTGGCTGTGCGTCCCACGATTCGATTCACCGTCGATCTTCGCGTCGCTGCTCGGCTCCCACGAACACGGAAGCTGGTCGCTGAAGCCCGCAGGCGACGCGACCCCGGTCAGCCGCCACTACGACGGCAACACGCTCATCCTGGTCACCCGGTGGGAAACCGAAACCGGTGTCGCCGAGGTCCACGACTTCATGCCCGTCGACGGCGGGCGCGTCGACCTGGTACGCCGCGTCGTCGGGATCACCGGCACAGTCGAGTTCACGACATCGCTGCGCATGCGCTTCGACTACGCCCGGTCGGTCCCCTGGGTACGTCAGGTCGGCGAGGACGAACACGCCCTCCTGGCGATCGCCGGACCGGATGCCGTGATACTCCGCGGCGTCACCCTGCGCGCCACCGACCACGTCCACCGCGCAGGTTTCTCCGTCGACGCCGGCGAGCACCGCGACCTCGTCCTCACCTGGTATCACTCCTACCGGCCGCAACCCGCACCACTCGACGTCGACACCGCCCTCGAGACGACACGACAGTGGTGGACCGAGTGGGCGAGCCACATCGAACATCAAGGGCCGCACCGCGATCGGGTGGTCCGATCCCTGGTCACCCTGCGCGCACTGTCGAACCTCGACACCGGTGGCATCGTCGCCGCCGCCACCACTTCGCTACCGGAAATGCCTGGCGGGGAACGCAACTGGGACTACCGATATGTGTGGCTACGGGATGCGGCACTGACGCTGGACGTCCTGATCTGCCACGGCTTCCTGCATGTGGCCGATCATTGGCGCACCTGGTTGATGCGTGCGATCGCCGGTGACCCGAAACGGGTACAGATCCTCTACGGCATTGCCGGAGAACGTGATCTGCCCGAACGCGAGTTGCCGCTGCCCGGCTACGAGAACTCGACCCCGGTCCGGGTCGGCAACGCCGCCGTCGACCAGTTCCAGGCCGACACCATCGGCGAGGTGATGGTCGCGCTACACACCGCGCGGACGGCCGGACTCCCCGAGACGGATTTCTCCTGGCCCCTGCAACGGCACCTGCTCAAGCGCGTCGAGGCCTACCTCGACCAGCCCGACCAGGGCATCTGGGAGATGCGTGGCGAACCGAGGTTCTTCACCCATTCACGGGCCCAGGAGTGGGCGGCCTTCGACCGCGGCGTCAAAGCGATCGAGGACTTCGGCCTGACCGGCCCGCTGGACAAGTGGAAGCGGCACCGCGACGATCTGCGAGCCGAGATCGACAGCCGCATGGTCGATCCCGACGGCGGTTACTTCGTGCAATACGCGGGGACCGGCGAGGTCGACGCCGCACTCCTACAACTGCCGCAGATCGGTTTCTGCGCGCCGGACGACCCGCGGATGCTGGCCTGCGTCGAGCGCATCGAACGCGACCTGATGCCCGACGGACTGGTGGCCCGCTATCGCTCCGAATCGGGCGTCGACGGCGTCTCGGGCACCGAACACCCCTTCCTGGCGTGCACGTTCTGGCTCGTCGAACAGTACGCCCGCAGCGGGCGCGTCGAGGACGCCGAGACACTGATGACCCGGGCCTGCGACACCGCCAGCGACCTCGGGTTGTTCTCCGAGGAATACGACCCGGGCGACCGGCGGCAGGTGGGCAACGTCCCTCAGGCCTTGTCGCACCTGGCCTTTGTGCGTGCCGCGGACGCCTTGGCAGGTGCGGTCGACTGAAAGTGCCCACGAAAGCTGCAGCAGACCATGATCATTGCTGCGGCACAGGCGAATTGACGAACCAGAGGATCTCTTCACGCATGCCGCGGCTGCGCCAGCCGTCGGCGGTGCGGACCATCGTGTGGTGGTAATAGCCGCCGCACGTACTCAACTCGTCGAAGCCGGGTATCTGCATCGGGTTGTAGAACTGCGCGGTGACCGTGGCGGTGTCACCGTCGATGGTC
Source organism: Gordonia sp. N1V (assembly GCF_029269935.1). NCBI lineage: Bacteria > Bacillati > Actinomycetota > Actinomycetes > Mycobacteriales > Gordoniaceae > Gordonia > Gordonia sp. N1V. Next base: position 8,246 of record NZ_JARJDD010000003.1, read on the forward strand.
GCGTCGATGTTCATCACGTAATGCATGGTCATCGGCAGTGCCGAGAGTCCCGCCTCCAACCACTCCACCACCTCGTCGACGGACCCGACGATCCCGAACGGCGATGAGCGGTAGTCGATCGTCGCGTCGGCGGTGAACAACGAGCGGTATCGCTCCCAGTCGCGGGTGTCCACGGCCCTGGCGTACCCGGTCAACAGGTGCTGTATCTCCAGCGTGTCGGCCACGCGCTTCGCATCCATGGCGTCCGACGCTACCCGGCTCTCACGAACTGCGTTCCCGATCGTCGAACTCCTCGGCCGCGACGATCCGTGCCGCCACCTCCGCGACCGGCGTGTTGGACTCCTGGGAGAGGCGCCGGATGATCTCGAAGGCCCGGACCGCGTCCACGCGGAAGCGCTCCATGATCATGCCCTTCGCCTGCCCGATGAGGTCTCGGCTGGCCAGCGCGCTGCGGAACTGCTCGCCCCGGTGCGCGGTGTTGAGCGCGATCGCCGCATGCGTCGCGAGGGTCTCGGCCAGATCGCGGGCCTCCTCGTCGAAGGCGTGCGGGGTGCCGGAAAACAGATTGAGCGCACCGAGTTCGCGGCCGGACACATACAGCTGGATCGACAGATTGGACCGGATCGGGGTGCGTTCACGCACCGCCCGCATGAGTTCGGGCCACCGCGGCTCGGTCTCCACGTCGTCGATGCCGACGATCCGCTCGTTCCAGATGGCCTCGAAGCACGGGCCGTCGCCATACTCGTGCTGCAGCACGTCGAATTGGCGGGCGATCAGATCGGTCTCGGCCGTCGACTCGAGCGTGGGTGTACCCGCCGCATCACGCACGACCATGGTGAACCCGGCGTGGTCGACGTCGGGCAGGATCTGCACCGCCGATTCGGTGACGTGTCGGATGACGCGGTCCGGCCCGAACTCCGCCTCGGACACCCCGTGGACGGCGCGCGAGTTCGGCGATCTTCGCGTGGATGGATGCGCCGGAGTCGTCGGTGTGCGTCACCCTTCCCTGCGTACTCCCATTCACCCCCGTCCGCAGCCGACCGACGGGACCAAGGTCCCGAATCCGCGGCCGGTATCCGCAAAACGCCTGGACCGCACCACTGCGCGGCGGCAGCGAAGGTGACGCGGGTGGGGCAGGTGAGTAAAGTGATCATGCCCGAGCCCGCTGGCACTTCTACTGGATTCACGTGTGGAGGTTTCTCAGTGCTCGATGACGCCGGACGTGATGCTGCCTTCGACGCCACGGCTCGCGCCCACAACGTCGGGAGTTTCCGCTTCCTCTTCGCCACGCAGCGATGGGAATGGTCCGACGAGGTCGCCGCCCTGCACGGCTATGCTCCCGGCGAGGTCGAGCCGACGACCGAACTGATGGTCGGTCACAAACATCCCGACGATCGCGAGGACTTCGAGCGCCTGGTGGGGCGGATGCTCTCCGAGCACAGCCCGTTCTCCAGCCGGCACCGCATCATCGACACGCGCGGCGTTCTCCATCACGTCGTCGTGATCGGGCATCCGCTCCTCGACGCGTCGGGGGTCGCGATCGGCACCGAGGGCGTCTACCTGGACATGGACGGGTGGGAGACGAACGTCGTCAAGGACCAGATCGACCACCACATCAACCGTTTTCGCGAAAGCCAGGGTGTCATCGAGCAGACGAAGGGCATGATCATGTTCGCCTACCGCGTCAGCGCGGAGCAGGCCTTCGAGGTACTCAAGTGGCGATCGCAGACCACGAACATGAAGATCAGCAGCCTGTGCCGCAGCATCCTCACCGGCAGCCAGGCGATCGAGGTACCCGACGCCGTCCGGCAAAACTTCGACCACCTGCTGCTCACCGCCCACGAGTCGGTCGACCCGGTCGAGTCCGAGGGGGCACAGGTGATCGAGCCATGAAGCCCGTGATCGAGCACAGCACGGCGAGCCCGGACCAGGTGTGGTCGGTCCTGTCCGACGGCTGGCTGTACTCGTCGTGGGTGGTCGGAGCCGCCCGCATCCGACAGGTCGACGCGGGGTGGCCGGCTGCCGGCACCCGTATCCACCACTCGGTTGGCGCGTGGCCCGCGCTGCTCAACGACAAGACCTGGGTTCGTCGCATCGACACCACGAGCCCGGACGCCACCGCGCTCGAGTTGTCCGCGGCCGCATGGCCGTTCGGCAGGGCGCGCGTGGTCGTGACGGTCCGGCCCGACCCCGACGGCACACAGCTGGAGATGGTCGAGCACGCCGAGACCCCGCCCATGTCCTGGTTACCCGACGAGGTGCAGCACCTCGCCATGGCACCGCGGCTGCGCGAGTGCCTCCGCCGGCTGGCGTCGATGGCCGAAGGTGTCGATCGCAAGGCCTGACGCGCACCCGGCCAGGTCAGGTCCGCGTGAATGCTCTCGGGCCGAACATGTTTGACGCACCCCATGTTTGACGCACCGCCGACCTGGGCACGCTGACGGGAGACCATCAGCGACCAGGAGGAACAGATGCGAGCGGTGACATGGCAGGGCAAGCGCACGGTATCGGTGGACGAGGTGCCCGACCCGAAGATCGAAGAACCCTCGGACGCGATCATCAAGGTCACCTCCACCAACATCTGCGGATCCGATCTGCACCTGTACGAGGTCCTCGGCGCCTTCATGACTCCCGGGGACATCCTCGGACACGAGGCGATGGGTGTCGTCGAGGAAGTCGGCGCCGACACCGGCGAACTGCGGATCGGCGACCGTGTGGTGATCCCGTTCCAGATCTCGTGCGGCACCTGCCGCATGTGCGACGACCGGCTCTACACCCAATGTGAGACAACACAAGTCCGCGATCAGGGGATGGGTGCGGCACTGTTCGGCTACTCGAAGCTCTACGGGTCGGTGCCCGGCGGGCAGGCCGAGTACCTCCGTGTGCCGCAAGCACAGTTCACCCACATCAAGGTGCCCGACGACGCACCGGATTCCCGGTACGTCTACCTGTCCGACGTGCTGCCGACCGCCTGGCAGGGCGTGGAGTACGCGGGCATCCCCGACAACGGCACCGTCACGGTGCTCGGCCTCGGACCGATCGGTGACATGGCCGCCCGCATCGCCGCCCATCGGGGTGCGCGGGTGATCGCCGTCGACCGGGTACCCGAACGACTGGCCCGTGCCGAGGCCCGCGGCATCACCACCATCGACCTCGACGCCGTCGACGACGTGGCCGAAGCGGTCCGGGAACGGACCGACGGACGCGGCAGCGACTCGGTGATCGACGCCGTCGGCATGGAAGCCCATGGCTCGCCGGTCAATCAGATGGCCCAGCGTCTGGTCGGTCTGCTACCCGACGCGGTGGCCGAGCCACTCATGCAGCACGCCGGTGTGGACCGGATGGCCGCCTTCTACACCGCGATCGACGCCGTCCGCCGCGGTGGCACCATCTCGTTGAGCGGGGTGTATGGGGGCACGGCCGACCCGATCCCGATGCTCACGTTGTTCGACAAGCAGATTCAGCTCCGGATGGGTCAGGCGAATGTGAAACGCTGGGTTCCCGACATCTTGCCTCTCCTCGGCGACGATGACCCGCTGGGAGTGGATTCCTTTGCCACTCATGAACTCTCGCTCGACGAGGCGCCGCACGCCTACGACATCTTCCAGAACAAGCAGGACGGCGCGGTCAAGATCACCCTCAAGCCCTGACGGCACGCGACAATCGCGGTCACCCGGCGGAAGGAGCGTCCTCGGGATCGGTCAGCTCCTCCCGCAGGGCCCGCAGGGTCCGGGAGAGCAGCCGCGACACGTGCATCTGCGAGATGCCGACCTCCGCGGCGATCTCGCTCTGCGACATCCCACGAAAGAAGCGCAGCGACAGGATGTTTCGTTCACGCTCGGGGAGTCGGGCCATCGCCGGGGCCAGCGTGACGTAATCCTCCACCGCAGCGAGGTGTTCGTCGTCGCCGCCGAGCGTGTCGCCGATCGACTGCCGCTGCTCGTCGGCCTCGGCATCGATGGAGATGGAGTTGTAGGCCGACCGGGCCATCAGACCGTCGATGACCTCGTCGACGGAGAGGTCGAGGAATTCGGCGAGTTCGCTGGGTCGCGGCGAACGCCCGAGGCGTTGCACCAGTTCGTCGGCGGCCCGGCCGATCCGCAGTGAGATCTCCTTGCTGCGACGCGGCACGCGCATACTCCACGTGCCGTCACGGAAATGACGCCGGACCTCACCCATCACGGTCGGCACGGCGAACGAGAGGAAATTCGCGCCGCGCTCGACATCGAAGCGATCCACCGCGTTCACCAACCCGATCCGGGCGACCTGGACGAGATCGTCGAAGGCCTCCCCACGGTCGGCGAAACGGCGGGCCACATGCTCGGCCAGCGGCAGGCAGCGCTCGATCACCCGATCCCGCAGAACCGAACGATGGTCGGCGTCGGATTCGGCCCGCATCTCCGCCAGCATCGGGATGACGTCGGCGTACTCGTCATCACGGCGATCCTGTCCTTGCGTAGACGGCGACAAACAAATCCTCCATGGCCCGAGGTGGCGTTCTCGGACGATTGACCGGCAGATATGGCTCTCTTGTCACCGTACCCAGTTGCGCCGGACCCGAAACTCCCCTTGAAGACCTACCCGCCGGTCCGTACGGTTGGACACAGCGGTTCAGTCAAGCAGCTGCGAGCGGCGCGGACTGGACCATCTCCGTCTCGTCGCATCCTTTCACCGACTCCGATCTTTCACTGACTCCGATGTCACCTATGCGACGGAGGCCGCCATGAAACAGCTCGACACCAACATGACTTTCCATCCGGCGAACGACCCGGATGATTCAGCAGCGACGTACTCGGCGCCGCATCGTGATCGCGCGTCCACACCGATGGCCGTCGGACGGTCGTTCTGCGTGCAGCAACTCTCCGGCGCCATCGACATGCAGACCACCGCCGATTTCGCGGTGGCCCTCGACAGGGTGCTGGCCAAGCAGCCCGAGGGTGTGGTCCTCGACCTCACCGATGTCCGATTCCTCAGCGCATCCGGACTCGGGGTTCTGGTCGGTTTCCATGACGAAGCCGCTCAACAGGGCATTCCCGTCGCCGTGGTCGGCGGTACCCCGATCGCAGGGCCGATCCGCGCATGCGCCGGAGAGGCGGGTATCGACGTCTACGACTCCGTCGAGACCGCCGGGTGGGCGGTCATCACCGCTGCCGCGTCTTGCCGATCGTGACGGTGAGATCCCGGTGATCGGGACGATCGACGCATTCGATGGTGTGCGCGTCGGTGAGCGTGGTCACCACCCGCCACCCGAAACCTGTTGTGTCGATCTCGAATCCGGGGATCACCGGGCCTGCGGCGCGGGCCACCGCACCGGTCGGGCCGACGGTCAGCGACAGGTGCACCCGCGCACCGGCAACGGCTGCGGAGATGAGCTGGGAGCAGATCTCGTCGATCGCGATCTTGACGTCGGTGACCTCGTCGACGGTCCAGTCGGCGAGGTACAGGGTGCGCTCGACGACCGACCGGATGATCGAGAGCCGGTCGGACTCCGCGCCTACGGCGAGCTCCACCGGTTCTCCGGAGGCGTCCAACAGGTCGACGATCACCGTCTGCCCGCCGCCACCACTCACGCCGCTGTCTGTCACTGATCCTCTCCTCACGATGGTTGGCTTCTGACTTGGTTCTTACCCATCCCTTCGCCGGGCAAAACCCCCGTTGTGCCGGCGGTCGTCTTCGGCCTGCCGGCGGGTGCGCTCCCGGTAGCCGTAGGTGGCGCGCAGGACGTCATCGTAGCTGTCGGCGCTCGACCCGATGGCGCCTGCGAACATTCCCAACGACGTCGCCAGCCACGCCAGGCTCAGGTAGTTCCACACGTCGACCGGCGCCCCCAGCGTCTGCGTCATGAACCCGGAGTCGATGACGATGACCGCGGCGAGCAGGGTCGCGGTGAACAATCCGAGATAGAGCACCGCCGCACTGAAGGCGACGGTGACCACGGTGGCGATGTTGTAGAGCCGCGCACGCCGCGCCGTCGTGCGGCGCGGGGTGTCCCACAGCCGATTGTTGACCACCAGCCAGACGGTCGCGAGAACCAGCGACATCAGCGAGATGCCCAGCAGCCGCCACACGCTCAGCGCATCGGCCATCGACCAGATCGAGGTGAAGAACACCCCGAACGAGGCCGCGGCGGCCGCGGCCGCGGTCATGCCGGTGAGCGTGGGGATCAGCCGCCACGGCCGGTTGCCCCGAACCATGCCCAGTGTCAACCGCATTCGGCCGATTCGCCCGCCGTCGAGCAGTCGGTCGGTGCCTGCTGTCGGGTCGGTCGACCAGCCGCGCCCGCCCGGCTGGGGCTCTCGCCGACCACCGAGTCGGCCGGCGGCGAGGCCGATCGCGTCGATCAGTCGCCTCCGCGGGAACGGGCCGAAGGCCGGCGCGGAGATCACCGCCGACTCGCGCGCGGCGTCGACCTCGATCGACACCACATCGGGTGTGCGGGTACGACTCTCGGCGAATCTCGGTATCTCGGTGAGGAACACCACCGCTTCGGGGCCGAGTGTCTCGCCCGAGCGCACGGCCTCCAGGTTGGATTTGGGTTCCAGCTCCAGCGACGATTCGTCGGCCACCGTCAGCCCCGCGTACTCGAATGCGTTGGGCTCCAGAACGTCGCGGATCTCGTCCTCGGACTTCTCCACGATGGTGGCGGGCAAGCCGGGTTCGGCGATGATGCGTAAACCGGGTGCTTCGTCTGCTGCTCGTGTCATATGGTCCGGGGTACCCATCGCGAACGCGGGTCAATCGCGGCGTTCTACGGGTTTGACCTCGGCGTCCCCGGGTATCCCCGGACAGCGGGAAGTCTTCCCCACCATTCAGACGAGGAGACGGCGATGGCCATCTGCGACATGTGCGGCAACGAGTATCCGCGGGCGATGACGATCACGATCGGGACGGATCCGCACTCCGGCGGGGTCTTCGACAGCTTCGAATGTGCAATCGCCGCTCTCGCACCGCACTGCGGACACTGCCGGTGCCGCATCCTCGGGCACGGACTCGAGAGCGGCAACGACATCTTCTGCTGCGCGCACTGTGCACGCGAGGCCGGCCATCGTGGCCTGGTCGACCACATCGGGACGGCCGACGGCGGGTCCGGGCGCTGGCGGGTGTTCGACGACCGTCATGCCGAATCTGTCGACTGACGGAATCGGGGAACTGACGTTGGAGCGCCCGCGCTATCGCGTGAATGGGTTGCCGTCGAAGCGTTCTCGCGTCACGAAGTCCTCGACGGGTTCCCGCCGTAGCCGGGTGAGTTGTTTGACCGGCTTGCCCAGCGGCAGCACCGCCGCCACCGCGTGGGTGTCGGGGATCGCCAGGAGTTCGCGGACGCCGGGTTCCTCGGTGACGGCCATCGTGGTGATCGTGCCGCCGAATCCGCGAGAACGTGCGGTGGTGAGGATGTTCCACACCAGCGGATAGATCGAGCCACCCGGGACCACGCCGATGCGGTCGAGGTCCTTGTCCATCGACGCCACGACCTCCAGGTTCACCGTCACCACCAGCAGCACCGGCGCAGCGGCGAGCGGGGCGACGAACTCGTCGACGCCTTCGGTGGCGGCGAGGTCGGCGTCGGTGACCGCGCTGGGATGCACGACGTTCCACGGCATTTCACCCGCGGCACGCTGGGCCAGGTAGCGGCGGGCACCGGTCTTGCTCACTTCGGCGATCGCCTGCTTGGTGTCCGGGTCGCGCACCACGATCACATGTGCGCCCTGGCGGTTACCGCCACTGGGCGCGAAGCGCGCGGTGTCGAGGATCTCCCACAGCACCTCGTCGGTCACCGGATCGTCGGTGAACTCGCGTGCGGCGAAAGTCGTGCGGATGACGTCGTCGAATTCCATGTCTCGATCCTCCCACCACGAATACGGCTTCCACGCGAGCGGGCTCCGGACCCGGAAAATCGGGGGTCGGAGCCCGCTCACGTGGTATCTGTATTCGGCAGCCGAGCTAGACCTTCTGCTGCATCGACGAGCGCGCCGGATTGCCCTGCTCGGCCTTCTTCGGGTCGGGCTCGTCGGCCTTCTCGGTGACACCCTTCTTGATCTTGGCGCCCAGATCGGTGTCGACCCGGCTCCAATACTCGAAGGCCCGGGCCAGCACGGGCTCGCTGACACCGTTGAGCAGGTGACCGACGATGTTGTCCACCAAGCGATCCCGGGCGGCGTCGTCGAGGACCTCGCGCACCATCGTGCCCGCCTGACCCCAGTCGTCGTCCTCGGGATGATCGACGTAGGCGCTGCGGATGATGTCGCCGTCGGCGGCCCACTGCGGCTCGGCTTGCCCGGCGAACGTCGCTGCCGGACCGCCCTTGGAGTTCGGCGCATACACCGGGTCGGTCACCGGATTGATCCGCATCGCACCGTCTTTGGAGTAGGTGTGTACCTCGTTGCGCGGGGCGTTGACCGGGATCTGCTTGTAGTTGGCGCCCAGACGGTGCCGGTGCGCGTCGGCGTAGGAGAACACCCGGCCCAGCAGCATCCGGTCGGGACTGAACCCGATGCCCGGCACCACGTTGTTCGGCTCGAAGGCGACCTGCTCGATCTGTGCGTGATTGTCGGTGGGGTTGGTGTGCAACGTCATCCGGCCCACCTCCTGCAACGGATAGTCGCCGTGCGGCCACACCTTGGTCAGGTCGAACGGATTGAACCGGTACGAGACGGCGTCGTCGTAAGGCATGATCTGCACCTTGAGCGTCCAGCTCGGATGGTCGCCGCCGGCGATGGACTCGAACAGATCCCGGGTATGGAAATCGGTGTCCGCCGCAGCCATCTGATCGCCCTCGTGCTGGGTGAAGAACTCGATGCCCTGATCACTGATGAAGTGGTACTTGACCCAGGACTTCACACCCTGCGCATTGACCCACAGGTAGGTGTGCGAGCTGTAGCCGTTCATGTGCCGCCACGTCTTCGGGATGCCCCGGTCACCCATCAGCCAGGTGACCTGGTGGGCCGACTCCGGCGAGAGGGTCCAGAAGTCCCACTGCATGTCGTGGTCCCGAAGGTTGTTGTCGGCGCGACGTTTCTGCGACCGGATGAAGTGCTGGAACTTCATCGGATCCTTGACGAAGAAGACCGGCGTGTTGTTGCCGACCATGTCGTAGATGCCCTCGTCGGTATAGAACTTGAGCGCGAAACCCCTTGGGTCACGCCAGGTGTCGGGGCTGCCACGCTCTCCCGCCACGGTGGAGAACCGGGCCACCATCTCGGTTTTCACCCCTGGCTGGAACAACCCGGCGCACGTGTACGCCGAGACGTCCTCGGTGGTCTCGAAGGTGCCGAAGGCACCGCTGCCCTTGGCGTGTGGCTGTCGCTCCGGGATGCGTTCCCGGTTGAACTGGGCCATCTGCTCGATCAGATAGTGATCGTGCAACACGATCGGCCCGCCGGCGCCGACGGTCAGCGAATGTTCGTCGCTGCCCGCCGGGGCCCCGGAATCGCGGGTGGTGTAGAAATCGTTGTTCTCGGACATATCGCCTCCAACGGCCTTGAGCCGGATTGATTGTGTCCATCGCCGACGCCGGGCTGTGGCGCCGGCTCGCATCGCAAAGGCGAGCGCGAGGGTGCCAGGCTTCTCGAGCACCACTGCTTCGAGGGTAGCCGCTCGCCGGGCGCCGATGTCCAGGTCGGTGTCAGAACAGCAGCGGACCGAGCGCCGAGGAGAGCCCCTTCGCCGCGTCGACCAGCGAACGGATCGCGTCGAGCCGGGTGGAGACGCCGCCGATCATCACCGCGCCGCGGACGTCGCCGTCGGCGTCGAGGATCGGCACGGCGACGTGGGCGTGGTCGCAGACGAGCTCACCGTCGTCGATCGCGACATCGGTCCGGCGGATCTGTGCGATCTCATCGCCGAGGCGGGTGAGGTCGATGATCGTTGCCGGGGTGATCGGTGCCGGTGAGGCGCCGACCACCTCCCGCCACTGCGACAGCGACGCGAGCAGGATCTTGCCCGGCGCCGACGCGTGCGGATAGCGCATGAGTTCGCCGATACCGGTCAGCGGGTGGTCGGGGTCTGGGTCGAGGATTCGCAGCGTGGTGGGCCGGAAGTAGACCAGATGCACCGCGAAACGCACCGATGACCGGAACTCGTCGATCAGCTCCCGCGCCCGCGCGGGCACCGGTGGTGGCAGCACCCCCGACAGCATCGTCGAGAGCCGGGCACCCAGCGCGAAGCCGCGCAGGTCGGCGGTCCGTACCAGGTACTCGTCGGCGACCAGTCCGTTGAGCAGCCGGTAGGTGCTGGCCTGCGGGAAGCCCAGATGACGGGCGATCTCGCTGCCGGTGGTGCCCAGCCCCAGATCGGCGACCGCCTCGATGATCTGCAGCGCCCGAGCCACCGAATCAGCACGGTCGGGTCGTCCTATCGCCACGGGTGCACCTGCCGCGTCATCGCAGGGTCACCGTGAGGATGTCGTCGCGGCTCGTGGCGTCGAAGACACCGACGCGGCCGAATCGGGTTGGCGCGCATCGTGCGACCACCGCCACCGCGACAACGACAACGATCATCGAGATCACATAGATCGCGCACAGCACCCGCCCGCTGCCGACGTCGGTGGTGAAGCCGGTGACGAGGAGCACCACGAGGATCGTCGCCGTCACCGCACCCAGCACGGTGATCGCGCGGCTCGCCTCGCCGATCCGACGCAACATCGCCGGCGCCGCCAGGCACGCGGTGAGGTAACTGCCCATGTAGCCCAGCGCGCTCAGCGTCAAGAAGTCGCGGATGCCGGTCTGCGGGTTGCCGCCGCACCACAGGAAGATCAGCGGCCCGGCGACGACGGCGCCCATCGCGCACACCGTCGCGAACGCCGGGGTGTGGAACCGCCGGTGCGCCCGGCCGAAACCGGCGGGCACGACCTGCTCGCGGCCAAGCGTGAACAGCACCCGGACCAGTGCATTCACCGAGGCCAGCGCGCAGGCGAAGAAGGAGGTCGCGATGCCGAGGTCGAGGATCACCGACGCGACGCGGGTGCCTTCGGACAGGAACAGGGCGGCCAGTGGGGTGGGACTCTCCCGGATGCGCTCGGGGGCGCCGGCCATCGCCACCGACTGCGAGGTGACCGCGAGCAGATAGATCACCGCAGCGGCCGGCGGCGTCCACATCAGGGTGCGGGGAACGCTGCGGAAGGGCCGTCGGGCCTCGGCGGAGAGGGTGGTCGCGGATTCGAATCCGACGAATGCGCTGACCGCGACGACGATGTTGAGACCCATCGAGCCGGGGTCGATGTGCGAGGTGAAGGCCGCCGAATATCCGGCACCGCGGTGAGTGATCCCCAACCACAGCATCAGACCGACCATGATGACGACGGCGACGATCTCGATGCCGAGGATTGCCGTTGCCGAGACCTTGACCCCGCGCACCATCAATACCGTCATCACCGCCGCCGACGCGACGACGATGACACACATCGCGATCACCGACGGCGCGGCGGCCACGCCGAGGCTGACCGCGATATGGCTCAGATACAGCCCGACGGCGAGCAATCCGGCCATGCTCACCGAGCCGTAGCCGAGGATCGCCGACCACGCCGTCGGTAGCGCCACACGAGGTCCGAACCCTTGGGCCACATAGGAATACAGCCCGCCGACCACCGCCAGTCGCTGGGCCATCGGCCGGATGCACGCAGCGACGAGCATGATGACGACGGCGGCCGCGGCGAAGGCGAGCACGCCACCGGAACCACTGATCGCCGCGATCACGAACAGGGGCGTCACCGCCGACGTGCCGGCCGGGGCGATGGCCGCGACCGATTGCGCGAAGACGGGTATGAAGGGGAGTTGACGACGCGTGAGCCCCCGGACGGGCGACTCGTCGGCGACGAGTGGCGATCCGGTGGCGCGACGGCGAGAGATCGACGAGGACATGGCGCCCTCCACGGTGACCGAGAGCGCGTTTCCGCGCGTCGTTTTCATGTTTCATCCGTGTTAACCAGCGTGAGAATGTCGGCGTCTGTGATTCTCGACATGCCTTACATGGGCGCCATTGTGACGTGACACACACCTCGTAGCGTCGATTCTCGTTCCCTTCCCGGCGAGACCGACGCCGATCTTGCCGCCCACCGAAAGAGGCGCCCATGAGCACCACCGAACACGGTCGCGTCGCCGACGCCACCGCTGCCACCACCGACTACCTGGACAAACGCCGACTCGCGACGGGCACCGCCGGGTGGGTGCTGCTCGCCGGGCTCGGCGTCAGCTACGTCATCAGCGGTGACTACTCCGGCTGGAACTTCGGCCTGGCCCAGGGCGGTTTCGGAGGTCTCGCGATCGCCGCGGTCATCATCGCCGCGATGTATCTGGCGATGGTGCTGGGCATGGCCGAAATGAGTTCGGCACTGCCCGCGGCCGGCGGCGGATACACCTTCGCCCGCCGTGCGCTCGGGCCGTGGGGCGGGATGGCCACCGGCACCGCTGTGCTCATCGAGTACGCGATCGCCCCGGCGGCCATCGCGACCTTCATCGGGTCCTACGTCGAATCGCTGCATCTCTTCGGCATCACCGACGGATGGTGGGTGTACCTCGCCGCGTACGCACTGTTCATCGGCATCCACCTCGCCGGCGTCGGCGAAGCACTCAAGGTGATGTTCGTGATCACCGCGATCGCATTGCTCGGGCTACTGATCTTCGCGATCGCGGCGCTCGGCGACTTCTCGTGGGCCAACCTGACCAACATCGCGCCCACCGACGCCGCAGGTGCGAGTTCGTTCCTCCCACACGGATATCTGGGCATCTGGTCGGCGATCCCGTTCGCGATCTGGTTCTTCCTCGCGGTCGAGGGTGTCCCGCTGGCCGCCGAGGAAGCCAAGGACCCGGCCCGCAACGTGCCGCGCGGCATCATCGCGGCGATGTGCGCGCTGATGTTCACCTGCGCGCTGGTCTTGTTCCTGGTGTCGGGAGCCGGTGGCGCCGAGGCCATGCAGGATTCGGGTAACCCGCTGGTCGAGGCGCTGGGCAGCGGCGCGGCGCACACCGTCGTCAACTACATCGGCCTCGCCGGCCTGATCGCGAGCTTCTTCTCCATCATCTACGCCTACTCCCGGCAGCTGTTCGCGCTGTCGCGCGCCGGCTATCTGCCGAAGTCGTTGTCGGTCACCAACTCTCGCAAGGCGCCGACGCTGGCGTTGATCGTGCCCGGCGTCATCGGATTCGGCCTGTCACTGACCGGTGAGGGCGCGATGCTGCTGAACATGGCGGTCTTCGGGGCCGCGCTGAGCTACGTGCTGATGATGATCAGTCACATCGTGCTACGTGTGCGCGAACCGCAGCTGCCACGCCCCTACCGCACGCCGGGCGGCATCGTCACCACCTCGTTCGCCCTCGTCGTCGCCGTCCTCGCGGTCATCGCGACCTTCCTCGTCGACATCACCGCCGCCACCGGCTGTCTGATCGTGTTCGCGGTGATCATGGGCTATTTTGGCTTCTACAGCCGCAAGCGGCTCGTCTTCGCCACCGCCGACGAAGAGTTCCAGGCCATCGCCGACGCCGAAGAAGGACTCTCGTGACCTACCGTCAGACATTGCGCGGACAGACCTACACCTTCGCCGACCTCGTCGAGGTGCTGGCCAAGGCCACGCCTGCACGCTCGGGCGACGAGCTGGCCGGGTGCGCCGCGGAGTCCGACGCCGAGCGGGCCGCCGCCGCCTGGGTGCTCGCCGACCTCCCGCTGACGGTGTTCCTCGAACAGATGGTGGTGCCGTATGAGTCCGACGAGGTCACCCGGCTGATCATCGACACCCACGACCGCGAGGCCTTCGCGCCGGCGTCACACCTGACCGTCGGCGGCCTGCGCGACTGGTTGCTCGAGCAGGTCGGTGATCCGGAAGGACCACGCCGGCTGCGTGCCGTCTCGCCCGGGCTGACCCCGGAAATGGTTGCGGCGGTGAGCAAGCTGATGCGCAACCAGGATCTGATCGCCGTCGCCCGTCGCGTCGAGGTGATCTCGGCGTTCCGCACGACCATCGGATTGCCGGGCCGCCTGGCGACGCGGCTACAGCCCAACCATCCGACCGACGATCCGCGCGGCATCGCCGCCGGACTGCTCGACGGATTGCTGCTCGGTTGCGGTGACGCGGTGGTCGGGATCAACCCGGCGACCGACTCACCGCACGCCACCGCCACCCTGCTGAGGTTGCTCGACGAGATCCGCACCCGCTTCGACATCCCGATGCAGTCGTGTGTGCTCTCGCATGTCACGACCACCATCGGGCTCATCGAGGAGGGCGCACCGGTCGACCTGGTCTTCCAGTCCATCGCCGGAACCGAGGGCGCCAACCGCGGATTCGGCGTCGACCTCGCCGTGCTGCGCGAAGCCAACGAGGCCGGACGATCGCTGGGGCGCGGCACCGTCGGCGACAACGTGATGTACCTGGAAACCGGTCAGGGATCGGCACTTTCGGCGGGTGCGCACCTGGGCACCGGGGGCCGCCCGGTCGATCAGCAGACCCTGGAGACCCGCTCGTATGCGGTGGCCCGGGCGTTGGACCCGCTCCTGGTCAACACCGTCGTCGGATTCATCGGGCCGGAATACCTGTTCGACGGCAAACAGATCATCCGCGCGGGCCTCGAGGATCACTTCTGCGGCAAGCTCCTCGGCCTGCCGATGGGTGTGGACGTCTGCTACACCAACCATGCCGAGGCCGATCAGAACGACATGGACACGCTGCTGAGCCTGCTCGGCCTGGCGGGCTGCCCGTTTGTCATCACCGTGCCCGGCGCCGACGACATCATGCTGGGCTATCAGAGTCTGTCCTTTCACGACGTGCTCTACCTGCGCGAGGTCATGGGACTGCGCGCCGCACCGGAATTCGAGGCGTGGATGCAAACCATCGGTATGGCCGACGACGGCGGACGGGTCACCCCCCTCGATCCGCACACCTCACCGCTGCGCGGATTGGCCGCCTCATGAGCACCGGGAACTCCCCCGCCCACGACCCATGGGATCTGATGCGGCGCACCACGCAGGCGCGAATCGGTTTGCGGCGCAGTGGATACACCCTCTCGACGCACGACGTCCTGACCTTCCAAGCCGATCACGCCGCCGCCCGCGATGCCGTCCACACCCCGATGGACATCGACACCGTCGGCAAGGGCTTGCGGGAGTTGGGTTTCGGCGAGCCGATCGCGGTGACCAGCCGGGCTTCCTCCCGCGCCGAATACCTGCGGCGGCCCGACCTCGGCCGGATGCCCGCGGATCTGTCGTCGATCGAGTCGTCGGGGGCCGACATCGGCATCGTCATCGCCGACGGACTGTCGGCGACCGCCGTCGACACCCACGCCGTCGCCCTCGTCGACGCCCTGACGTCGGTTCTGACACCGCAATTCGCCGTCGCGCCACCGGTTCTCGCCTCACAGGCCCGGGTGGCCCTCGGCGACCACATCGGTGAGGCACTCGGTGTGGAGATGCTGATCGTCATCATCGGCGAACGGCCGGGCCTGTCGGTGGCCGACAGTCTCGGTATCTACCTCACCTATGCGCCCGAGCCGGGTCGGCGTGACTCCGAACGCAATTGCATCTCCAACATCCACCCGCCCGACGGTCTCGGGTACGCCGACGCCGCCCGGATCGTCGCGGCGCTGGTCGCCGGCGCCCGGCAACTCGGCGCGTCGGGTGTCGCCCTGAAGGACACCTCCGCGGGTGAGGCCGCGGTGGCTGCGGCGGAGCAGTCGGGGCTCACCTGAGGCACGCCGGGCGTGTGTGCCGACAGTCTTCACACGATTGCACCGAACGCCTCGTCGGCGACCTCCAGTGTTCGGACGATGTCGTCGGAGGTGAGGGCGGCGTTGATGAAGTGGTTGTGGTGGGAGGTGAGAAACACGCCGCGTCGAACACATTCGGCGATCCAGCGTTGATGCAACATCAACGACGGATCGTCGGCGATGCGAAGGTAGAACAGCGCGGGCTCGCCGGAGGCGACAAGGGTCAGACCGTGACCGGCGGCGACGTCGACGAGACCTTCGGTCAGAGAAGTGCCGAGTTCCCGGAACAACGCAGGCGCATCGAGTTCTTTGAGCTTGCCGATGGTTGCCATACCGGCGGCGAACGGGACCGCACTCATCCAGTAGCTACCGGTGTAGGTGATGCTGCTGACCGCCGACCGCAAGCTCTCCCGGCCGCACAGGGCGGACACGTTGTAGCCGTTGGCGATCGCCTTGCAGAAACAGATGAGATCGGCAGAGAAGCCGTAGTGATGGTCACTGCCGGCGAGGTCGAGACGAAAGCCGGCGCGCACGTCGTCGACGATGAGCACCACTCCGTGTTCGTCGCAGAGTGCACGAACCGCAGCCCAA
This sequence comes from Gordonia sp. N1V, assembly GCF_029269935.1. Lineage (NCBI taxonomy): Bacteria > Bacillati > Actinomycetota > Actinomycetes > Mycobacteriales > Gordoniaceae > Gordonia > Gordonia sp. N1V. Next base: position 24,523 of record NZ_JARJDD010000003.1, read on the forward strand.
AACCCAGACGCTGGTAGCTCGTTGTCGGCGAAGTTCCCGTGTTGGTACGGCTGTGCAATGAGGGCGGCAATCTCACCGCGATGTTCGGCGAAAGTCTCTCTGAGCGAGTCGATGTCGTTCCACTTGATCTCGATGTTGCCACCGACGTCCTGCGGCAGGACGCCGGGATAGTCGAGCTTCTGTGCCCACGGGTCGACGCCGTGATAGTAGCCGGAGAAGAAGACGATTCGGCGGCGTGCGGTGGCGGCGCGCGCGGTCATGATCGCGAGCGTCGTCACATCGCCACCGTTCTTGGCGAAGAATGCCCAGTCGGCGCTCGCGACGGTGTCGACCATCACCTCGGCGAAGTCGACGAGCGCCACCGACGGAACCGAGACGGTATCTTCCTTGCGCGCCTGGACATCGGCTGCGGCAGCAACATCGGGATCACCGTAACCCAGGACGTTGGGACCGTATCCGCACATGTAGTCGATGAATTCATTGCCGTCGAGGTCCCAGAATCGGGTGCCCTGGGCATGTGAGGAGAACTTCGGGAAGGCCGATCGCGGGATGTGCATGCCCTCGGTGGGCGACAGGTGGCCGTAGACACCTCCCGGAATCACCTTGGCGGCACGGGCAAATGCGGCGTCGCTCGCCGCGTATGTGTAAGGGCGGCTGGGGGATTGGATGTCGGTCATGTGGCGATCACGGCTCCAGGTAGGCCCCGACACGGTCGAGGATGCGGTTGAGGTTGTCGATGAGCGGGATCAGTCCGTACATGGCTATGCGGCCGTCGCCAACGCACGCCAACGAGGATTCGCGCCCGGCGAGCACGTCGCCGACCACGGTCAGGTCGGCGAAACGCAAGACCGCGGTCGGACGGGCAGAGGTGACGTCGGTGCGTCGCATGTACGACGAGGCGACCCGGAATCGATAGGTGTATTCGTCACCGATCTGCATGTCGATGCGCCCGTCGGGCATATGCGCCGCCGAGAATCGGCCGCTGTCATCATGATTGGCAACAACGGTGAGTGCGCCGGCCACCACCTCGAGGGTCAGCAACGTGGAGATCTCCCGGAACCGCGGGTCGGCGAGACGCTGAGGGTCGGGTCTCAGATACTCACCGAGAAGGTTGGTCAGCGGTGTGAACACCGTGGTGAGGAATCGTAGCCCGCGCGGTCCGGTGGCCGGGATGGGCGACGAATCACCGGCGACGACCGCGTTGAGATGGCAGGCTGAGGTGAAGAACAACGTGGGACCGCCTGCGCCCCAACCAGGTCGGATACCGCCGCTCCCGAAGGTGTAGCGCGCGTTCAGTCCGCCGGGCGCCCGGAGTGTCAACGTGGTGTCCGAGCGCATGGGCGACAGGATGTCGCGGGCGTCGGGCACCAATTCGACCAGGGTCGGCAGTGCCCCGAGCACGGCGTCGAGGTTGATCTCGGCGCGGACGCGCTCGTCGACGTCGATCAGCATGGGCGGCCATCCTTTTCTCGAGGGCCGCTGCCGGCCCGGGTGGTCGATCGGGCGCCGACGGTCAGCACCAGCCGACGCGGGGCACATCGGGCGGCGAACGCCTGGATGCGGTTGCCGAGGCCGACGGTGACCACCGGCCCGGACGTGGTGTCGAGCGCGGCGAATGCGGCATCGACGACCTCCTCAACGGTGCCGAGCCGACCGACCTTGAACTGTTCGGAGCCCGAAGCCTCGAAGAACTCGGTGGCGGTCGGCCCGGGGCAGAGAGCCAGGACGCGCAGACCGCTTCCGCGGCTCTCCTCCCAGATGGCCGAGGTCAGCGACGTCACGAAAGCTTTGCAGGCGGCATAGACGGCGAGATTGGGCACCGGTTGGTGACCGGCAGTACTCGACACGGTGATCAGTGCGCCCGCCGGACCGGCCGCCAGCAACGAGGGCAGGAGGTGGCGGGTGAGCAGTGCCGGCGCCACCACATCAACCGTCATCTCCTCGAGGATCCGATCGGCGTCCTCGTCGACGAACCGACCGGCGGTGCCGAAACCCGCGCAGTTCACCAGGATTCCGATGTCGAGGCCAACCTCGCGAAGATGTGCGGCGAGCGCGCCCGGCGCGGCAGGGTCGGCCAGATCGGCGGGTACGACGGCCGCCGACACCCCGAATCGACGCTCGAGACTCTCGGCGAGGGCGCGCAGTCGCTCGACCCGACGCGCGACGAGCACGACGTTGTGGCCGTTCCTGGCGAACCGTTCGGCAAAGCCCTTGCCAATACCCGAGCTGGCACCGGTGACCAGCGCCGTCGGCACATCTGCGCTCACAGCTCCCGCTTCCCGGAGACAGCGTGCAATCACACACATCCCTAATTTCTGGACAAATGACTCGTTCGGCTGGCGACGCTGCCGCAGAATTCTCGAGTTTCATCGACGTAAACACTGAAACTTCCCACTTGCGGCGTCGACTTCCCGCACTCTTAATGGGAGTAACCGGGACATTAGTCCAGACTCTGGAGTCCGGCAAGGTTTCGGCGTCCACCACGCCACGCGCCGGTGATAATTGACCCGCACACCGACAGGGGGACCAGGCATGCAGATCACGCCGACAGGACCGGGCACGGTCGAGGGACTGCCCTCACTGCGGGTCCGTAAGACCGCGGTGGCCTGCGGATACGCTGCGCAGGGACTCGGATACGCCGCGGTCATGACGGCGTTGCCGACCTTCCAGGACACCTGGGGAATCGACGACCAGGGCGTCGCGGTGATCCTGCTCGGCACGTGCGTCATGGCCGGTATCGGCTCGGTGGCCGCCGACCTGATCTCGGTACGCCGGGGCAGCCGGGTTGCGGTCTGCACCGCCCTGACGGTGCAGGTGGCGGCGATCGCGACGATGGCCTTCGCGCCCGTGTTCGCCGCGTTCATCGCAGCCGTGGTGGTCTACGGCATCGGCCTGGGCACCATGGATGCCGCCGCCAACATGCAGGGCACCATGCTCGAAGCCCGCACGGCCACACCGCATCTCGGACGCTTCTATGCCGCCTACACCGCGGCGGCCGCCCTCGGTGCGCTGGCCATGAGCGCTTTCCTGTCCACCGCGGCGGGCGCGATCGGAGCGCTGCTGACCGCCGGCGCGATCCAACTCGCGGTCGCGGTGTTCGGCGTCGTCGGCCTCGATCCGTCCCGGGAGGCGGTCCACGCCCAGCCCGACGCCGAGCCGTCACCTGCGCCGGACGCGGAACGAATCCCGTTGCCGCGCCGCGCGATCTGGCTCGTCGGTGCCACGCTGATGGCGATCTACATGCTCGACTCCGCGGTCTCGACGTGGAGCACCGTCTACCTCACCAACGCCTTCGACAACCTCGCCCACCTCGCCCCACTGGGGTATGCGCTGTATCAGGTCACCACCCTGCTGTCGCGCCTGGTGACCGACCGCCTGGAGATCCGGGTGGGCATCACGCGTCTGGCCCTGGCAGCGATCGGCATCGGCGTCGCCGGCTGTGTGGTGATCGCCGCCGTCCCGGCCTTCGCCGGGGCGATCGTGGGCCTGGCCATCGCCGGCATCGGCGGCGGAATCCTGATCCCCGTGACCTTCGCCGCGGCCGGACGCATCCTGCCCGCACGCCGCGACGAGGTCATCGCACGGGTGAACCTCTTCAACTACGCGGGAGTCATACTGGGCGCGGTGATCATCGGCGCCATTGCATCGGGCTCCGGGATCGGTCTCGGATTCCTCATCCCCGCGGCCGGTCTCGTCGCGGTCATCCCGCTGGCGCGACGCATCGACACGACGCGCTGGCGTCCGGCCCCGAGCGCGGTGTGATGACCAGCCACCAGAGCACCGAGCGGGGCGTCCGCGGACGCAGCCGTCAGCGTCGGCAGAAGCTGCTCGACGCGACCATCGAGATCATGGCCGAGCAGGGTCTCGCCGCCGTCACCCACCGGGCAGTGGCCGCGACGGCCGGACTACCCCCGTCGTCGACCAGCTACTTCTTCGAGTCGATCGACGAGCTGATGGCCGAAGCCGTGACCGAGGCTATGGACCGCGAGGTCGCCCGACTCGGGGCACTCGAGGGCGCGTTCGATGACGGCCCCGCGTCGGCGGGCCGGTTGATCGGCAGCTTCGTCGACTTCATCCGCAGCGAACACGACCCGCACACCGTCGCACAGTTCGAGATCTACCTCTACGCCTCGCGCAAGCCGGAGCTGCGCGAGCGGGTCGTCACGATCATCGAGGCCACCCGCGACGTTGCCCGCCGCGCGCTGAATGCCGCAGGTGTCGAGAACCCGCTGGCCGCCGACGCCATGCTCGCGATGATCGACGGATTCTCGTTGCATCGCATCGCCGATCCCGACACCACCGACGTCGAGAGTCTTCTGCTCGGTCTCCGCGCGCTGCTCGTCGGATTGTCGGCGCTCGAGGTGGTCGGCGATTCCGACCCTCCGGGTCAGCGCTGATCAAGACCCTCCGGGTCAGCGCTGATCAAGACCCTCCGGGTCAGCGCTGATCCAGGTACGCCCGGATCATGTCCTCCAACTCGGCCAGCAACGCCGTGTCCGGGGTGGTCGCACCGTCCTCACCCACCGCACTGAACGCCTCGTGCATCACTGCGTCGGCCGCGGCGAACACGGTGCGCGCCACCGTCATATCGCATCCGGTGAGTCCACACGCCTGCATCAGCTCGCACACCTTGACCGCCATCCGCGCCTTGTGTGCTCGCCCGGGTCCACCCGGCAGCCGCGCGATGGACCGCACGATCTGCACGCTGCGCTCGTCGGTGTAGATCCCCGCGATGTGTCCGATCACCTCGGCGACCGGGTCGGCGAGCTCCTCGACCTCGATGCGATCGATGACGTCGTCCATCAGGTTCTCGATGCGCTCGTGGTAGCGGGCGACGAGGGCGGCGGCGATCGCGTCACGGTCGGGCAGATACTGATGCAGGGCGCCGACCGAGAGTCCCGCCTCCTCGGCCACCCGGGTCAGGGTCAGGGCGTCGACACCCTCGCGCACCGCGATCCGGTCGGCGGCTGCGAGGGCTTTGCTGACCTTCTCGCGTGATCGCGACTGGGTGGGCGTGCGCTTCAGGGGTACCGACGAAAGATCGTCTTTCGGCGGAGCGGCCGGAGCCGGCTCGTCTGGAGCGGAATACACCGGCCCACCATATCCGCCGAACGTCGAGCGACACACAACCAAACTTGACTTTGGTTTTCCGTCCACTCACGCTGTTGTGCGTGACAGTCGACACCACCGGTCTGCGCGAACGCGTCGCTGCGATGTCCCGCTACCTCGGCGAACGCGGGCTCTTCATCGGTACCGCAGGCAACGTCAGTGCCCGGATCGACGGGGTGGTGGCCATCACCGCATCCGGGATCGATCTCACCTCCGCAGACGCCGACGAGGTCACCGTCGTCGACCTCGACGGCGCGGTACTCGATGGGCATCTGTCGCCGAGTTCCGAGGTGGACCTGCATCTCGGGGTGTACCGGCAGCCGCAGTTCGCGGGCCTGTCCGGGGTGGTGCACACCCACTCCCGATTCGCGACGGCGCTGTCCGTCGTGTGCACCGAGTTGCCGGTGATCCACTATCAACAGCTCTCTCTCGGCGGATCGCTGCGTGTCGCCCCATTCGAGACCTTCGGCACCCTCGAGCTCGCCACGGCGGTGCACTCGGCGCTGAGCGGACGCCTCGCGGCACTGATGGCCAATCATGGTGCGGTGGCCCTCGGCAACGACCTCGCCGCCGCCGCCGACAACGCGCTGCTGCTCGAGTGGTTGTGTGAGATCTATTGGCGCGCACACGCCATCGGGGCACCCCGTACCCTGAACGAGACCCAGCAGCACGGTGTCATCGAACATGCGCTGCGCATCGGATACGGCGGCACGAAGGAGATCGGATGACCGCAACGCCCGGGCGTCAACTGGCCACCGGTCGCACCGCCGACATCTTCGAGTGGGGTCCCGACCGGGTCGTCAAGGTGTTCACCGGGGCCCTCGACGACGCCGCCATCGCCACCGAGGTCCGCGATTCGATCGAGGCGAATACGTTGGGCATCACCCCGATTCGCTGTCACGGCACCGCTGCGCTCGACGACGGGCGGGTCGGAATCGTCTTCGATCGTCTCCACGGGGTGGCCCTCACCACCGTCGCCGAACGACGCCCCTACCGCATCCCGGCGGTGGCCCGGATGCTCGCCGCCGAGCACGCCCGCATCCACGCCGCCCGCAGCGACGTCTTCCCCGATGTGCGGGAGGTGGCCGTCTCGCTGCTCGACACCGCTCCGTTGTCCGACCTCGACGACCCCGAACGCGACGTGCTGCGCCGTCGAATCCGCGCACTGCCGAGTGGTGATTCGGTGCTGCACCTGGACTTCCATCCGCTCAACGTGTTCGAACACGACGGCGGACTGGCCACGATCGACTGGCAGTCGGCAGCGCTCGGCGACCCCGCCGCCGACGTCGCCGCGACGTCCTTGCTGTTCACCGAAGCCGAATTGTTCCCCGGTATCTCGGCGCTGCAACGCGTTGTCTACCAATCGGTTCGGCGGGTGATGTTGCGGTTCTACCTCGCCGAATACCGACGCCGCACCGGGATCGGAGCCGAGCGGATCGCGCCGTGGATGACCACGGCCCGCATCCTGCGCCTGGGTTGGCTCAACGTCGAGAGCGAACGTACCGACCTACTCGCCCGCATCCGGGCCGACCTCGGCGGGACCGATCCTTCCGGGACCGGCCGATGAGTCCCGCACCCCGGTTGCGGCGCAACGACTTCGGCGGTCGCACGACGACGGTCGACGTCCTGGTCATCGGTGGCGGCATCACCGGTGCGGCGATCGCCTATGAAGCGGCGAGCCGCGGACTCGACGTCGCGCTCGTCGAACGGTCCGATTTCGGCGGTGCGACGTCGGCGGCGACGGGCAAACTGATCCACGGCGGACTGCGATACCTCAAGCAGTTCGATATCCGGCTGGTGCGCGAATCCCTGGCGGAGCGGCGGACCCTGATGTCGATCGCCCCGAACCTGGTCTCACCGATCCCGATGGTGCTGCCCGATCCCGGCATCGTCGAACGCCTCGGACTGACTACCTACGACCTCCTCTCGGCCGACCGCAACCGGATCGGCGATCCCACCAAACACATTCCGCGCCATCGCATTCTCGATCACGACGAGCTCGCCGCGCGCGGCCTGGCCGACCTGCATTCCGGCGCCCTGTTCCACGACGCGATGATGGCCTTCCCCGAACGCCTCACCCTGGCCTTCCTGCGCAGTGCCGCCGAGCACGGGGCCCTTGTCGCCAATGGTGTTGCGGTGCAGACGATCATCGGTGGCGGTGGACGTGTGGTCGGGGCGCACATCTGCGATCGGCTGACCGGGGAGGTCGGTGAGGTGCGCGCCCGCGTCACCGTCAACGCGACCGGGCCGTGGGCGCGCGACGTGCTGGCGGGCAGTCCGCTCACCGAAACCCTCGCCGGACCACCGCCTACGGTCCGGTCCGAAGGCATCTATCTCGTCACCCGTGAACTGTCGACGACGATGGTGCTCACCGTTTCCGGGCACGGACATTTCAGTTTCGCGCCGTGGCGTGGGCTCTCACTGATCGGGCCGACCGAGACCCCGTACCGGGGCGCGGTCGAGGACTGGCGACTGACGCGCGCGTCGATCGAGACCTTCCTCGACGCGATCAACTCCGCATCGATGGTCCCGGTCCGGCTCGATCTCGACGACGTCGTCGCGGCCTACGGCGGCTTGCGACCACTGACCGAGCAGAACGGCGAGGACACCTACAACGCCAGTCGCGCTTCGGAACTCGTCGACCACCGCAGGGACGGACTCGCCGGCATCGTCACCGCGACGGGCGGCAAGTACACCAATTCGCGGGCCTTCGCACAGAAGGCGGTCACCGCGCTGAGTGAACGTGAGGGGCTGTCGGTACGCCGGAGTTCCAGCGCATCAACACTTCTCGCGGGCTGCCTACCCACCGGCGAGCACGTCCGGCAGGCCGGCGGGCTCGATGCACGGACGGTCGCGATCGTCGAGCAGATCTTTGGCAGCGACGCCGACGACGTGCTGGCGACGGCCATCGAGCGCCCGGACCTGGCGCGCACGGTCACCCACGACGGCATCCCCCTCGCGGCCGTGGCCCACTCCGCGCGACACGAATCGCCACGCACCCTGCTCGATCTGCTGCTGCGACGCACCGGCATCGGGACCGTGGGTCGGCCCGCCGACGACGACCTCACCGAGATGGCACAGATCGCCGGCGCCGAGCTCGGATGGGACGCGGCGCGGATCACCCGAGAGATCGCCGATGCGCGCGCCGGCCTGGGCGTCCCGGTGGATTGACCGGGTCGTCGGGAATAGGCCCTGGTGGGTCGGCCTTGACAGGGATATGAGTACACACGAGATCACTCTCGAGAACTTCGGAGCCACCGTCGAACAGGACGGCATCGTGCTCCTCGATTTCTGGGCCGGCTGGTGCGGGCCCTGCCGCCAATTCGCGCCGGTCTTCGACAAGGCCGCCCAAGCCCACCCCGACATCACCTTCGGCAAGATCGACACCGAGGCGCAGCAGCAGCTCGCCGGGAGCCTGGGTATCCGTTCGATCCCCACGCTGATGGCCTTCCGCGACGGCGTCCTCGTCTTCAATCAGCCCGGCGCGCTACCCGCAGCGCAGTTCGAGCAACTCATCGACGCCGTGGAGGGCCTCGACATGGACGAGGTCCGCGCCGAGATCGCGAAGTCGGAGTCGGATCAGGCCTCGTCCTGACCGCTCTCCACAGTCGGCGCGAGGTAGGCGACGATGGCGTCGGCGAGTCCGCGACGCGCGACGTCGAGGTCGCTGTAGCTGCCGAGTTGTTTCTCCGAGACCAGCCCCCGCATTGCGCCGGGTAGAAAGGCGGCCACCGCCGTCACACGCTGTGGGTCGATCGTGAGATCGCCGAATGCGTTCTGGCAGGCGGTGTTCCACTGCGGCGCCCACGAGCGCAGTTCGGTGGCGGTCTGCGGGTAGAGGCGTTCGAGTTCTGCGGACTCGCGCGGCAGAGCGGCGCGCAGGGTCTCGATCGCGCGCGAGTCCGGCGCGGTGAGTCCCTCGTACATCAGGTCGACGATGGCGTGGACACGCTCGCCCAGCGAGCTGTGGTGGTCGAAGTCGCGCACCGGTAGGGTGCCCCGGCGCTCCGCGGTACGGCGCAACACCGCCGCCCAGAGTCCGTCGATGTCGCCGAACTGGTATTTGACCGCTCCCCAGGTCGCCCCGATGTCCTTGGCGATGCGGTTGCCCGAGACCGATCCCGGATCACCGGTGGCCAACGACGCCACCGCGGCGTCGAGCATCGCGTCGCGTGTGGCCTGTCCCCGCTTGTTGGGGCGACGCACCGCAGCCTCTGTCATGATCTGGAGCCTACTGCGCGAGGCTTTTCGTAGAACCCTCTTGTATTTTTTCGTAGAGGGTTCTACTTTTCTGGTGGGAACATCGCTCGCGACAGCCCGCGGGCGAGGCGAACTGCCGGAAGGACCCGAGGTGGCCAAGACTCCGTTGTCGATGGAACCGACCGGCTGGTTCCAGGTCGCGTGGTCGGCGGAGATCGAGGTCGGCGCGGTTGTCCGGATGACCTATTTCGGCCAGGAGATGGTCGCGTGGCGGTCGGCGTCGGGCCGGGTCTCGGTCTTCGACGCGTATTGCGAACATCTCGGTGCCCACCTCGGATACGGCGGACATGTCGAGGGCGAGAACCTCGAGTGCCCGTTCCACGGCTGGCAGTGGAACAGTGAAGGGCGCAACGTGTGCATCCCGTACGAGGCGCGCCCGAACAAGGGCCGCCGTATCCGTAGTCATCCGGTCGTCGAGCGCAACGAGTCGATCTGGATCTGGTACGACAAGCACGGTCGCGCACCGTATTTCGAGGTGCCCGACATCTTCACCGCGTTCGGGGACGACGCCGACGTCGCGCGCCGCTACTATCCGCCGGTGCCGGCGGCGATCCGCTGTTGGCGCGGGCTCGAGCTGCACCCGCAGTACGTGCTGGAGAACGGCGTCGATTTCGCGCATTTCCTCTTTGTGCACAAGACACCGTTCATGCCGGAGTTCACCCGGCACGACTTCGACGGCCCGGTGTCCTATGTCGACTTCACCATCGCGTTCGAGGAGGGTAAGACCCTCGAGAATGCCGGCAGCGGAGTCTATTCCATCAACGCCGGGCTCGGCTGCTCGGTGACGAGGTCCTGGGGCATGATCGAGAACCGGACGATGCCCGCGGTCACCCCGGTCGACGAGCACACCTGCGACGTCCGGTTCACCGTGTGGATCGGCCGCAAACCCGGCGAGGAGAACGCCACCGGGATGACCCCCTACGGGCAGACGATGGCCGACCTGGTCATCGAGCAGTTCGCCGCCGACGTCGAGATCTGGTCGCACCAGCGCTACTCTGACCCACCGGCGTTGTCCCGCAAAGAGTTCGCCGGTTTCACCGCCCTTCGACGCTGGGCTGAGCAGTTCTACCCCGACGGCGAGGATCTGGGAACCGACCCACGCATGCCGCACAGTGGGGCCATCGTTCCGTTGCATCCGTCCGCGCACGTGACCAGCGCCTGATCCCCGACACCACACCACGGCGAGAGGTAATCCCGATGAGCCTTCCCATCCGCGTATTCCAGGTCGCCACCGGCAATCTGGGCACCGAGACCATCGGCCGCATCCAGCGCCACCCGGATCTCGAGCTCGTCGGGCTGCACTGCTACACCGAGGACAAGATCGGCCGCGACGCCGGTGAGATCGTCGGGATGGAACCGATCGGAGTGCGCGCCACCGGGTCCGTCGCGGAGATCATCGCCGCGCGCCCGGACGTGGTGACCTTTCACGGTGTCTTCCCCGACGAAGACCTCTACGTGGCGGTCCTCGAAGCGGGGATCGACGTCGTGACCACCGCCGACTGGATCACCGGCTACCACCGCGACACCAACCACCCGCATCCATCGGGGCGACGCGTCAGCGAGGTGATCGCCGATGCCTGCGCACGTGGCGGGGCAACCTTCTACGGGACCGGGATGAATCCGGGGCTTTGTCAGATCCTCGGCATCGTCAATTCCGCCGACGTCGCCGACATCGAGAACATCACCGTGACCGAGTCGGTCGACGTGTCCTGCCATCACTCCGCGCAGACCTGGCGAGAAGTGGGTTACGGCCTGCCCGTGGATGATCCGCGTCTGCCGGACATGTTGTACAAATACACCGCGGTCTTCGCCGACTCGGTGTATCTGATGGCCGACGCCTTCGACCTCCCACTCGACGAGGTCACGTTCGGCTATGAGCTCGGCGCCTGCACCAAGGACGTCGATCTCGGCTGGTATCAGCTACCGAAGGGATCGCTGGGCGGCAGCTACATCCGCTATCAGGGCATGGTCGGCGGGGTCCCGCGTGTGGAGTCCCACCTCGAGTGGCAGATGACGCCGCACACCGATCCCTCGTGGGACATCAAGGGCTGCTACCTGACTCAGATCCAGGGCGATCCCTGTGTCTACAACAAGCACATGATCTTCCCGCGGCCCGGCGTCGATCTCTCCGATCCGCAGAATTTCGCGTCGATCGGGATGACGGTCACCGGAATGCCCGCGCTCCATGCGATCCGCGCGGTCGTTGCCGCGCCGCCCGGTATCGTCACCAGCGCCGACCTGCCACTGCGTGCGTTCGCCGGACGATTCGCCGGTTGAGACCCTCGCACGCAGGCATCGTCGGACAAACAACATGCCCCGATCCTCATCGAGGATCGGGGCATGCCCGGTCATGTTCTACTTGACGCCGCTGAAGATGTACTGCAGCACAGCGAGCACGGTGTCGTTGGATTGAATCGCGTTCCACAAGATGTTGTCGATCATGATGGCTCCCCCTTTCACGTGAGACAGGACCACAGAATACAGAACAAACCTGACAGTTGAACCCCGGACTGTAACGGTAGGGACGCGATCGTGTCGTCACCAATCGGGGCCTTCCCGTTCCGGACGTACACCGTGGTAGATCCCACGCCGCACGATGACCGGCCAGAGCACCCTCTCGACCGCCCACGCGGGGAACCGGAACGCGCGGCCGTTCGGCGCGAACACCTGCAGACCGTCGCTCTGCGGGCCGAGAACCGACCCCCACTGTCGGGGTGGCGGCCGATAGGTCCGCAGCCGGCCGCCCCGTAGGTGGGCACGGACGTTGTGGGCGACCAGCCGGTCGGCGCGATTGCGTGCCGACGACCTCAGCGGATCGGTGGCGGCGACGTCGCCGACAGCGAAGATGTTCGGATACAACGGGTTCTGCAGGGTCGGCGTCACCTGCACGAAGCCGTCGTCGTCGAGCAGCGCAGTCGGCAGTCCGTCGGTGTTGGGGGCGGTGCGGCCGACCGCCCACACCACGAGGTCGGCCTGCGCCGGGGGCTGGCCGGTGGACCAGTGCACCGTGCCCCCGTCGAGTCGGGTTGTGTCGACGTCGGTGAGGACGGCGCGATGGTCGGGGTGCAGCCGAACCCCTGCGTGTTCGAGCCGCGCACCGACGGTGCGCCAGGTGCGCGGATGGTGCGTCCGCAGTGGCGATGGACCGGGAAAATACAAGTCCACCTTGGTATCCGGGCTGTGTGCGGCAATGTTGGCGGCCGCACTGACCGCCGACGCCCCGCCGCCGACGACGATCACCGAGCGCGCCTGGCGGACCTGCCGATGATGGTCGGCCAATTCCGCGGACACCTGCTTCTCGTCGCGGAACCGGGTGGTCCGCCAGAACCCGTTGGTGACGCCGGTCGCGATGACCAGGGCGTCATACGCCTTGTCGAGGATCGTGCCGTCGGGCCGGGCGACGGTGAGTCGCCGCCCATCCGGATCCAGTGACGTGATGCGTCCGTGCACGATCGTCGCGGCGTCGAGCGCGCGATATCGCCGGTAGGGCAACGCATATTCGTGTGCCCACGCTTCTGGACGGGTCAACCGCATGCCGAGTTCCTGCCCGCTGATCAGGCCCGGTGCGACGGTGATCCCGACGACGTCGGCGTGACGTGCGAGGTGGATCGCGGTGAGGGTGCCGGTGTCGCCGAGCCCGGCGATCACCACCCGTGGCCTGCTCACGCCGGATCGGTCTGCACGGTCGGTCGTGGTGGCCAGGGCACGAACTTCGACACCCGGCCGATCACTCTCGCATAGTCGGGGCGCCGGTCGAGGCTGCGCCGTTCCATCATCGGAATGCTGGCGCCGAGGAACATCGCCAGCATCACCACCGCGCCGGCGAACATCCACCACGCGTCGGAAGGAGCTGCCGCCACCCCGAACAACGCCAGCGACAACCAGAATCCGAACTCGCCGAAGTAGTTCGGGTGTCGCGACCACGACCACACCCCGCGATCCATGACCGCTCCGGCCGGGGCCGTCGCAACGAACGCATGCAGTTGACGATCGGCGACGGTCTCGAGACCAAGTGCGGCCACCCCGACCACCAGCGCGACCGCGGTCAGCCACGGCACCTCGGTATCCGGTTGGCGTACCGCGATGTATGCGGGCATCAGCGCGAGAAACACCTGCAGCGTCGGGATCAGATGAATCGCGGTGAGATCGACGACGACCTCGGCACGTCCGGCCTGATCGCGCAACATCGGGTACCGCCAGTCTTCATGATGGAGCCCGGGAAACCCCCTGGCCCAGTTGACCGTCAGGCGGACCGACCATGCCACGACCAGCGCGGTGAGCAGCCAGCAGTGCACCGCCGCGATTCCCGCGTCGCCCTCGACCCACCACCACACCACCAGCAATGGCGGGATCACGCTCCAATATGCGTCGTAGAAGCTCGAATTGTGGTGTGCCCGACTGAAGATGAAGACCACCAGCGTCGCGAGCACGTCGGCGATCAATGCGTTCAGCCATGGCATCGACAGGTGCGGACCCCACAAGAGCCAGACCAGACCGACCACGATGGCGATGGTGTAGGCGATTCCGATACGCAGGAAGCCGGCTGATCGAGTCATCGGTCTGATCGTACGGGTCGACGGTCACGTGTACGGGTGAAATCGCCATCGCCCGATTCCCCTACAGATCGACATGCACCCCGGTGAGCTTCTCCGCGCACTCCCACAGCTGCCGACCCAGCACGGGGTCGGTGGCCTTCTCGGCCAACGGGATCTGGACCGGCGGACCGCTGAAACCCATGGCGCCACGCGGGCCGTAGTACTGACCGCCGAGCACCGCCGGATCGGTGGCGGCACGCACGGTGATGAGCGCCCCACCGGAGGGCTCCATGATGAAGGTGCGCCGCAGCCAGCGCAGTGACGGTGTGGTGAACAGCCACTGCAGGAGTGCGTTCTGATCGCGCATGACACCGGACTGTGTGGCACCGGGATGCGCGGCCACCGACAACGCGCGCTGCCCGGCGTGGGTGAGTCGCCGCTGCAATTCGACCGCGTACACCAGCTGCGCGAACTTGGCGCGGGAATATGCACGCGCGGCGGTGAACCCGCGGTCCATGGTCAGGTCGTCGAAGTCGATGAGGCCTGCGCGATACACCTTGGAACCGACCGTCACGAAGCGCCCGGCCTCGGCGGCGGTCACCGCGCCGAGCAGCAAACCGTTGAATGCGTAGTGGCCGAGGAAGTTGGTGCCGAAGTCCATCTCGAAGCCGTCCACGGTGAGTTCGCGACGCTGGCGCATCAGGCCCGCATTGTCGACCACGAGGTCGATGACCGGGTACTCGGCACAGAGCTTCTCCGCACATTCCCGTACCGACGCAAGATCACTGAGGTCCAGGCGAGCGATGTCGAGGTCGGCGTCGGGCACGCTTGCCGCGATGGTGTCACGAGCCTCGGCGGCGGAGCGCGGGTTGCGGCAGGCCAACACCACTCGCGCACCCAATCCGGCGAGCTGACGTGCGGTTTCCAACCCGATCCCGGAGTTGGCGCCGGTCACCACCGCCACCCGCCCGTGTTGCGAGGGGGCGTCCGCCAGACCCCAACCTTTACCGCTCATCGTTGCCCCTCCTGACCTGTTTTGTGCCCTTTGGGTATCACACAGCGGAAATGTCGGTGTCGGATGGGCGGTGCCGACGCGATGGCGACAGAATGTGGAGGTGCCCACCGAGCGCGTACCCCCGTCGCCGTCGCGTGTCGCGCGAGTGCGGTCGGCACTCGCTTACGCGGTCGTGGCTCTGTGCGTCGTGCTCGGGCTCGCGGCCTGCGCGGGCACCCATGACGCGGCGCAACCCCCGGTGCCCGTGGCACCCGCCGGACTCCGGATTCAGCGCATCGACTACCCGGTGCCCCACCCCGATCCGACTCAGAACTGGATGGACCTGTATCTCCCCGACCATCAACACCTGAGCCGGATACCGCTGGTGATCCTGATCCACGGTGGTGGATGGGGCAAGACCATCGGCGCAGGCAGCTTCAACGTCTTCGCCGCCAGCGTCGCCGACCGCGGAGTGGCGGTACTCAACGTCGAGTACCGGCGTGTGGGCAGCGGCGGTGGCTGGCCGACCACATTCTCCGACGTCGCCGCCGCCGTCAATGACATCCCGGCCGTGGCCCGGGACTACCCGATCATCGATACACGACGATCCGTGGTGGTCGGTCACTCTGCAGGCGCCCAGCTCGCGGTGTGGACCGCCACCCGCGATTACCGCAGCGTCGACGCTCTCGGTGTACCGGTGAGATATCGGCCAGCGGTGGCGATGTCGATCGCCGGGCCGCTCGACATGCGTCGTGCCGCAGCGCTCGGCGACCGCAATGTGATGCGGGTGCTCGGCGGCCCGCCGCAACGGGTGCCGCGTCGGTATTCCGCTGTCGATCCGATCCAGAATCTCGACCCGCAGGTCCCGGTGATCGGGCTCGTCGGCAGCCTCGACACCACAGTGCCGGCGATTCTCACCCAGGACTACGTCACCGCCGACACCGCGGTCGGCGGCAATGCCCGACTCATAGTCTTTGCCGGACAAACCCATTCGTCGGTCGTTTCGCCGTCGTCAAGAACCTTCGATCGCCTCGTGGACGAAATCGTCGCCGCCGTCGGCCTGACGGCACCGGCGCACGACGATCGCTGATCGATCGCCCCGCATACGAATACAGATTCCACGCCAGCGGACCCTCGACCCCGAAAATCAGGGTTTTCGGCCAACTTGGTGGAATCTGTATTCGTATGACACAACCGCGGCGGTCGAGAGGCCACCGGTGATACCGCTCAGGCGGGGACGGTTTCCTTCTGCTCGGGAGCGGCACTGAACTCCCCGGCCGGCGTGAACCGGGCCAGCACATCGTCGGCGGGCTCGCCGGCCACGGCGGAGATGAAGCCCAACACGTCGTCGCGAGACTTCAACGACAGCAACGGATTCGGGTCGGACAGCAGTCCGAACAAGGCGGAGGCGATGTCGGTGTTCACCGCCGCCGCCGGGAACGCGAGCTCGAGGTGGGTGGCGAAGTCCGGATCGCCGAGGTACAGACGGGTGACCTCGGTGGCTGCGTGACCACGTCGCTCCCAGTGCTTTTCGAACTCGCTGGTCAGCCAGTTCTCGTCGAGGGCGGCATTCGGGTCATCGGCCAACCGGGCGCGAGCCGCCTTCACCAGTTCGGCAACCTGGATGAGGGTGTTCGCCGCACCCTGACCCGCAACCGGGTCGACGGCGATCGCGGTGTCGCCGATGGCGGCGACCACATGACCACTTGCGGTGTGTCCGACGGCCTTACGAACCGTCGGGGTCACCGCGCCGGTCAGCCAGGAGTACGGATCGGACTCGATCACCTGCAGTTGCGAGACCACCGGGGCGTCCTTCGGGAAGAACTTCTCGAAGATGTCGAGGACGGTCTGGCGTGCCGATCGTGCGTCGACGACGTTGTCGATGAGCGGAGCCCACTGCCCGTCGGGCTTGGCGAACACGATGAACGACCACGTCGATCCGGCATCCTTGTGCAGGAACGGGCCGACGAAGATCTCGCCGTTGTCGCTGTCGAGATTGAACAGCGAGTGCTGCCCGCCCTCGCGCGAGCGGTAGGCGAATGTGTCCGGGCCGTGGTCGACACCCTCGAGGGTCACCTGCAGAAGCCGGCGCTGCGGCTCGTGATAGTGCGTACGCGATTCGTCGACCCCGAACAGTGCCGACAGGCCACCCTTGCCGGTGGCCACGAGGGTGACGTCGTGGGCACCGGCGATCTCGTCGAGGCGAGCGGCGTCGATATGCCCCACCTCGAAACGCCCGCCACGGTCCAGGAAACGGCCGAGGCGGTCGTCGGCCCGCAGTCGCAGATCCACCGCCTGCGCGACATAGCCGTAGTCGGGATTGAATGCGAGCACATCGGCGCGCTCGTCGCCTATACCCGCGTGCAGGCGAACGCTGATGCCGGTGGTGTTGCCGACCTCGTAGAGATCCTCGATGATCTCCGCGTCCCACTCCCGTGGCTTGCCGAACAGCACGCCCACCCCTGTCGGCGGCACCTTGTCACGGAGCTCTTCGCGGTTGCGGTCGCTGTAGAGGGTGACCTCGAAGCCGGCGTCAGCGAACCCAAGCGCCGCGCTGGTCCCGGCCAGTCCGGCGCCGACGATGGCCACCGACCTCTTCGACGCTCCCCCGGTGTGCTGATCTGTCATGTGTTGTCCTCTCCCTTGTCGAACTCGTGGTCCGCTCGGATTCGATGTCGCGGATCACGCGCCGCGAGTGGCCCGAGCGGGCAGGCGCCAGCCAGCCTGCCGCGTTCGCAGGGACGGCAACAGGATTTCGTTCAGTGCAATCCCATCGGTCGCCTGCAGGGAAAGATGAGGTCAGGGCGACGCGCATCAGAAGAGCACATGTCGGATTCGCGAAATTCATGTGATGTTATTCACTTGGGAACGTACGTCCAGAATTGTCTCAGCGACCCGCAAGGTGACGCTGATACTGTGACGCTTGATCACGGATAGATCACGACGGTCTTCGGGTGCGACGACGCATCCGCACGTCGGCCGTGTCGCGGACCACCCCGCGCAACGTGGCGATCATCCGTCCCGAGCAGCCGTTCGAGAGTTGAGGAATGACGACAGCACTCACGCGCGCGACCACCACCGGCGTGCAGACGCAGGCACCTTCGGCCACCGCCTCGTCCGTCGGGCAGCGCTCCAAGCGGGCCTACCTGCACCACGTCGATCTCATCCGCGCGACGACGTTCTCCCTCGTCATCTTCGTACACTGCCTCACCCAGACCACCGACGAGTTCACCAGCCTGCCGGTCAACACCACCTCGATGCTGTTGCACTTCACCCGCAACACCTTCTTCGCGCTGACCGGCTTCGTGCTGATGTACCAGAACTTCGACAAGCGTGACTTCTCGACGTTCGCCTTCTGGCGTCGGCGCATCAAGCTCGTCATCTTCCCCTATGTGATCTGGTCGTTCATCTACTGGGTCGTCGAGGACATGTGGGTACACGGACGGCTGCGCGAGGTCCCGACGAGCCTCAACGAGTTCGGCAAACTCGCGATGTGGGGCCTCTCGGGCTTCCAGATGTACTTCCTGTTCGTGATGTTGCAGGTCTATCTGCTCTTCCCGCTGGTTCTGTGGCTGGTGCGGGCCACCGTGGGCAAACACAAGTGGGTGCTGCTGGCCAGCCTCGCCGCGCAGCTCGCGATCACCGTCACCATCACCTACTGGGAGCCACCGGCCTCGGTCGCCACGTACTGGTGGCACAACTACGCGACCTTCATCCCGTACCAGTTCTTCATCTTCTACGGGGCAATCGCCGCGGTGCATCGCGAAGAGATCGGACGCTGGCTGTCCGGTAAGGGCTGGTGGCTGTTCGGCGCATTGTTGGCCACGGCTGCCCTCGCCCTGGGCACCTACCTCTACGGGGTGTGGTACGACGGAAAGCCGGTGCACGACAACAACTCCGCGTTCTACCCCGCGCTCGTGCCGTTTCTCGTCGTGGCGATGACGTGCCTGTATGCGGTGGCCGCGCATTGGGGTGAGCACTGGCGCGAGATGACGCCGCGGTTCGCCCGCGCGGTGTCGTTCGCCTCCAACCGGTCCTTCAGCGTGTTCCTCTGCCACGTACTGGTGTTGTTCTTCATCCTGTACCCGCAGATGAACGGCAGGCCCGCGATGCTGGTTCTCATCGGCGAGCCCTGGAGCACCTTCGTCGTGTACCTGCTGACCCTGGCCGGCTCGCTGCTACTCGTCGAGATCCTGCGTCACCTTCCCGGGTCGCTCTACGTCACCGGACGCCCACGCTTGCCGATCCCGATCCCGATGCCGTGGCGTCGGGACCGGGTGTCGCAGAGCTGACCGGGCGCACCGCGAGCACCACGGCCGACGCCGGCCGATAGCAGCTCCGGGCGAGGCATTCCGTCCGCACAGCCGCGCGAATGCACAATGGACCCGTGACGTCATCGGGGACACACCACACCGCTCGGTACCTCGTCACGCTCCTGGTGATCCTCGCGGGTCTCGTCGCGGCTTGCGGCGCACCCGAACCGGCAGGCCCGGCATCATCGCCGGGTGGATCGCCCTCGGACATATCGCGGTCACCATCGGCGCCACCGACGAAGAAGTATGTGGCGCTGGGAAGTTCATATGCGGCGGGACCGGGTGGGACGCGGCTGACCGACAAGCGGTGCATGCGCTCGGCCGACAACTATCCCAGTCTGGTCGCGCGGCGCCTCGGACTCACACTCACCGACGCGAGTTGCTCGGGCGCCGTCGTGGCCGACGTCATCGACCGCGCCCAACCGGGACGGGCGAGTCGACCACAGGTCGACGTGCTCACCCCCGACACCTCGCTGGTGACCGTCACGGTGGGCGGCAACAACATCCACTACGTCGGTCGAGTCATGGCCTACAGTTGCCAGGCGGTCGGCCCGGTCGTCGGGGTACGACCCGACCACTGCAATGCCAAGCCCTCCCCACCTCCGGGTGTGCGCGAATTCGCCCATCTCACCGACGATCTGGTCCGCATGCTGCGTGTGATCCACCAGCGTGCGCCGCGGGCGTCGGTCCTGTTCGTCGACTATCTCCCGCTCGTCGACGGCACGCAGTGCGACCTGCTGCCCTTGACCACCGAGCAGCAGGCCGAAACCGACGCCGTGTATCGCGGGCTGAACGCCGCCATCGCGACCGCGTCGAAACGCGGTGACGCGCGCGTCGTGGCGGTGTCGACGGCCGGGCGAGACCACGGGGTGTGCTCACCGGTTCCGTGGCTGCTCGGATACCAGGGGCCGGCCCCCTATCACGAGACTCCGGCGGGCAAGGCGGCAATCGCCGACTTGGTGTCCGAATCGGCGCGCGGCACAACCTGATCGGCACTACAGAACCGGATCGTCGCCGTCACCATCCGGTCACCGCCGTCACCAGTGCTCTGGGTCGTGCGAGCAGCGCCTCACGGATCACGTTGCGCGCCTGCGTGATCACCGAGCACTCGCACCGCGCATCCACACCGGTGGCGTCGACACCGAGACTGCGGCACAACGCAATCGCACGCGGGATGTGGAAGTCCTGCGTGATGAGCACCGGACGATCGACGTCGTACACCGTGCGCAGGCGTCGACAGGTGTCGGCGGTATCGAACCCCGCGGGATCGTCGACGATCACCCCCGATGGCACACCGCGCCGCTCGAGATAGGTGCGCATCACCGCAGGCTCGTCTCCGGCGTCGGCAGAACCGTTGCCGGAGTTGATGATCCGAGCAGCCGCACCGGATCGGTACAGGTCCAGCGCGGTGTCGAGACGGCCCCGCACGTAGTCACCGGGTTCGCCGTCGGAGACCAGGGACCCCAACACGACGACCGTCGAGCCGCGAGGCACCCGATCCGGCGCCGGCACACGACCATAGGCAGCGACGAACACCCATGTCGCCGCGACGGTGACGACGAGTTCGACGACGATCAGCGTCACCGGGATCGCACGCCGGGCCGCGCTCCGCAGATCCACCCGCCCACCGTAGCCCGGCCCGCCGACGGGCACCCGGGACCTTTGGCCTGCGTCGATGGATCTCGTGTGGGCGCCTGCCGCAAGAGGCGGTAGTGTGATCCCAGCCACAGTTCGAGTCAGCAGGAGGGGGTGGCCCGCATGCCGTACATGCCGATCACGGAATCGATGTTTCTCATCGCCGAGACCCGCGAGCAGCCGATGCACGTCGGAGGGCTGCAGCTGTTCGTCCCGCGCGAGGGCCAGTCGTCGAACGAGCTGGCCGAGGAGATGGTCGAGCGGTTCTACGCCTGCACCGAGCTGCATTCACTGTTCCGCAAGCGCCCGGCGAGTCCGGCCAGCGTCATGGGATATACCGCGTGGTCGTTCGACGAGGAGATCGACTTCGACTACCACGTGCGCCGCGCCGTCCTACCCCGGCCCGGGCGCGTCCGCGAACTGCTGCGTTACGTGTCGCTGCACCACAGTGCCCTGCTCGATCGCAATCGTCCGATGTGGGAGGTGCACATCGTCGAGGGTCTCGACGACGGCCGCGTCGCGCTCTACACGAAGATCCATCACTCGCTCATCGACGGCGTCTCGGCGCTGCGGATGCTGCAACGGACCCTGTCCACTGATCCCGACGACCGGAACGGGTCGGCGCCCTGGGATCCGGCGCTCTATCGGCGCTCCCGTAAACCCAAGGCGCCGAACCCCTCCCGTATCCCCGTCCTGTCCGGCGCGATGGGACTGGCGGGTGCGGCTCTCGAGGTCGGCGGACAACTCGTCGGCATGGTCCCCGCCACCACCAAGATCGCGTGGACGGCGATGACCAACAAGGACTTCGCCGCACCGTTCCGTCCGGCACCCAAGACGATCCTCGACGTCCCGATCGGCAGTGCACGCCGGTTCGCCGCCCAGCAGTGGCCCACCGAGCGCCTGCGGGCGGTCGCCCAACAGATGGACATCACCCTCAACGACGTGGTCATCGCCATGTGCTCGGGTGCGCTGCGGTCCTATCTGATCGACCGCGACGCCCTGCCGTCGGCGCCACTGATCGCCGCGGTCCCGGTGTCGATGCACCTCGGCGGGCCCGACGGCAAGGACGGCAACTCGATCACCGCGATCCTGGCGAACATGGCCACCGATCAGCCCGATCCCGAGCGTCGGCTGCGTACCCTGGTGAATTCGATGCGCGAGTCGAAGAAGGTGATCCGCGGACTCGCCCCGCTCCAGGCGCTCGCGTACGGCGCCGCGACGATCGCCTCGCTGGCGTTCGCCACCATCCCCGGCTTCGTGCGGTACACGCCGCCGCAGTTCAACATCATCATCAGCAACGTGCCGGGCCCGAGTGAGCACATGTACTGGAACGGCGCTCGCCTCGACGGCGTCTACCCGGTGTCGGTCGCCATGGAGGGCCTCGCACTCAACATCACCGTCACCACGACCGCCGAGCACGTGAACTTCGGCCTGATCGGTGCCCGTAAGGAATTGCCGAGCCTGCAGCGGCTGCTGACCCATCTCGACACCGCCCTCGAGGAACTCGAGAAGGTCGCAAATGTCACACCCGCCGGTACTGACTAGACAGTAAGTTACTGGCGGGTATTCTTTTCTGGACAACTCCGGAGACCGACCGAACGTTACTTAGGTCAGCCTTGGCAGCGCTTGCACGTCCTCAGCAATTACGGTTACCCGTAGTAGACGTCGGACCCCGCGCACGTCAGCCCGCGCCGGAAGGTCTCTAGACAACCAGAGAGGGGCCGTGACGCCGTGAATGCCACGACGATCACCATCGGCACGATTGCCGCGGTCATCAGCCTGTTCTGCTGGGCGTTGTTCCTGCGCGGCGTGTGGACAATGGTCCGCGCCATCGCACAGGGTCAGCGCGTCGACAGTTCACGCTACTTCCCGATCCTCCCGCGACTGTGGACGATGCTCAAGGAGTTCGTCGGCCACACCCGGATGGTGAAGTTCCGAACGGTCGGCTGGGCGCACTGGCTGGTGATGTTCGGCTTCCTCATCGGCGCGATCTTCTGGTTCGAGGCCTACGGGCAGATCTTCGACCCGCACTTCCACTGGCCGGTCATCGGCGCCTGGAACATCTACATCTTCGCCGACGAGGTCCTCGGACTCGGCACGGTCATCGGCATCACCGTGTTGATGATCATCCGCCAGCTCAATCACCCGCGGGTGCCCGAGCGCCTGTCCCGCTTCTCCGGCTCCCGCTTCGGTGCCGCGTACTTCGTCGAGTGGGTGGTGCTGCTCGAAGGTCTGGGCATGGTCTTCGTCAAGACCTTCAAGATCTCGGCCGGCCTCGAGGATCCGCCCATCTGGACCTCCTTCTTCACCCACTACTTCGCGCAGCTCTTCGAAGGGTCGTCGGAGTACTGGGTCACCGGTGCCGCGGTCATCAAGCTGATGAGCGGCATGATCTGGCTGGCCGTGGTGGGCTCCAACATCGACTGGGGTGTGGCCTGGCACCGCTTTGCCGCGTTCTTCAACATCTATCTCAAACGCGAGGCCGACGGCGGCGTCGCACTCGGCGCGGCCAAGCCGATGATGTCGGCGGGCAAGGTCCTCGACATGGAGACCGCCGACCCCGACGTCGACGCCTTCGGCGCCGGCAAGGCCGAGGACTTCTCCTGGAAGGCGTGGCTGGACTTCACCACGTGCACCGAGTGCGGCCGTTGCCAGAGCCAGTGCCCGGCATGGAACACCGGAAAACCGTTGAGCCCCAAGCTGCTCATCATGTCGCTGCGCGACCACGCGCAGGCCAAGGCGCCCTATCTCATCGCCGGTGGACGCACCGACATGGGTGGCGACGAGGTGGGTCTCGTCGACGCCGACGGCAATCCCGACGAGGCCAAGCTCGCCAAGATCCCCGAGGCCGCACGCGCCGAGGCCGCCCGCAAGCTGGTCGGCGAGTCGGCCGGCACCGGGGCGATCGACGGTGAACTCGGTGCGGTCATCGACACCGAAACCCTGTGGAGCTGCACCACATGCGGAGCGTGTGTGGAGCAGTGCCCGGTCGACATCGAGCACGTCGACCACATCATCGACATGCGCCGCTACCAGGTGCTCATCGAGTCGGACTTCCCGACCGAGCTCGCGGGCATGTTCAAGAACCTGGAGAACAAGGGCAACCCGTGGGGCCAGAACTCCTCGGCGCGCACCAACTGGATCGACGAGATGGACATCGAGATCCCGGTGTTCGGCCAGGACGTCGAATCGTTCGAGGGCTTCGAGTACCTGTTCTGGGTGGGTTGTGCCGGCGCCTACGAGGACCGCGCGAAGAAGACCACCAAGGCCGTCGCCGAGCTGCTCGACATCGCCGCAGTGAACTTCCTGGTCCTCGGCGAGGGCGAGACCTGTACGGGTGACTCGGCTCGCCGCGCGGGCAACGAGTTCCTGTTCCAGATGTTGGCGCAGCAGAACATCGAGATGATGAACGAGGTCTTCTCGACCGCTCCACAGCAGCGCAAGAAGATCGTCGTCACCTGTGCGCACTGCTTCAACGCGCTGGGCAACGAGTACCCGCAGCTGGGCGCAAAGTACGAGGTCGTACACCACACGCAACTGCTGAACCGCCTGGTTCGGGAGAAGCGTCTGGTCCCCGTCGCGCCGCTGGGTGAGGGCGTGACCTATCACGACCCCTGCTATCTCGGTCGCCACAACAAGGTTTACGACGCCCCGCGCGAGCTGATGGCGGCCTCCGGGTCGAACCTGCGGGAGATGCCGCGCCACGGCGAACGGTCCATGTGCTGCGGCGCCGGTGGCGCCCGCATGTGGATGGAAGAGCAGATCGGCAAGCGCATCAACATCGACCGGGTCGACGAGGCGCTCGACACTCTCGGCGACAAGATCGGCGGCGACGTCCCGCAGAAGGTCGCCACCGGTTGCCCGTTCTGCCGCGTGATGCTCACCGATGGTGTGACCGCTCGAACCTCGGGCACCGAGAACGAGGGCAAGGTCGAGGTCGTCGACGTCGCACAGTTGCTGCTCGAGTCGGTCACGCGTGGGGCCCCCGAGGTCAAGCGTGGTGGACGTTTCCTCGGTCCGATTCCCAAGCCGGCACCGGAGCCGGAGCCCGAACCCGAGGAGGAGAAGGCGCCCGCCGCGGCCGCCGCATCTGCTGGTGCCACGACCGAGGCCAAGCCGAAGCCGAAGGTCGGCCTGGGCATGAAGGGCGGCAAGAAGCCCGGTGCTGCCAAGGCCGCCCCCGCGGATTCGGGTGAGACCGCCTCGGGTGACGCCGCTGCGGCCGAAAAGAAGCCCGCGGCCAAGGGATTCGGGATGAAGGGCGGCAAGAAGCCGGGCGCCGCCGCGAGCTCCGCCCCGGCGCCTGCTGCCGACGCCGGCTCGACCGAGACCGGCTCAACCGAGGCCGCAGCTGCCGAAAAGAAGCCCGCCGCCAAGGGATTCGGCATGAAGGGCGGCAAGAAGCCCGGCGCCGCCGCGAAGTCCGCTGCGCCCGCACCGGCCGAGCAAGAGTCGTCGGCCGCGGTCGCCGACGCCGCCACCGAATCCGGTGAGACCAGCGGTGCTCCGAAGAAGGCCGCCGCCAAGGGCTTTGCGATGAGTGGCGGCAAGAAGCCCATGAA
Organism: Gordonia sp. N1V; assembly: GCF_029269935.1. Classification (NCBI taxonomy): domain Bacteria; kingdom Bacillati; phylum Actinomycetota; class Actinomycetes; order Mycobacteriales; family Gordoniaceae; genus Gordonia; species Gordonia sp. N1V. Next base: position 49,931 of record NZ_JARJDD010000003.1, read on the forward strand.
GAAGCCGGGGGGCGCTGCGAAGGCCCCGGCGCAACCGAATGCGGCCGCTGCCGATGCCGGAGTGACCGCACCCGCGGAAAACCAGGTGGACGACGCCGATTCCGCGCCCGACGCCGCGGCGACCGCCGACACCGAGTCGGCAGGTTCGGTGAGCGCGGTGACCGAAGCGAGTACCGCCAAGGCCAAGGGTTTCGGCATGGCCGCAGGCAAGAAACGCCCCGGCGCGAAGGCCGCCGCGGCGGCTGCACCCGCCGCACCCGCGACAGCGCCCGAAACAACGTCGACAGCGCCCGCTGAGGAGCCGACGGCGCCCGAAGCATCGCCGACAGCGCCCGAAACAACGTCGACAGCGCCTGAGGAGACCGCGACAGCGCCTGCTGAGGAGCCGACGGCGCCTGCCGAGGACGAAACCCCTGCGGCGTCGTCCAACGGATCGGCGTCGAACGGCTCGACATCGGACGATCGGACGATCGGCGAGGTCGGTGCGTCGAAGGCCAAGGGCTTCGGATTGGCCGCGGGCAAGAAGCGACCCGGTCACCGGTCGTGACGATCGACGCCTGAAAGCTCCGCTCGCGACGAGCCCGCCCGGTTGATTCCGGGCGGGCTCGTTGCTTTCGGCTCGTCGAAGCGCTGTCGGCGCCATGGGGAGCGCTGTCGGCGAAGTGGAGGGCGCCGTCGCGGGTTTACTGGGCGCTGTCGGCGATACAGGGGGCGCTGTCGGCGAAATGGAGAGCGCTGTCGGCGCGCTCACCAACCCCGAGAAATCGATTTGCCTGCGGCTGCGACAATTGAACCCGTGAGTAGGCCTTACGTATCCCACCTGAACCAGAACCTCAAGCCGCTCGAGCAGTCCCTGAAGCTGCAGAACGTGTGCTACGAGATCAGGGGGCCGGTGCACGCGCACGCGGCCCGGTTGGAGGCCGAGGGCCACCGGATCATGAAGCTCAACATCGGCAACCCGGCGCTGTTCGGCTTCGAGGCCCCCGACGTCATCATGCGCGACATGATCCACGCCCTGCCCTACTCCCAGGGGTACTCCGAGTCCGCGGGCGTGCTGTCCGCCCGGCGGGCCGTCGTAACGCGCTACGAGCTCATCCCCGATTTCCCGTACTTCGACGTCGACGACGTCATCCTCGGCAACGGTGTCTCCGAGCTGATCACGATGACGATGCAGGCGCTGCTCAACGACGGCGACGAGGTCCTCATCCCGGCACCGGACTATCCACTGTGGACCGCGATGACCGCACTGTCCGGCGGTCAGCCGGTGCATTATCGGTGCGACGAGAGCAACGGCTGGAACCCCGACATCGAGGATGTCGAGGCCAAGATCACCGACCGCACCAAGGCACTGGTGATCATCAATCCGAACAACCCGACGGGCGCGGTCTACTCCCGCGAGGTGCTCGAGAAGCTCGCCGACATCGCGCGCAGGCATTCGCTGCTGATCCTCGCCGACGAGATCTACGACAAGATCCTCTACGACGACGCCGTCCACACCAACATCGCCTCACTGGCCCCGGACCTGTTGTGCCTCACCTTCAATGGACTTTCCAAGGCCTACCGCGTGTGCGGTTATCGCGCCGGCTGGGTGGTCCTCACCGGCCCGAAGGAGCACGCGCAGGGTTTCATCGAGGGTCTCGGCATCCTCGCCTCGACGCGCTTGTGTTCCAACGTGCCCGGCCAGCACGCGATTCAGGTGGCACTCGGCGGGTATCAGAGCATCGACGCCCTCGTCGAGCCCGGCGGCCGCCTGTTCGAGCAGCGCAACGTCACCTGGGAGAAGCTCAATCAGATCCCCGGCGTCAGCTGCGTCAAACCCAGCGGCGCGCTGTACGCCTTCCCTCATCTCGACCCCGATGTCCACGAGATCCACAACGACGAGCTGTTCGTCCAGGATCTGCTGCTACAGGAGAAGATCCTCGTGGTGCAGGGCACCGGCTTCAACCTCGACGACCACAACCACTTCCGGATCGTCACCCTGCCGTGGGCGCGTGAGCTCGGCGAGGCGATCGAGCGGATCGGCAACTTCCTCTCCTCGTACCGCCAGTAGCCAATCCGGCGTCACACGTACCCGCACACCTGCGTCCGAGCCTCGGACGTCGGTGTTCTCGTATCCGAAGCCTGCCCATTGGCTATTCCTGTAACCGTTGGTAACGTGTACTCCTATCCAGGGGATCGAGGAGTCGATGGTGAGTTGGAAGCGGCGCAGGAACGTCAACAGCGCAGGGGTGAACCTCGCACTGTTCGAGGCGGTCGCCGACGACGGCACCGCCACCGACGACGACGCGCCGACGATCCTTCTCGTGCACGGTTGGCCCGATACCCACGTGGTGTGGGACGGCGTCGCCGCCCATCTGGCCCGTCACGCACGGGTCTTCGCCTACGACACCCGCGGCATGGGTGACAGCGATCGCCCGCTGCCGGTGTCGGCGTATCGGATCGAGAATCTCGCCGACGATCTGTTCGCCGTGGCGGCCACGGTCAATCCGGGCGGCAAGGTTCACGTCGTCGCCCACGACTGGGGATCCATCCAGAGTTGGGAGGCGGTCTCGCGCAGCGGCGCCGCAACGCAGATCGCGTCGTTCACCTCGATCTCCGGGCCGAGCCTCGACCATGTCGGAGCCTTGTTGCGCCACAACATCACTCACCCGATGCCACGCAATCTGGGCACCTCCATCTCGCAGATGGTCAGCTCCACCTACATCGGCCTGTTCCATCTACCGGTGCTGCCTCGACTGTTTCTCGGAGTTCTCGGCTCCCCGCGGGTGTGGCGCGAGTTCCTGCATCTGATGGACGGCACACCGCGCGATGCGATCACCACCGCCCCGACGCTACGCCGCGACATGAACTCCGGGATCCGGTATTACCGCGCCAACATCTTTCGGCGCCTGCTGTTCCCGTCGCCGCGTACGGTCGCGGTACCGGTTCTCGAACTGCTCAACACCCGCGACTTCGCGATCCGTCCGGCAACGTTCTCGACCACCCACCGCTACGTCACCCGGCTGTGGCGCCGCGACGCCGCGACCGGGCATTGGCTGCCCTCGACGCACCCCGCCTACATCGCCGAGAACGTACGCAACCTCCTGGCCACCCTCGACGGTGATCGTCTCGTCCCCGAGAGCTTTTCGCGAACACGACGTTACGGCCCCGGCCAGACGTTCACGGGCCGGCTCGCGGTCATCACCGGAGCGGGCAGCGGTATCGGCCGCGAAACGGCACGGGCCCTCGCCGAACTCGGATGCGACGTCGTCCTCGCCGACATCGACACCACAGGCGCCGAGGTGACCGCCCGCCTGTGCAAGGAAAGCGGCTCGGCCACAGCGGTATACCACCTCGACGTCGCCGACACCGACGCCTTCATCGACTTCGCGAAGGACGTCGAGCGTGAGCACGGGGTCCCCGACATCGTCGTGAACAACGCCGCGATCGGGCTCTCCGGATCGTCGCTCGACGCCACCGACGAACAGATCGATCGCCTGTTGGAGATCGATCTTCGCGGTGTCCTCACCGGGTGCCGGGAGTTCGGCCGACAGATGGTGACCCGCGGAACCGGCGGCCACATCGTCAATCTCGCGTCCGCGGCGGCCTTCACTCCGCAACGGGGACTGGGCATCTTCGCCGCGGCCAAGGCCGGGGTGTTGCTCTACAGCGAATCGTTACGCGCAGAGCTGGCCGAGCATCACATCGGCGTCAGCGCCATCTGCCCCACCGTGCGCGACACACCGGACGCCGACGAGGTCGCCGCACAGATCGTCACGGCGATCCGCGCCGACAGGGCCGTGGTACCGGTGACACCCGAAGCCCGGATAGGTTATCGCCTCTACCGTTTCACCCCGTGGATCTCTCGTGTCATCGCCCGACGTCAGGTCGTCGGCGCGACGCGACCGTGAAAGGAACGATCATGTCTGCCCAGGCCCATTCCATCAACGACTCCCGCGAGCCCGCCGACGCCGACGGGTCCGACCCGGGCCCCGTCGAACTGCATGCCCGCAACGTTGCTTTCGACTGGACGCAGACACCACTGCACTGGATTCCCGGACACCCGGTCGCGTCGAACTTCATCAGCGTTCTCAATCTCCTTCTCCCCGAGGGCGAACGGTGGTTCGTCCAGACCTACAACGAGGCACTGCCACTGGTGCGCGACGACGAACTCGCCGCGACGATGCGCGGATTCATCGGCCAGGAGGCCATGCATGCCGAGGCCCACGACCACGTGCTGTGGGAGTTCCTCGACCACCACGGCATCGATCCGCGCCCGTTCTGTCGGCAGATGGAGTGGATCTTCCGGAAGTTGTTGGGGCCACTGGAGAAAGCCACTCCGGCGGCACGCCAGAAACACCTCATCGAACGTTTGTGGCTGATCGCAGCGCTCGAGCACTACACCGCCATCCTCGGTGACTTCGCGCTCAACAACACCTGGGTCGAGCACGGTGCCGACCCGGCGATGACGGATCTGTTCACCTGGCACGGCGCGGAGGAGGTCGAACATCGGGCGGTCGCCCACGAGGTCGCGGTGTACTTCGGCGACAGCTACCTGCGTCGCGGGCGGGCCATGCTGGTGGCACTGCCGGTCTTGCTGCTGCTCGTCAATCGTGGGTTCCGGTTCATCATGAAGTCCGACCCGACGATCGACTACAACTTCTTCCAGCGCGAGTACCACTACTTCCGCGGGGTGCGAGCCGGGGTCCTGCCGAAGCTGTGGAAGATCGTCTTCTCGACCTTCAGCTACTTCCGTCCGGGGTTCCACCCCAACGAAATCGGTTCCACCGCACAGGCCGTCGCTTATCTGGCGGCCTCACCGGCGGCCCGGAACGCGAGCTGAGGAGCTGCGACGAGATGAACCAGCGCGCACATCCCCACACGACGACGATGACCTCTCCGCCACCGCATCTCTACGGGCGCTGGCGCCACGACCCGTTGCTGACCGTCGGCACGGCCATCTCGAAGATCTGGTGGCCACTGTGGCGGCCGTTGTCGCCGCTGCACGACACCGTCGCCGACAACGGCATCACCGTGGTGCGCGTCGTCAGCCGTGAGGTGGTCGCCGAGGACGAGAACGTCGTCGCACTGACCTTCGCCGACCCCGACGGCGGGCTCCTGCAGCGCTGGCACGCCGGGGCACACCTGGATCTGCTGTTGCCGTCGGGCCGGATGCGTGAGTATTCGCTGTGCGGCGATCCCGCCGATCAGTACACCTATCGCATCGCCGTGCGCCGCATCCCCGACGGCGGTGGCGGATCGATCGAAGTGCACGACACGCTGAAGGTCGGTGATCTCCTCTCGATCAAGGGCCCGCGCAACGCATTTCCGATCTCGCTTCCTGGTCATGGCTCCGCGGCGACAAAGCTGCGGTTCATCGCCGCGGGCATCGGGATCACACCGATCCTGCCGATGCTCGCCGCCGCCGAACGCTTCGGTCTGGACTGGTCGATGATCTACACCGGCCGCTCGCCCGAGTCGATCCCGTTCCGTGACGAGGTCGCGCGCTTCGGCGACAAGGTGACGATCCGCACCGACGACGCCGACGGACTTCCGACGATGGACGCACTCCTCGGTGACGTCGACCCCGAGACCGGTCGTGCCCCATCGGGTCTCGCGGTGTACTGCTGTGGCCCGGTGCCGATGCTGGAAAGTCTGCGCCGACATCTCGCCGACCGCCCCGACATCGAGCTGCACTATGAGCGATTCACCCCACCGCCGGTGGAGAACGGCCGTGAGTTCATCGCGACCATCGCCTCCACCGGTGCCGAGATCACGGTCGGTGCAACCGAATCGCTGCTCTCTGCTGTGCAGCGCGAGATCCCGTCGGTGCCGTACTCGTGTCGACAGGGCTTCTGCGGAACCTGCAAACTCGGGACCCTCGCCGGGGCGATCGACCATCGCGACAACATCCTCACCGAGCCCGAGCGCGCCGCAGGTCAGATCCTGACCTGCGTCTCACGCGCCCAGGGCGATCACCTCACGCTCGATCTCTGACCAAGACGTCGGCGGTATCACTTTCGGCAGCAACGGAATCCGCGGCGGGCGACACGCCACGCGGCGCTCCGCGCAACAGTGCCGCTGCGGCCACTGCCGCGGCCGCGGTGATGGCCACCGCGACCCACACCGCCGAGTGCAGCCCGTCGACGAAGACGTCTTGCACGGCCGCGCGCATGGCGTCGGCCGCGGCACCCGGCGCCCGCCCGGCGACCTCGACACCGGCCATCACCGACTGTTCGGCGATGGCGCCCGCCGCATGGGGAACACCAAGCGCGGCAAGCTTGTCCCCGACCCCCGAGGTGTAGACCGAGGTGAGCACCGACCCGAGCACCGCAACCCCCAGCGTGCCGCCGACCTCGCGCGTGGTGTCGTTGACGGCACTGCCCGCACCGGCTTGTTCGGGCTTGAGCGCATCCATGATCAGTTGGGTGCACGGGCCGGAGATGAACGCCAATCCCATGGCCATCAGCGACATCGACCAGATGATCAGTTCCCAATAACCCGAAGTACGCGTGGAGAATTCGACCAGCGCGAAGCCGCCGGCCATCAGCAGCGCTCCGGCCACCACCACCGGACGTGGCGAGAAGCGGTGCGACAGCGCCATCGCGACCGGCGAGAAGACGGCCATCACCACCGCGAACGGCAGTGTGCGCACACCGGCGTCGAGCGGGCCGTATCCCTTGACTGCCTGGAAGAACTGGGTGATGAGGAAGATGAATCCGAACAGCGCGAAGAATGCGACGCTGACCATGCCTGCGGCGGTGGCGAAGTGGCGATTGGCGAAGAGCCGGACGTCGAGAATCGGATGTGCGATGACGAGTTGGCGCCAGATGAACAGCCCGATCACCACCACGGCACCGGCGAGACCACCGATGGTCCGCGGATCGCCCCACCCGAAGTGCGGCCCCTCGATCAGCGAATAGACCAGCAGGCCGAGGCCGACGATCGAGAGCAGCAGACCGCCGATGTCGAAGCGGGACACCGTCGTCGGACGTGTTCCGGGTACGACGGCGAGGATCGCGACCGCCGCGATCACTCCCATCGGCAGGTTCACCCAGAACACCGACGACCAACTGAAGTGCTCGAGCAGCCACCCACCGAGTACTGGGCCGATCGCGACCGCCACGCCCGACGTCGCCGCCCAGACCCCCACGGCCGCAGCACGTTCGCGACCCTCGGCGAAGATCGTGGTGATGAGGGCCAGGGTGGCCGGGAAGACCAGTGCGGCAAAGAGTCCCAGCCCGCCACGGGCGGTGATCAGCTGTCCCAGGGTCTGCGACTCGGCCGCGAGCGCCGAGACGGCGACGAATCCGGCGATGCCGAAAAGCAGCATCCGGCGATGCCCGTAGCGGTCACCGAGATATCCGCCGGTGACGAGGAGACCAGCGAACACGAGGGTGTAGGCGTCGACGATCCATTGCAGTCCGGAGATGCCGGCGTCGAGATCGCGCGACATGGTCGGCAGCGCGACATTGACGATCGTGTTGTCGATCATCACGAGTAGTTCGGCGAAACACAGGGCGCCCAGCGCCCACCAACGAGTCCGCATCACACGTCCTTTCGGGAAACGGCCAGAAGAGTTCTGTAACGGCGATCCATTGTTGTAGCACGTTGTTCTACACAAGAAGAACACTGTTCTAGTAGGTTGTCAATATGGCCAGTCCCTCGACGCCCGGTTCTTCGACGCGCGCTTCGTCACCCCAGCGCCGCACCCCTGCCACCGAGGTCCGGGCCAATCTGATCCGCGCCGGTCGCCGCATTCTCGAGACCGAAGGGGTCAACGGCCTCACCGTCCGGGCGGTCGCGAAGGCCGCGGGGGTCGCGCCGATGGGTGTCTACAACCACTTCGATGGCAAGGAAGGCCTGCTCGATGCCCTGGTCAGCGATGCCTTCGTCGAGTTGGGACGGGTGGTTGCCACCACCGAGGCCGACGCCACCGAGCGACTGACCCACAGCGGGCGGGCCTACCGGCAGTTCGCCCTGGACTACCCGATGCTCTACGCGCTGATGTTCTCCGCAGACTGCGATCCGGCGACCGAGGCCGCCGGGTCGGCCTTCGACGCACTCGCCGACGTCATCCGATACGGCCAGGTTGCGGGCGTGATCCGGGCGGGTGACCCGCTGGGGTTGGCGATGGAGGTGTGGTCGTGTGTGCATGGCGCGGTCAGTCTCGAACTGGCGGAAGCGGGCCCATCGTTCATCGACCCCGCACAGAACTACGCCGCGGTGATCGCACTGATCGCGCGAGGACTGCGCCCCTGACCACTCGCAGTTCGCCGACCTGGCCGAACGTCGATGCCCATCTGAGAGAATGTGCAATCGTGACCGAATACCGGATTGACGACCTGGCGCGCGCGGCCGGGACGACCACCCGGAATGTGCGCGGGTATCAGGACCGTGGCCTGCTACCGCGACCGCTCCGACGCGGACGCATCGCCATCTACACCGATGCCCACCTCAAGCGCCTGAAGGTGATCAACGACCTGCTCAAGCGTGGTTTCACGATCCGCCACATCGGCGAGTTCCTCACCGGGGTGCAGCGCGGCGACGACCTCGCCGACGTCCTCGGGTTGCGCGAGGTGGTCTCCGAGCGGTGGTCGACGACACAATCGGCGACGGTGAGCGCCGACGAACTCGCCGAGATGCTGCACACCACCGACCCCGACAACATCGCGCGGCTCACCGAGTTCGGCCTCATCCGGCCCGACTCCGACGATCCCGACCCACAGGGCTATGTGATCCTCGATCCCGAGACCGTCGCCGGCTACGGCCGTCTCGTCGCGCTCGGTCTCACCCTGAGTCACATCCTCGACGTCCACGCCGAACTCGACCGCGCGATGGATGCCGCCGCGAACACCCTCATCTCGGCGGGCCGCCGTCAGGTGACGCTGGGGCATGCCGACGGGTGGATTCCGCAGACTGCCGAGGAGTCCGAGAAGACCACCCGGCTCCTCACCGAACTCCGACGCTCCGGCCAGGTTTCGGCGCACAACGCACTCGACCGCGCACTCGACCGGGACATGGCACGCCAGCTCGCCGACTACCTGGACGCCGCACGCGAATCCGGTCAGGACCCCGAGCTCGCCGACTGACCTGTAGGGCGCAAAATCGGGCGCTCGCGTGCCTCACGGGATGACGATGGGCGGGCGACCGGGGATCGGGATGGTCAGTCGGGGCGCGGGTCGCGGCTGAGCCCGGCGCGGAGGGTTGTTCGGGGTGCGCGAGTTGGTCTGAACCGGCGGCGGAGGCGGCGGCGTCGTGTAGACGACCGCGGGCTGGCGGGCTTGCACCAAATCGGACGGGTCGGCGAACTGCGGTGGCGAGATCGGCGTCGACGACGTCGCGGCGGCCTGCTCGGTGGTCGTCGAGACCGCGGCCGCGGGCGGTGCCGGTGCGGGTGAGCTGCCTGCGGACGACACGGCCATCGCGGCCCCGAAGACGAGTAGCACCCCGGCCACCGCACCGCCGAGCAGCCAGCGCGGCCGCGAATACCATCGGCGATCTGCCGCGTGGAGCTCCGAACCGACAAGCGCGTCGTGGTCGTCGAAGAGGGAGTCCTCGAGACGTGGATCGTCGCGGTGGGGATGATCGCCGCCGTGTAGGACCGGAAGCTTGTCGGTCACCGTGAGGATCTCCTCGGTGACGGCGTCGGCGACCTCGGGCGTGGACTGCTCGGCCGCAAGCGACTCCGCGGCCGGCGCTGCGGGGATCGGTGCTGCGGGGATCGGTGCGGGCTCCACGACGCTGACGACGTCACCACTGACCGGGCCGGGAGTCGGGAAATCGCCGGACGGCGTCGGCGTCACGCCATGGGTCGGCGTGTGCAGGCTCGCCTCGTCGTCGACGACGATGACCGGCTTGCGGCGGGCGTCGGCGAGCATCGCGGGCAGTCCGGGCCACTGCGTGTGGGTGGTGGTGAGCACGACGGGCGCCTCGGCGGCCCCGGCCTGAGCGAGCACGTCGTCGAGGTGCGCCGCAAGGTCGGCGACCAACGCGGCGGTGGCCACCTCGACGTCGCGTCGCGTCACGCGAAACAGTCGGACCTGCCGCTCGCCCATGATGAACGCGCCGCCCGACGCCGCGAGCCGGGTGCGGGCCCGGCCGGCCAGTTTGCGGAGTTCGTCGCGCCACTCGTCATCGGTGGGGCGGTTGACCCGGCCGACCGCAACAAGGTGCTCGGCGAGTGCGCGGTCGAGCTCGCGCGGCGTGATGTCGTGCAGCGGGGGTGCGGCCAGAAGTACCTGGTCATCGACGGTGTCGGCGACCACGATCACCGCTCCGGTGACGTCGAGGTCCACGACCGCGGCGACATGCGCGCCGAGGGTGGAGACCCGCTGCCGGACCGGCTCGGTGAGAGCCGCGTCGATCACGCGGGTTGCGGTGTGTGACTGTTCGATCATCGTGGGTGACATTCCTGCGGTCGTCGGGGGCGCTGCACTCGTCGACCGATTACCCCGGTCGAACCGGGATGAATCCCGGTCGCCCGGACGCCCCCTGCGCCCATCGATTGTCAACTTAGCATGTGACCGCGTCGTGACCGGACCGATGCGAGGGCGGTCATACGGTCGGCGGGACCGGCGACCTCCGCCGATGCGGTCACCGGCGATGGTCGGCGGACCTCGCCGCCGAGGGCTCGATACTCCCAACCGGCCGCCCGCCACTGTGCCGCCGCGAGGCATCGGCGGCCGTCGACGATGACGCGGTGCGCGACGACGCCGTCGAACTCATCGGGGCTCATGTGGACGAATTCGGCCCATTCGGTGGCCAGTACGAGGACGTCGGCGTCGGCGGCCGCGGCGCGTGCGGTGTCGGCGAAGTGGAGCATCGGGTACATGCGGCGCGCGTTGTCGGAGGCCTTCGGGTCGAAGACCGTCACCGACGCACCCCGCAACGCAAGCTGACCGGCCACCGAGAGGGCAGGCGAATCACGGACGTCATCGCTCTCGGGTTTGAACGCCGCGCCGAGGATCGCGATGTTGGCACCGATGAGATCACCGGGGCAGGCGTCCTCGATCAGATCGACCATCGCTGTACGCCTGCGCATGTTGATCGCGTCGACCTCGTGCAGGAAGCGCAAGGTGCGCCCGGCACCGAGCTCCTCGGCGCGAGCCATGAACGCGCGGATGTCCTTGGGGAGGCAGCCACCGCCGAAACCCAAGCCGGCGTTGAGGAATCGTCGACCGATTCGGTTGTCGTAGCCGATGGCGTCGGCCAAGGCCGAGACGTCGGCACCGACGACCTCACACAATTCGCTGACCGCATTGATGAACGAGATCTTGGTCGCCAGAAAGGCATTCGCGGAGGTCTTCACCAATTCCGCAGTGGCCCAATCGGTGGTGACCATCGGGACTCCGGTGTCGAGGATCTCGCGGTACACCTCTCCGATCACCGCGACGGCGGCACTCGACGACCGATCGTGCGTCGGGTCGGTTCCGACGACAATGCGATCGGGACGCAGGGTGTCCTCGACGGCGAATCCCTCGCGCAGGAACTCCGGACTCCAGACCAGTTCGACGTCGGCGAGGTCGCCGGTGATCGCCGCGATCGATTCGGCGAGCTCGGCCGAGGTTCCGACCGGGACAGTCGATTTCCCGACGATCAGATGCTCCCCCCGCACGAGCCCGGCGAGCGCTTCCACAGCCGAGAAGACATACGACGTATCGGCACCGTACCCGCGCGCCCGTTGCGGGGTGCCCACACCGACGAAGTGCACGTCGCCGTGGTCGGCGGCCGCTTGCATCGAGGTCGAGAACTCGAGGCGGCCGGCGGCGATGTTGCGGCGCAAGATGTCGGAGAGTCCGGGCTCGAAGAACGGCACCTCACCGGCACGGAGGCGGGCGACCTTCTCGGCGTCGACGTCGACCCCGAGGACGTCATGCCCGAGTTCGGCCATGCAGGCCGCGTGCGTCGCGCCGAGGTAACCACATCCGATCACGGTGAGCTTCATAGGAGTAGACCTACGCGCAGCGTCGGGCGCACAACCCACCATGGCGTGGCGACGCAGCGACGCGTCGGTGAACTCCCGCCCTCGGATCAGTGGTCCGGCCGCTGGTCGAGGTCTCCCTTCCCGTGGCCGACGTCTCTCTTCCCCGAAGGCAGATGTCCCTCTCCCCCGGATGGTCGAGGTTGGTCGAGGTGAGAGGAGCGCCAGCGACGAACCTCGAGACCACCGTCACCGACGCCGGAACCCGCCCGCGACCCCTCAGTCCGCGTCGCGCACGAAGTTCAGATACGCCTTTGACGGCGTCGGCCCCCGTTGCCCCTGGTACTTCGAGCCGACCGCGGCACTTCCGTACGGGTTCAACGCGGCACTGGTCAGCCGCAGCAGACAGAGCTGCCCGATCTTCATTCCCGGCCACAGCGTGATCGGCAGGTTCGCCACGTTCGACAGTTCGAGGGTGATGTGACCGGAGAAGCCCGGGTCGATGAACCCCGCGGTCGAATGCGTCAGCAGCCCGAGACGTCCCAGTGATGACTTGCCCTCGAGTCGGCCGGCGAGGTCGTCGGGCAGGGTGCACACTTCCAGCGTCGACCCGAGCACGAACTCGCCCGGATGTAGCACGAACGGCTCTCCCGGAGCCGGTTCGACCAACGTCGTCAGCTCGTCCTGGCGCTGGGCAGGGTCGATGTGGGTGTAGCGGGTGTTGTTGAACACCCGGAACAGTCCGTCGAGGCGCACATCAATGCTCGACGGCTGGACGAGAGCAGCGTCGAACGGGTCCAGCGCGAGGCGCCCGCTGTCGATGGCGGCATGGATGTCCCGGTCGGAGAGCAGCACACTGCGAGGCTATCGGACCAGCGTGCGCAGACGTAGCGTCACTACCCATGGACGACGAGCAGCTCTTCGCCGAGGTCGCCGACGAGCGCCGCGTCTGGCTGACCAACTGAGCGGTCTCACCAACGAAAGGTGGGCCACACCTTCGTTGTGCGCGGGCTGGACCTGTCGGGACGTCGTGGCGCATCTGGGGATGCCGTTGGTGGTGTGCGCGACAAGGCCGACAAGCGCTTCACCCCGACCGGCAACGGACCGCTTGCACCCTTGAGCGACATCGTGATTCACGGTGCCGGCATCCGCCGACCACTCGTCGGCTACGGGCCTGAAGCTCGGGGTCCCGCCAAGTCGTTGATGCTGGTCATGACGGACCGTGGCATCGCCATGGCCAATCTCACCGGCGACGGGGTTGCGACGCTGACCTGAACGTGTCGCATGTCGCGACCTGCTGTGACGCGCTCGACAGATCCTTTGCTAGCATTGCCGTCGCGGGTCCTCGGGTCCGCACGCCGATGTAGTTCAATGGCAGAACATCAGCTTCCCAAGCTGAATACGCGGGTTCGATTCCCGTCATCGGCTCCGCAGGTCAGAGGGCATTTTCACCTCTGCCTTTTTCGTGGGATAGGCGCTGCAACCTTGTAGCGCCATTGGGTTCGGTGTGAACCAAAACGACCCCGACCAGCGCGGACACGCTGAACCTGGGTCTCGGACACACGGAGAACACCCGCATGAGCCGTACCAGAATGGTACTCAGCGCCGTCGCTTTCCTTGCGGCCCTCTACTTCATCCCTCTCGGCATCCTCGCCGCCTGCATCAACCTCGGGTGACACGCATGAGCACCTGGCACCGGCTACCTCGCCGCCCTCGACGTCCTCGAAGAAACACCCGGCCCGATCCTCGGCACCTTCATCACCCGGCTACTCGCCGTCGAGCCCGACCCCGACGATGACCCAGCCTACGACGCCGGCTTCCGCTCCGCCCTCGTCAGTGCTCGCCGCCGAAACGGCGCACCCGGAATCGCACAGACCGCAAGCGGACGCCACCGTTACGCCCGCGCCGACATCACGTTCGCCCGCAGTCTCGGAATCGAAGCACGCGCTGTGTGTGGCGAATGGGCGTACCCCGGACGGACCTCGGGTGTGCTTGCGCCGTCGTGTGAGGCGTGCGGTCGCCCGTAACCCTGCCGTCAGCCCCGGACGGTTCAGCCGTAGCCGCGTCATAGCGGCACCGGGGCGCTCAGTGCGCGTAACCGACTCCCAACCACGCGCCCGTCGTTATCGGCCAGCTCGACGCAAACCAGCGGCCAGCACGTAGCTCAGTCCCACACCGTGCTTGTGGGCCACCCGAGGATCGCGACCGACGGTGCCATGACTTCACCTACCGACGCTCTCGGTGGGCTACTCGTCGTGGCCGTGATGCGATAACGGGCTATGGACTCGTGGGTCGACGGTGTGAGGGATTTTCGACACCGGCACCCGTAGGGTTCCGTTTGCTCGGGTAGGCACCCAAGCCACGCAAGACTTCAGCTCTCGTATCGGGCGGTACCCCGCGCAAGGCGACTGCAATGCAGAGCACGCGCGCAACGTAAGGGATTGCCGCACATTCGATTAGGGTCCATTTGGATCGTCAGACACGTCCTTCACGCCTCGCCAAACGTTGACGATTGACATGAGTGTTACGAGCCCGGAAGGCACGATCAAATGCGCCTGTGGACTGAGCTGTGTGAAACCCTGTGGATGGAGCCTGTGCAAAACTGTGCGTGCGACGCCGGGATAGCGACAGTATCCCGGACCCGCACGCGTTCCGGGGTGGCGGCTCCACCCCGGAACGCAGCAAAGCGCCCCACCGGCTCACTCAGAGCCATTGGGGCGCTTCACTATCCAGATCAGGCCGCAGCGGTGGCAATCTGAACCACACCGCCGGGACGCAACACCGAAACACACCGAACCGGCCCTCGGTGCGGACCCGGATCAGGTTGGCGCCGAAGTCGTCACCCTGAGTGCCCCAGTCGACCTTCACGCCCAGGGCGTCGGCGTCAACCCGTACGGCCGAACCGTCGAGCAGCACACCCTTCTTAGCGGGCAGCGCGTTCGACACCACCGGCACGCCATGCAACCGCTGCGCGGCGCGATCGACCGCGACGTTGCCGAGGTCGAAGGTGCCCGAGCCGTTGGCGCGCTGCAAGCTGATCGCCTCCCACGCGTCCGGCCGCAGCACGAAGACACCCGGAACGAACCCAGAGGCTTCCAGGCTCGTGACCGCTGTCCGATGACACCGTAGTTGGGAGTGGTGACAGCTACATGAGAGGCGCTGGCCTGCGGTTTCGGCACCCAGGATAGAGCGGTTCGATGCCAGCCGAAGCGGGGCTCCGGGCATTATGTGGTGATGAATTGTCTTCAGTGACAGCCGATGTGGGAGTTCGTGGTGGATTCTTGCAGGTCGGCGAGTTCCAAGTCCCAGGTTGGTGTCACAGGGTCTCATCTAGCTAAAGCGCTGACCAGGCCTTCCGCACGACTCCAGCAGAAGCGTGACACATCAACAAAGTGCTAACCTTGATGCTGTGGACGACGATGCGCAGCATTGGCTGAATAAGCGCGAAGCCCGTGCGTGGCAGGGGTTTCACCAGATGTGGGCGCAGCTCAACGGGCATCTGGCCCGCGAGCTCGCCCACGACAGCGCCATGACCGAATCGGAGTACGCAGTACTGGCCACGCTGTCCGAAGCTCCAGGTGGCCGACTTCGCGCTCGCGACCTGGGCCGCGAATTGGGCTGGGAACGCAGTCGACTATCCCATCAGATACGCCGCATGGAGGCTCGCGGCTCGGTCACCCGAGCCGCCTGCGATGACGACGGCCGAGGATTCGACATCACCATCACCCCGGTCGGAACCACCACCATCACCGCCGCCGCGCCCAAACATCTGGCGGCCGTCCGCACCAACTTCATCGACCTTCTGACCGATGACCAACTCGACACCCTTGCCGAGATCGGCGATGTCGTCGCCGAACACCTCCGGTCCACATACGCGGATCCAGCAAGCGCCAAGCACTCTGACGACTGTTGACCGAGAAAGCACGAAAGGCTCCAGCACCATGTCACAACCAAACACCCCCACCACGCCGACCGAGCCGTTCATCGTCGAAGTATGGAGCGACGTCGGATGCCCCTTCTGCTATATGGGCAAAAACCGTCTCGCCAAAGCGATTTCACAGCGACCCGACGCCGATCGCTTCGAGGTTCGCTTCCGCTCGTTCGAGCTCAACCCGGCGGCCGCAACCCAGCCCGAGCCGATGCCTGTGGCATTTGCCCGTGCCCATCCCGGAGTCACCACCGAACAGTTCATGCAGATGGAAGGACAGGCTAAACAGATGGCCGCCGCCGACGGTCTTCCGTATTCGCTCGATCGACTGAGCGGCAACACATTTGGAATCCACCGGGTCGCCCACTACGCCGCCGAGAAGGGTGTCGGCGCAGAGTTCTACTCGACAGTCCAAGACCGCTTCTTCGAGGGCACCCTGAATCCGTTTGATGCCGACGACCTCATCTCGGTGGCAACAGAACTCGGGCTTGATTCCGATGAGGTGCGCGACGTCGTGACCAGCGAGCGCTACTCCGACGAGGTGACTGCCGACATCGACCAAGCACGCGAGTACGGCGTCCGAGGCGTACCTTTCGCGGTCTTCGGCAATCAGCTCGCGGCTCAGGGAGCCCAATCCGTCGAGGGCTACGCCGCCGCACTGGCACAAGCGTTCCCGGTTAGTGAGGCGGCGACCCGATGACTGCCGAAACACCACATCCCATCCTTCGACTGGTCGGGGGGCCTGCCGCGATCTGCGATGCGGAGACCGGCATTTGCGAGATCCCCAACGCCGGCGTCCCAGCATCCACCGAGACGCCGATTCCCCGGGAGCAGGCAACGCAGATCCAGCCACAGCCGAATCCCTGAATGCGCCCAAGCACCACAACACCACAGCGGTTGCCGAATCTCTGAAGGATTCGGAAACCGCTGTGGCGACTACTCTTTGTTTCTAGCTACCTTGAGGTGACGCCACCTGCTTGCCGTTGACAAAGAACTGGCCGGCAAACTGCGTTGCCGGGTCGTAGTAGAGGTAGCTGAAGTGACGCTTGGCGAACTTCCAGCCTGTCGCGGTACGCACATACTCGTCGTCGTAGACACCGTGCAACGTCTGCCCCGTCCCGTCGTGCCGATAGCCCAGTTCGGTGATGTACGTACGTCCGGTAGCACTGTCACTGTCGACTTCGACGAGAACCTGGTGGACCTGCTGAATGAACGTAGCCCACATCGCTTCAGCCCCTGCCGCAAACCCTGCGGCGAGCTCCGCACCCGAGCCGGTCATCGTGATATCCAGCGGCGGGGCGATGACCCACACACCGGAGTCCGACCAGACATCGGCGAAGGCGTCGACATCGACCCTGGTCACCGCGTCGGCGAACCGCGCCGACAGCGCAATGAGTTCCTCTTGATCAGACATGGGCAACCTCCTCGTTATCACGACCGGAGTCCCGATCGCATCCCATAACCAGTTAAACTGAGGGCCAACCTCAAGTTATTCCCGGGTTCAACCCGTTGATGGGCGCTGTTTCGGCTAGCCGACCTCGACAAGTTCCGGCAACGGGTCTCGACGATCCGATACGCCCGCGCGCCGCGCTGTCTCCGCAGTGACCTTTCCATCACGGAAGAACTCCAGCCACAACTGATTCACGAGTTCCGGCTGATCCGTCTGGCCCTGGTGCCCGGTCTTCTCCGGGTAGAAGAACTGCACATTCGTGAGAGCATCCTCCTGCGGGTATCCGAACACATCGTGCGGAACGAGGATGTCTTCTTTCCCGTACAGATAGATCCCCGGTATGGACAACTTGTCCAAGCGACCCTTGGTGGACAGACGGGCTGAAATATCGGGGTCCTCACCACCGAAGGCATACAGGGTGCGGCGCTCGTAGTAGTCCTGATGACGAAGCGCAGCGGCGGTGCGCATGTCGACGAGATCATCGGTCACCGCGGATGCATCGAGGATGATGGCCGACATCATTGCACGCATCGACTCCCGGGTTCCGTCGAAGGACATGATGCTGGGGCGCTCCCGACTCTCCCGACCCGGGCGCAAGTCCGGAGACGGCACGAGATCACCCACGCCGCCGGCAATGAGCGCGAAGCTCAGCACCCGCTCGGGGTGCGCGACGGTGTAGTTCACCGAATTCAAGCAACCCATCGAATTGCCCGAGATATGGAACTTGTCCAGACACAGCGCGGTCACGAAGTCATGCAGGAAGTCGACATGTGCGGCATTTCCATGCTCTGCCGGGTAGGCGTCCTCGTAGTCCGATGTCAGACCGAACCCCGGCATATCCGGACAATAGACCCGAAAGCCATTGGCCCCCAAGAACGGGGCCATGAATCGAAACCCGGCCAACGCCGATGACCCGATGATGCCCCCGTGCAGCAGGATCACCGCGGGCCCCGTTTCCCCGGACGTCATGTAGTGCGCGTTCGCACCGCTCGCCAGTCGGACGTTCCGACTCAGCATCCCGGGGATAGTGATAGTTCCTTCGTTATTCAAAGTCATCGTGAAACTTTCTATGGTGGTGTTGTCGGTGCAGAGTGAAGCGGGCCGGACGAGTCAGTCCTCGGCGCCCAAACCGTCCATGACCTCGGCTCCCGGCGGCGGCCGATGACCCCATACGCTTGCGGCGTCGAAGTGGCCGGTGGTGTGATCGCCACCGACGAGCATTCCGCCGTAACCGTATTCGACCTTCACGCCGGAAGGGCTCTCGCAGTAAAACGAGAGCATGTGGTCATTGGTATGCCGACCCAGCGTGAGACTCAACGGCACATCGTTGTCGACTACTCGATCCAATGCCCTTCCGACGGCGTCGATCTCGTCCACTTCCAGCATGAGGTGCTGCAACGCGGGCTCCACGCCCGGTAGCGCCACGAAGGCGACGGTGTGATGCCGCGGGTTGGGCGAGGTGAACGAGCAATCCGGCCCCATCATCAACATGTCGCTGACGCGGAAACCCAGAGTGTTCACATAGAATTCGCGAGTCTTCTCGTGATCGTCGACAAACAGCACGATGTGACCGAGGCCCTGGGTTCCGGTGACGAAATGTGCGCCGCGCGGCGAGACGAACGGCTCGCGATCGCTCTTGGCGCCATAGAAGAACTCGATGGGATGCCCGGACGGATCCAACGCGGTGAAGACGTCGAGAACACCGCGGCGCGCCGCCAGCTCGGGCACCTCGGTGATCTGGGTTCCACTGTTGGCCAGTCGCTTTCGTAGACTGTCAAGAGCTTCGCGAGTGGATACTTCGAGGCCGATTCCGACGACGCCTCCGTTGCTCCCTGGCTCAACCGCGATCCGCCAACTCCGCTCATCCACCCGCAGGTAGAGCGCATCGTCGTCGGTTCCATCGGGTGATCCCGTAACCTGCAGTCCGAGAATGGATTCAGCGAATTCTCGCCAGGCTGGTAGGTCCTCTGCCGTGATGACGAGGTACCCGAGTGATGTGACTTCCGGGGTCATGTCAGCACCTTCCGGTTCGATTACTTGGTGGTTCGCTCGACGCTATGGATACATGCATCAGGTCACAATCGTCACGTTCCGCATGCCGGACCGAAAGTCTGTCGATTACTCGCGGCGTCATCATTCGGTTGCGCCGGACCGCATAGCGGAACAACACACTTCCCTGGTCACTACCGGTTCGCCCAAGGTGGCGCCTATGAGCAACAGCATCGCCGACCCCACGGTCACCCACCACGCAGAACCGGATGCGGTCCGATCAGCGGCACGACGGCTGGTTCGGGCGGCCCGATCCGGCACACCCTGCGATCCGGTGCGAGACCTCATCGGAAGCACCGATGTCGCAGTCGCCTACTCGGTGGCCGAACTCGTCAGCCGCGAGCGGGTCTCAGCGGGCGCACGCATCGTCGGACGCAAGATCGGTCTCACGTCGGCAGCGGTACAGGCCCAACTCGGTGTCGACCAGCCCGACTTCGGGTTTTTGCACTCCGACATGGAGTTCCTCGGCGGCGACGAAATCCCGGCGGATGCGGTCCTGCAGCCACGAGTGGAAGCGGAGATCGCCTTTGTGTTGGCCGCCGATCTGGTCGGCCCCTCTATTACCGAGGACCAAGTCCGCGACGCCATCGCGTACGCGGTACCCGCGCTCGAAATCTGCGGCAGCCGTATCCGCGACTGGGATATCTCCCTCGCCGACACCGTCGCCGACAACGCGTCGGCCGGCGCATTCGTTCTTGGACCACGCCACATCGCCATCGACCACGTCGAGCCGCGAGATGTGGAAATGGTGATGACCGTCGATCGCGAAGTCGTGTCGACCGGGTCGGGCAGCGCATGCCTGGGTGACCCGATCCGCGCCGTGACGTGGCTAGCCAATCAGGCACAGCGTTTCGGTCAACCATTGCGCGCCCGCCAGGTGATCCTGTCCGGCGCCCTTGGCCCCATGGTTCCGGTGCGTCCCGGCGCCTCGGTCCGCGCCGACCTCACCGGACTTGGCGCTGTCACAGTGCAATTCGCAGCGGTCGACAACCCCGAAGCGCCCGACTCCGACGGCGCGGACGAGCCCACCGCACTCCCATCAGCCACGCGCAAGCCGGAGGACAAGTGAACACCACCACGAAAGTCGCGATCATCGGATCGGGAAACATCGGCACCGACTTACTCATCAAGATCCTTCGGACCAGCGACACCCTTGAAGTTGCCGCGCTGGTGGGAATCGACCCGGCGTCCGATGGGCTCGCCCGCGCCCGCCGCCTGGGCATCGCTGCTGTCGACAGCGGCGTCGACGGACTCGTCTCCTTGCCCGACTTCGACGATATCGAGATCGTCTTCGACGCCACCTCCGCCAAAGCCCACGAGTTCAACGCTGCACGCCTGGAGCCCTTCGGCAAACGCTTGGTCGACCTCACTCCTGCCGCTATCGGCCCCTACGTGGTGCCGGCTGTCAACCTGGATCAGCACATAGGGGCGACCAACGTCAACATGGTGACCTGCGGCGGACAGGCCACCATCCCCATCGTCGCGGCGATCAGCGCCAAAGCACCAGTGCCCTACGCCGAGATCGTGGCATCGATTGCGTCCGCGTCGGCGGGCCCGGGCACCCGGGCCAATATCGATGAGTTCACTGAAACAACCTCGGCGGCCATCGTCGCGGTCGGCGGTGCCGCGCGCGGCAAAGCCATCATCATCCTCAATCCCGCCGACCCTCCACTCATCATGCGTGACACAGTTTTTGCCCTCATCGAAGCGCCAGATGTCGCCACCCGCGAAAGTATCCGGGAATCAATTGCGACCATGGTTGCTGCCGTGTCGGCCTACGTGCCCGGTTACCGACTGAAACAAGAGGTTCAGATAGCGGAGGTTCCCGCCGACCAGACCGTGGAAACGCTCCTACCGCTCGGTGCAACCCGTCCGACACATCAGGTTTCGGTGTTTCTCGAGGTGGAGGGCGCCGCCCACTACCTACCCGCATACGCCGGCAATCTCGACATCATGACCTCCGCCGCCCTTCGGACCGGCGAACGCATTGCAGCACTGCTGACTTCCCCACTGACAGGCGGACGATGAGTACACCGATCTACATTCAAGACGTCACACTCCGCGACGGTATGCACGCCGTCCGTCACCAACTGTCGACCGCACACGTCGCGGAGATTGTCACCGCACTCGACTCGGCCGGCGTCGACGCCATCGAAGTCGCACACGGAGATGGGTTGTCGGGCGGCTCACTGAACTACGGTCCCGGCTCGCACTCGGATTGGGCATGGATTGAAGCGGCCGCATCGGTCATCTCCAGGGCGCGCTTGACCACGCTCCTGCTCCCCGGCGTCGGCACCGTCGAAGACCTCCGGCTTGCACACGAACTCGGTGTCACATCGGTACGGATTGCCACCCACTGCACCGAAGCCGATATCTCGGCACAACACATCGACGCGGCCCGCGACCTCGGCATGGACGTGTCCGGTTTTCTGATGCTGTCGCACATGGCATCTCCCGAGCAGCTCGCCAACCAGGCGCGGCTAATGGAATCGTATGGGGCCCAATGTGTCTATGTGACCGACTCCGGCGGCCGGTTGACCATGTCAGATGTGGTCGCCCGGGTACGCGCCTATCGTGACGTACTCGACGACGACACTCAGATCGGCATTCACGCGCATGAGAACCTCTCACTGTCAGTTGCCAATTCAGTGGTCGCGGTGGAGAACGGCGTCTATCGGGTCGATGCCTCGCTCGCCGGGCAGGGTGCCGGCGCGGGGAACTGCCCGATCGAGGCCTTCGTGGCGGTCGCCAACCTTTCCGACTTCGAGCACCGTTGCGACCTCTTTGCACTCCAGGATGCCGCCGACGACATCGTTCGCCCGCTGCAGGATCGGCCGGTTCGCGTTGACCGGGAGACCCTTTCGCTCGGCTACGCGGGCGTGTATTCAAGCTTCCTGCGCCACGCCGAGATAGCGGCGCGCCGATTCGGCCTCGATACGCGCGACATCTTGCTCGAATGCGGGCGCCGCCGTCTGGTCGGCGGACAGGAAGACATGATTGTCGACATCGCGCTGGAACTCACCGCAGATCTTGCGGCATCCATACGATGACAAGTCGACAAGCCCGACCACAGGACCTGCCATCCGAGTCCGAGACCGACTCGCTCCCAGATAAATTCGCATGGGGAATTCTGCTCACGGTATCCGCGGTTCAAATGGTGGTCATCGTGGAGAACACCATCACCAATGTGGCGCTACCGTCGATCCAGCGTGATCTCGGATACGCGCAGAGTCTGTCATCGTGGGTGGTCACCGCATACGCCCTGACCTTCGGGACACTTCTGCTTGTGGGCGGACGAATCGCCCAAACCATTGGATATCGCCGGGCAGCGCTGATCGGTCTAGTCGGCTTCTGCCTGGCATCCGGACTTGGCGGTGCCGCACAGGGATTCGGTATGTTGGTCGCCGCCCGCACGCTGCAGGGCGTCTTTGCCGCCCTCCTCGCACCCACCGTGCTGGCTGCACTGTCGTCGAACTTTCCCACCGGAACCCAACGCGCCCGCGCGTTCGGCATCCTGGCGGCCGTCACCGGGATCGGAGTGGTTGCCGGCTCGGTCCTTGGTGGAGTCCTGACCGAGTACCTGTCGTGGCGGTGGACTTTGTATGCCACCTGTCTGCTATCGGCAGTGACCATTGTCGGAGTCCTCTTCTGGTTGCGATCAGCACCGACCGGTCGACGGCATCCCATCGATGCCTTCGGCGTGACCCTCTCTGCTGTAGCGCTTTTCACTACGGTGTACGGATTCACGGAAGCATCGCGGTCGGGGTGGACATCCCCCATCGTGATCGGCACTCTCGCGATCTCGGCATGCAGCTATGTCGCGTTCCTCATAGTGGAGTCGCGTGTCCAATCGCCATTGCTTGCCTTACGAGTGTTGGGCAATCGGGTGCGCTCGGCCGCGTACCTCAATCGACTGACCACGTCGATCTCGACGTTTGGCCTCATGTTCATGATGACCTACCTGCTGCAGGACGTCATGAACTACTCCGCGGTGGCAACGGGATTCGCGATGGCGCCCATGGTGGTCGGTATCATCGTAGGCTCCAACGCCGGATCATTGATCCTGCTGCGCACCATCGGAGCGCGCGGGGCGGCGACGGTCGGCATGCTGATCGCCGGCGGCGCACTGATCGCTTTGACCCGCATCAGCCCATACACCCAGTACGCTCCAGATATCCTTGTGCCACTGCTGATTTTCGGGTTCGGTCAAGGTATCGCCACCACAGTCGCGATGAATGTGGCGACCATGGGTCTGGACACCGACGACATCGGGGCCGGCTCCGCGCTGGTCAACGTGATGCAGCAGGTGGGTGGCGCGGTCGGCCCGGCCCTGCTGGCCACGATCGCCGCCACGTCGATCAGTTTCGAGGACGATCCGT
This sequence comes from Gordonia sp. N1V, assembly GCF_029269935.1. NCBI lineage: Bacteria > Bacillati > Actinomycetota > Actinomycetes > Mycobacteriales > Gordoniaceae > Gordonia > Gordonia sp. N1V. Next base: position 73,639 of record NZ_JARJDD010000003.1, read on the forward strand.
CGATTGCCGCGCAGATCGACGGCTATTCAGCAGGTTTCGTGGCTTCAGCGGCAATCATCATGATCGGCGCGGTGCTGGTCTGGTTGCTCGGCACGTCAAGTACACCCATTGGTGACGCGGTGGACCGCGAACCCCCCACCCCTCACATCGAGCTCGAACCGTGAGCTTCTTGACCAAACGACGAAATGGAGTGCCCTCATGACCTGGCTGCTTGCCTGCGGAGTAGACGAGTTGGACGACGGCGACGCACGCCGCATCCACACTCTGCCCCCGATTGCGCTCTATCGCGTCGGTGACGAGTTCTACGCTACCGATGACACCTGTTCCCACGCCGAGTCATCGCTCTCAGAGGATGGCTACCTCACTGGCGACCAGGTGGAATGCGGTTTTCACTTCGCCAAGTTCTGTGTCCGCGACGGGCGAAACCTGTCACTTCCCGCAACCACACCTCTTGCGACGTTCGACGTGAAAATCGGCGACGATGGCGTCTACATCGACATCGGCGACCGGCCGTACCGCGACGGGTGACAAACGGATGACGGGTAGCAGGCGGATATTGTTGACGCGTCAACGTGTCCTGAGTAACATTGTGTCATGTGTAGCAGTTCGCATCACAGTCGCCATCCCAATCTAAGCAGCCGCCGCATGCGCGCCATCCGCCAGGACCCCCGCACCGAAACCCACAAACCGGGGCACAGCGAATGACGGCGGCTACCCACCACCCTCGCGACCCTCACACTGCCAATCCGGATGTCCTGTCGTCCGCTATGGCGGCCGTGCAGTCCGTCATACCCGCGGACGAGACGCACGATCACGGACTCCACCCCGATAACTCACTCAATTCAGTCCAGAAGGCATTGGCCCTACTCAATGCACTCGCATCGGTCGGTTCCAAAGCCGGGCTGACCGACCTGGCGCGGCGGGTCGGCATCCCCAAGTCCACCGCCTACCGACTGCTGTCCGTGCTGACCGACGCCGGGATCGTCGAACGCCGCGGAACCGACTACCTTCTTGGGCTTCGGCTCTTCGAATTGGGCGCAGCGACCAGCCGACCGGCGTCGCTCAACCTTCGCGAACGCGCCCTGCCCTTCTTGGAAGACCTATACGAACAGACCCACCAGACGGTCAACCTCGGCATCCTCGAGGGTGACGAAGTCTTGTACATCGAGAAGATTTTCGGTCACCGCTCACCACCGACGCCGTCGCACGTCGGCGGCCGCCTCCCGGCATCGTGCGTCGCCCTGGGAAGGGCCATGCTCGCCTTCAGCGAGCCTGGCATCGTTCGCCGCCTCGCGTCCAAGCCGCTGCCCGCGATGACCTCCAGGAGCACAATTCAACCTGGCCTACTGCTCAATGAGTTGAAAGCAGCCCGAACCGCCGGAGTGGCCTTCGACCGAGAAGGCGCCGGACTGGGACTCACCTGCGTCGCCGCACCAATCTTTGACGTCGACAAACACGTCGTCGCCGCAGTGTCGGTGTCGTCGTCGTCATTCCATTTCGATGAGAAGGCGCACGCCCGGGCGGTGGCTCGGGCCGCCCACCTGATCTCCACAACCGTGATGCCGTGGCTGGAGCCGCAGCGCACCCAACCCGACCACGACTAGATCAACATAGAATCGACCCCGCCGCAACATCATTGGCGGCGAGGTCGATCAGAATAGCGTCGATGAGGATCGGAACAGCCAGACTGTCACCAAGGATCGATGTCCACACGCCCCACTGAATCGAGTTCTGCGAACTGCTCAGCGTCGAGCGTCACTCCGAACGCCTCGACCGCAGAATCGAGCTCGTCGACCGACTCGGGACCGATGATGGCAGTCGCAACGCCAGGGCGACTCCACAGCCACTGCATCGCCAAATGCGCAGGTGCCACCCCCCAACGTCGGGCCAGGCCCGACAATTCGCCCGCGACGCGCCGCTGAGTATCGGTGAACGCGAACGGCACCCCAAACCGTTTCATCCCCGCGTGCGAACGGTCCAGGACCTCGGCACCCGCCAACGCACCGCCGGCAAGCGGACTGAAGCAGGTCAAGGAGACCCCCAATTCGCTTGCGGCCGGGACTACTTCAACTTCGGGTCCGCGGCTGATCATGTTGTAGTGAATTTGGTTCAGTATCGGCCGAGGCAGACTGTGGGAATCTGCCACCATCACCGCCTGCGTCATCTGCCAACCAAGGTGATCCGACAGCCCGACGTATCGAATTTTTCCCTGCTGCACAAGGGAATCCAAGGTGTCCAGCGTCTCCAGAATTGGAGTATCCGGATCCGGATGATGGAGGTGGTAGATGTCGATGTGGTCGGTGCCGAGCCGAGTCAGCGAACGATCGACCTCACGCATGATATGAAATCGGCTCAAACCGCCACCGGTATTCACCTGCCCGGGAATCGTCAGTCCGCCGTCGTTGACGCCGTCACCGACAGGTTCGCCCACCTTGGTACACACCAGCACGTCATCGCGCCGGCCACGCAGCGCCTCGCCCAATACTTCCTCGGCGTAGCGCCGTTCCGATGCCGGCGGAAGTCCAGGACGATCAAACGCCGGCCGGTTACCGTACGTATTGGCACAATCGAAAACATTGATACCGTGGTCGATCGCCGCGTGCACAAGCTTTTCCGCATCCGGCCCAGACGGGGCAAGTCCGAGTAGCGCTGTGCCCAATGCGATGCGCGACGCCCGCACTCCGCTCCGCCCCAATAGCTGGTACTGCATTCTGACTCCCATCGATCTAAGAAACTGTGTGACATAGGGATTGGCGATCTACGGGTAGGCGGCCACCGCATCGATCCACGGCGCCGCCCCAACCACCAGACGCCGCAACTTTCCGAACATCTTCGGTTGGTCCACCACGACCGCACCGGTGACCACGCCGTCGACGCCGGTGAGCGCCGCCACTCCCGACGAGCGGTCACTGAGCAGGTGCACGTCATGCTGCGGACCGGGTCTACCGATCACCTGGATCCGATGACCGAACTGGTCCGACCACACATACGGCACGGAATTCGGTACCGATTCCGCCCCGACAATATTCGCAGCGATGACGGCCGCTTCCTCACCCGCCGCAGTCCAATGCTCAGTCCGAATCGGGGCACCCTGACCCGGCACCATCCACCGTGCGACGTCGCCGGCGGCGTACACCCCTCCCGCCCCGATGACCCGACCACGGTCATCGCACAGCACACCGTCGGCGATGTCGATACCCGAGCCCTGTAGCCACTCAGTGTTGGGCAAGGACCCGACGCCGACGACAAAAATGTCACCGGCGATCGACCGGCCGTCGGCAAGTTCGACGGCATGCGCGACGCCGTGATCGGCCACGAAACTCGCCACCGTCACTCCACAAAGCAAGTCACTGCCCGCCTCGCCGTGAAACGAACCAAGTAGGCCACCTATCCGGGGGCCTAGTACACGCGCCATCGGCGTCGACATCGCCTCTATGACAGTGACTTCCAATCCCAGATCGCAGCCCACCGAGGCGACCTCCGATCCGATGAAACCCGAGCCGATCACCACCAGCCTGCGGGCGCGACTCATGGCGTCGCGGATGGCGAGCGCATCGTCCAAGGAACGCAGCACATAGACATTCGAGAGATCCTCGGTGCCCGCAAGATTGCGCGCACGAGCACCGGTGGCTATCACGACACTGTCAGCAGATAGATTGGATCCGTCCCGCATAGTGACCGTTCGTCCGGCCACCGACAGGTCGACGGCTTCGACACCCGTCCGCAGGTCGACATCGAGATCGACGAGTTCCTCAGGGGTGGCCAGCGCGAGTTCTGGCGTCTCCACCTTGCCGAGCAGCACAGCTTTCGACAGTGGGGGTCGGTCATACGGGAGGTGAATCTCGTCGCCGATCATGGTGATCTGCGCGTCTGAGCCCAAAGCTCGAAGTGACTGGACGGTGCGGAATCCGGCGAGACTCGCACCAACTATCAAGACTCTCATAGTGGTATCTCCAGATATGGGCCGCCGGTCGTGCCAACGAGAGTGTCGCGGCACGACCGGCGGTGTGGCGGTGTCTGCTCAGAAGAAGACGCTGAGGTTCTTCGACAGCAGCGTCGCCTGGTCCAGAAGGATGGAGCGGCGCACAAGCCGCCACTGCTGTTTGCCCACTCGCCGAATGATGTCGTCCCGGCGACCGACCCACATATCCCATTCGCTCTCGCCCCGAGTGCGATAGGTCAGGAAGTACGACGTGACCTCGAATTCATCTACGACCTCACTCGGCCTGGCTTCGATATTGGTGACGATGTGCCGAGCACGACTGGGCGGATCCTCGGCCCAGGCCATTCCGGTCCGCAGTCGCACGACTCGCTGCCACATACTCTGCTTGTCGTCTTCGAAGTTGGCGGCTTCGCCGTAAGCGGACGTCTCCTTGTCGATTTCGCGTAACAGCTTGTTGTACCGAACGGGCATCCAGTAGCGCAGGTCGTCAGCGAGCAGCACGAACCATTCCTCGAACCTCCGCTCATCGAGCAGTCGAGCTTCCAGATAGAGGAACTGGCTGATCTCGTAGTGCGTGGCGGCGTCGACTCCCAGTTCTACACTCGGCGCCTCCGGCAGTGCGGCATCCTGTAGTGTCACATCAATCTCCTCACTGCTGCCCGGCGGCGAGTGGCGTTGGAGCACAGTCGCCTTCGGGAATCGGCCACTGGTCGGATTCCATCATTTCCACCCAGCGCCTATAGAAGGCGCGTTGCGGCTCTTCTCCGACGAGTACGTTACCGATTGTGCCCGGATAGTCCTCGCTTGGTCCGTGGTGCCCGATCCCCATCTGGTAGTTGAGCTTGAGGCTGTTGATGACCGTACCGCCGTGCCCAAGGTTCTCGCCGATCTGGCTCCAGTTCTCGCCATCGTCCTGCTCGTAGAGGCCAGCCGCACTGAAGGTGAGCTGCGATTGAATCCGCTGTGCTTCTTTGACTTCCGGCGGGGCAGCCTTGTCGACAAGGGTGAGTGCCCATACCTCGAAGGCATTCGGTCCGCGCGGATGCCAGACGCGAAGGCTGTTCTGTGGCATCAGGTAGGACAGGTTCGGGAAGATGTTGTTGTGTGAGGTGTGGTATCCGAACGGCGCGCCCAAACGCTCGATTTGCTCGGCATGGGTTGATCGGTAGTAGTTGGTCAATACTTCCGACGCGAAGAACACCGGGAACAGCTGACCGCGGGGATCGAAAGAGAATCCGGTCCCATGCCCCCACTGGTCAGAATACTGATATCCCACCACATTGCCGAATGGATTACCGGCACCCTCATCAGCTGACGGAGGATTGACTTCAAACATTGCTGCGGCAGCCGATGCATGACTCATTTGGCCGTGATAGGCATCGCCCGCGAACTGTTCAGCGGCCAGTTTCCAGTTGCCAATGAAGGACCATTTGTGAATACCCGGAAGAACCTCGACCCCGCCCTCTCGACGATCGATCATCACGTCGAGGAACTTGGTCGAGTCACCCAGGTACTCCTGCAGCGATGGGGCTGTCGGATCCCAGTTGCCGAAGTACAAACCTTTGTAGTGATCCAGCTGCGTAACCGGTACCAGCCCGTTCTTGGAGGTATCGAGCTCGTTGAAGTAGCCGTCTTCCAGCCCCGGAACGTTCACGAGCGACCCGTCCATTCCGTACGCCCAGCCGTGGTAAGTGCAGGTGAACGCTTTCGCATTACCGGAGTCGGCCCGGCACACTTTCATTCCGCGATGGCGACACGCATTCAGATAGGCACCGACGGTTCCATCGCGCTTGCGCACAACCAGAATCGGGTCGCCACCCATCCATGTGGTGAAGAAGTCCCCGGGCTTGGGAATCTGTGTTTCATGGGCCAGGAACAACCACGACCTGGCAAAGATCTTCTCCTGCTCCTGTCTGTAAATCGCTGGATCAGAGAAGATGGCGGCATTCACCAATCCTTCATCCATGTCCACGTGGTGAGCGACATCTGCCATACCGGCGCCTCCTTGGCATCTCAGGCTGCTGTTCGCAGAGATCGGGTCTATCCATTCCCGATGTGACATGGACCATAGGTTTGCCCCGCGCACGTGAACAACGGACCTGTGCCACATGCCGGACCGACCACATCGAATCGACTCGCGGTACGCCAAGCGACTGCGGAGAACGCGTCTGCGTGCATCGGAAGCCCCCCGATACGCTTCGCACCATCTTGACGGGGGCACGTGAAGCACGTGCGTTACCACAGCGCGTCGCCGAAGGAGTTGATCGACGCACCGGGCTGGCCGCGCGCCTCCTCGTACACAGCCAGCGACGCCACGTAAATGAGCGGAACCGAACTCTGAATCGCCCTGGTTCTGCCGGAGGCTCGGGCTATTGGATTTCGACCAGGTGTTGGTCGCTCCGTTGGGCATCGTAGGACGCGGCTTCGAACTCGGTCGGCGGTAGGTCGTCGAGGTAGCCGTGGAGGCGGGTGGTGTTGTGCCAGTGCACCCAGCCCAGGGTGGCCAGTTCGACGTCCTCGACGGTCTTCCACGGGCCGCTGCGGGCGGGCCCGTAGATCAGCTCGGACTTGTAGTTTCTGCGGTGGGGTCCGCCCGGGTCGTCTTGACCCGTTTGCCGCGCCGGGCCCCTTCGATGCCGGCCACCCGCATCAGACGGGCCACCTGATCGCGGCCCACGTCGTTCCCGGCTCGACCGGCGGCTTTCCACAGCTTGCGGGCCCCCGTAGACCTTGTAGTTGTCCTCCCACAGCGTCACCAGCGCGGGCCCAGCTCCGCGTCGCGTTGGGCGCGTGCCGACGGTGCGCGGGTCTTGGCGTCGTAGTAGGTGCTCGGGACCATCGACACCCCTGCGGTGCGCAGGACGGTGCAGATGGGCTCGACCCCGAAGTCGCCTCTGGTGGCGTCGATGACGGCGACTATTTCTTGTGTTGGCGCATCGTGCACCGCCGGACAAGAAACTGGCTGCTCGTTTCAGAATCTCGTTGGCGCGCTTGAGTTCTCGGTTATCCTGCTCAAGCTCTTTGATATGCGCGGACTCCGCGGTGGAACCCCTGGCGCCAGGCCTTCGTCGATGTCGGCCTGACGGACCCGGGACCGCACCGACTCGACTCCGTATCCGAGCTGGCGGGCAACCCGCGCGACCGTGCCCTGCTCGGCGCCCAGCTCAGCCCTCAGACTCCGGACCATCCGCACCGCGGCGACCTTCTCCTCCGGGCTATAGCGGCGTGCGGTCGGCTTCCCAGCAGACTGTTCCTTCGGCATGACTCCATCCTCGTTTCCAAGGTCAGGAGCCTCTGAGATTTCCAGGGCGATTCAGGAGGACGACCAGCCGCCAAACCCAGTAGCGGCCTAACACACGCAGGTCTCAAACCCCTTGACAAGTTCCAGCGTGAGAAATTGCAGAGTTCGCACTCGATCGGACCTGGCTCCCCGTACCCTCGCAATTCAGGCTGATTCGGCCGGACGGCGATACGGTGTTGCGACCGAGCGTAGGAATTCTTCCCACCCCAGTGGGGCACCCGACCGATGTACGACACTGTTGGCTTGGATCAGCGCGGTCAGGGCATCGGCACTGGCAAACGCGGTGTGGTAGCCGGCCTCATGGGTATCGGTCAGCAGCGTGGCGCCCAACTCCATGACCTGTGCGCAGGAGTTTGCGACCTGGTCGGGTAGTGGAACCGGAGTCGAGAGCACGTCGGACAGGAGGCGGTCGGTGCGCTGCACGTCAAAGAGGGTGACCAGGTAGCGCTCGAAGCGCTCGGCGGGACCATTGCTCTGCGCGACGGCCGCGCGGATCCGATCCCACTGGGCCTGAGCTGCCATCGGCAGCACCTCATCGAGCAGGCATTCACGATTCCGATAGTGGTTGTAGAGGGTTCCGATGCTGACTCCAGCCTCCCGAGCGACGTCTTCCAGCGGTGCATCGATGCCGCGCGCCATGAATGTTGTCAACGCGGCGTTGCGGAGGCGTTCCGCGTTGAGTCGGGCGTCGCGGCGCTTTGCTGTGGGCATGGGTGATTCACCTAACTTGAGGAATAGTCTCAGGATACCTAGGCTTGAGATGAGGGCGTGCCTCAACTTGTGTGCGCGCTCGGTCATGGACTGAGTACACTCGACTCGAACGACTTGGAGTAACGATGACGACCATCGCTGTAGTTGGTGGAACCGGTTATGCAGGCGGGTTCATCGCCGCCGAAGCGGCTCGGCGCGGACATCAGGTGATCGTGGCCAGCCGTAGCGCGGACCGGTCAGCGACCGCCGCCGACAACGTGGAGTACCGCAAAGTAGACGTGCTCGATGACCAGCAGCTTGCTGGAGTCGTCGCGGGTGCGGACGTGGTGATTTCGGCGCTGTCACCTCGGGGGGAACTCGACGGCAAGCTCGGCGATGTTGACCGGCGCATCGCCGACCTGGTTGGTGCAGCGGGGTCCCGGCTCCTCGTAGTCGGCGGCTACAGCTCGCTACGCCAAGAAGCTGACGGACCGCGGATCATCGACGCCGGCTTCCCGCCCGCGACCGAAGCCGAGCTCGACGGCCAACTGGCCGCCCTCATCAACGAGGCATCGCAGATGAATGCAATCCTGCTCGACTTGCTCGACCGGAAAGACGACCTGAACTGGACCTTCTTCTCGCCGGGTCTGGAATTCGGAGCACATGTCCCGGGTGAGGCGACAGGGCAGTATCGGATTGGTACCGACGGTACTGTTCTGGCCAATGCCGCAGGCGTATCTGCCATCGGGGGCGCTGACTTCGCCGTCGCACTCATCGATGAAGCCGAAGCCGGTAAGTACCCACGCGCACACATCGCCGTCGCGTACTGAGCGCGAGTTCTCCGCAAACCACGCGGGAACGTGCGCCGCATCGACTATCGACGCCGTCGACGTTCCCGGTGTTGGTTTGGCATGGCGTTTCGGTGGGCCGCACGGTCACCGACAGGCAGGGCAGGGCCACGAAGAAGAGCAGCGGGGCGCCACGATCCTCTCAGCGCAGGCTCGAGTCGGTTCGCGACGCGGCGACTGGTGGTGGCCATCGCCGAACGCGCGGTACGGTCGAGGTGAACTCGGTACCCGGTCGACGCAAATCAGCGCCTGATCGACGCACATGAGCGCACCGTCGACGCCGAAGCGACCCAGCCGCTCAGCCCTGAGGCCGGCGAGGTAAGGGCCGTTGCCCTACCGCCAGGCGGGACGCACGATGGACACACCATACCGTCCAGATCGCCGAGCAGGCTGCCAGCGTCAGCAATTCGCTTGTCAGCCACCACAGTCGGCCACCGGCGACGGTGTTGGATGGGTCCTGGACGATGAGGACCGCCGCCCCCACATCCAACGCAACGACCGCACCCGACGGCCAGGCGGCGCGAGCCTCGAGATGATGCTTCTCCTCGATGACCGCGGCCGCACGCACCTCCCTGCCCGACACTGCGGCATCGTCGTTCAGGTCTGCCAGCGCGACGAAGAGGTCGGGGTCGCGCCGCACCTGCGCCGACCGCCGATACGACAGCACCCACCCGCCCACCGCAACAACGGCGACGAGGAGTGAAAGATAGACCACACCTAAGGCTAACCACTCATGCGGCGCCGAGTCGCGATGACTTCGGCCACGGCGTCGGCTCTACCTGTGTGACCCTGTCCGGCACAGGACACCGCACAACCGCAGGAGACCCCCGATGCACACCATGATGTTCCTGAACCTGCCCGTGGACGACCTCGCCCGCTCGCGGAAGTTCTTCACCGACCTCGGCTACACCATCAACGAGAAGTTCTCCGACGAGAACGCGATCACCGTGGTCCTCGGCGAGAGCTTCGTCGCGATGCTCCTCACACGCGACTTCTTCGGTTCCTTCCATCCCGCGACCACCGCTGATGCGACGACCACCAAGGAGTGCATCATCTGCCTCGACGGCGAGTCCCGCGACGCCGTCGACGCCATGGTCGACCGGGCGATCGCAGCCGGCGCCAAGCCGGGTGACACCGAGGACCACGGCTTCATGTACGGCCGCAGCTTCGACGACCCCGACGGCCACTCGTGGCAGATCGCGTGGATGGATCCGGCTGTCATGCAGGGCGATACGGCCGACTCCTGAGCACGGGGTCGAATGCGCCGAGATGAACCGCGAGCATCCGCCGCACCGACTCGGGCCACGCGAAGGCGGCGGCCCGCTGCCGAGCAGCACGTTCACGCTGCGCACGCGGCACCGTCAACACCCGCTCGATCGCGGAAGCGAAAGCGGCACCGGAGTTCTCGGCGACAGCACCGCAGGTGTCGTCGACGAGTTCGTTGACCGCGGACGAGCGGGAGGCGACGACGGGCGTCCCCGATGCGAGCGATTCGAGTGCGGCCAGGCAGAAGGTTTCGTGCGGACCGGGCGCCAACGAGACGTCGGTGCTGGCCAACAACGCCGCCACCTGCCCGCGATCGGGGACGTGACCGAGAAAGGTCACCGGTAAGCCGCGACCACGTGCGCTGTGCTGCAACGCCGTTCGCATCGGCCCGTCTCCGGCGACGACGAGATGCGCGGGTATCCCGGCGCGGTCCAGTCGGGCCACCGCGGCGATGCTGCGGTCGGCGCGCTTCTCCACCGACAGCCGACCGCAGTGCACCAGCAACGCGGCATTCGGTTCGGTCCACCGCTGATGCAGTTCGGGATCGAGCCGGCGCGGATCGAACAGGTCGAGGTCGACGCCGAGCGGTACGCGAACGAGGTTGTGCGCACCGATCTTCTCGAACTCGGTGGCGGCAAATGCGGTGGTGCACACCACTGCGTCGTAGTTGTCCGCGGTGGCACGGTTGGCGCGGTCGGCGAGCGCTCGGGCCGCGGCGGCCGGCAGCATCAGGCCGAGGAGTCGATCGAGTCGCTCGTGCGACACCATCGTCGAGTGGATGTCACGGCGTCGGGCCCAATTTCCGAAGCCGCGCAACGTGAGTCGGTCCGACACCTCGATGGCATCCGGTCGCAGCGTCGCAAGAATGTCGGCCACACGTCGTGGTGGGGCCAGCCGGTAGCCGCCGGCGAACGGCACCCGCGGTGCGGGTACCGACACCTTCGCGACGCCGGATGGCAGCACCTCGTCGGCATATCGTGCGCCGGGCACGATCAGCACCACCTGGTGTCCGGCGCCGACGTAACCCGCTCCCCACCGGTCGACGGCGGTCCGTAGTCCACCGGATCGCTCTCCGTAGAAGTTTGCGAGTTGCACGATGCGCATGAGCCCAGTGAGCCGTGCGCGTGTGAACACTGCGCCATCAGCCGCCGACCCCCACGTGAACCGCACGAGTACGTGCCGGCGATACCGCCGCTCAGGCCTCGCGACGGTCCCGGCGCAGCAGGTCGCCGACGTCGACCACGTCACGAACCGCGGGCGACGCCGGCTCGAAATACTCTGCGCGGCCCACATGATGGGCCGCGGCCACCCACGCCGACGGCATCGATTCAATCCTGGTGTTCAGTGCGCGCACGTTGGCGTTGTAGAGCCGACGTGCGGCGGCGATCCGGTCCTCGGTGTCGGCGAGTTCACGCCGCAGCGCGTCGTATCCACGCACCGCCTGCACCTGCGGGTACTGCTCGGCCAGCGCCTGCATCCGGGTCAGCGAGGTGCTCAACGACTCCTCGGCTGCGGCGACCGCGACGACGTCGGCGTCGTCGCGCGCCGTCAACCGTTGTGCGTCGGTGCGGGCACGCGTGACCGACTCGAGCACACCCTGCTCGAATGATGCCGCCTGACGCACGGCCGCAACGAGATTGGGTACGAGGTCATGGCGGCGCTGCAACTCGACGTCAACCTGCTTCCACGACTCGGCCACGAGGTTGCGCAGTCGAACGAAAGTGTTGAACGCCGACAGGTACCACAGCCCGGCACCTGCGAGGACGACCACGACGACGATCACCGCGACCCAGGTACTCATGACACGCTCCGCTCACCCGGACTGGCTGACACACCGAAATCGGTCCAGATGAATCTCGGGATCCCGTCGGCGATCAGCGCCATCGCGGCGAACACCTCCGAGATGTGGTGTGGCCGATTCCCGAGGGTCGTCACGGCGACCAGGCTGTCGCCGACGATCTCGAACTTCGTCATGATCACCGCGCCGCTCGTGCGGCCCAATTCGGTGAGGCGCTCGATGGTACGTGGCGTGAACACCGCGTGCGCGAAGGCCGGATTCGTCGAGTAGACACTGAATCTCTCGTTGAAGTCCGCCGACTCGAACAGCACGCGTTCTCCGGTGGTGGCGTCGATGGTGACGCCCATCGTCAGTCGCGGCAGCGCCGCAGGCAACCGGAGGGTGAACACGTTGCGGTAGTGCGTCGTCAGATTCACCCGGTTGTTGTTGAGCCAGGTGTAGTGAAAGTACGTTGCCGGATACTCGCCGATGCGACCGGTCATCGCGTCGCGCACCCGCTTGCGTCGGGCCCGCCCGACGGAGAACGGTGTGAAGTCCCACGGCGGTAACGGCCACCCGGACTCGGGAAGATGGTGAAAACCATTGGCGGACGCCCACTCCCGAACCCACCGTCGGCGTGCACACTTGATGATCACCCCGGACGGCACGAAGGCCAGAATCGGGGTGCCCAGCAGGAGGACCCACAACAGGGGCCGTCCGTGACCCTGCCACCACCACACGTGAAAGGCGGTCAGCGCGAGAAAGGTCAGCGCCGACAACGTATTCAGGAACCACGTGCGTGACCACCAGGGACCCGAGACGGGCCCACCCGCGCGAGCACCGTGGCGCCAGACGTCGATCCCGATCATGGCGAACACGCTAGTCCAGGAGATCGCGTGATCACCGATCGGAGCGGCCCGCCAGTCATTCGGTCGGCTGCTTGCACCGCGATGACTTCCGGGCGCCCAGCAAGTCAGCATTCGAGACAACAGGATCAACAGCAGTGGAGGGTGACCGATGGGTTCTCGGCGCGAGGTATGGCCGGTCGTGCACGCCGAACGCCGACGGCTCGTCGATGCACTCGAGAACGTCGACGCGGACGCCTGGACCACACCGTCGCTGTGCCCGGGCTGGGATGTCCACGACGTGCTGGCCCATCTGGTCGACGGCGCCCGCACCACGCGGGCCGCCTTCGTGTGGCGGATGATGCGCTCGCGCTTCGATTTCGACGCCGACAACGACCGCGGGATCGTCTCGGCGAAAGCTCCGAACCCACGGGAGACCCTTGCCCGTCTGGCACGGTCGGCACAGCTGCGCCGCACCCCGCCGGCGGCACCGGCGACGCGGCTCGTCGAGGTGTTCGTCCATGGTGAGGACATCCGCCGACCTCTCGGTATCGACGCTGACCTCCCCGTCGAGCATGTCATGACCGCGCTGGTCCACCAGACACGCACCCGGGTCGCCTGGGGAGGCGGGCGCGAGCGGGTGGACGGGCTGCACCTCGTGGTCACCGACGCCGAGATGCTCTACGGCGAGGGCCCCACGGTGCGTGGTCGGGCGATTGATCTCCTGCTCGCGGTGTCGGGACGACCGGTCGTCGACGGGGCTCTCACCGGGCCGGGCGCCGCACGGCTCCGGACGCACGCCGTCGCCCACTGAACCAATCTCGAACGTCGGTGAAGATCGTCATCTTCGGGCAGACCGGACATCACCGGTGTACGTAATGTCCGAATCTTCCTGATCTGCAGAATCTTTCACCCAACTTGTAACCCACTTCACAGCAATCTGACGAGCGATCTGACGAGTACTTCGCTTAGAGTAACTAAGTAATTAGTTACCCAAGGTCAACTATCAATCCGTTCGGTGGTGAGTCATGGACGAGACGTCCGGCGCAGCGTCTGTCGCGACCCTCAGCGAAGCCGCTGCGATTCATCGCGACCTCATCCGGATCGGACGAGCCATCCGCGCCCGGTCCGACGCCGGACCGCTGTCGCCGGGGCAGTTGTCGGCGTTGTGGACGATCGCGCAAAACGCCCCGATCCGCGCGACCGAACTCGCCACGCGGGAATCGGTGGCGGGCCCGACGATGTCGCGGGTGGTGGCATGCCTCGAGCAGTCCGGCATGGTCACCCGCACCACCGATCCGCACGACGGCCGTGTGAGTCTGCTGACCCCCACCGCCACCGGTTACCAGTTCATGCGCGGTGCCACCTCCCGGAAGTCGGACCTGTTCGCGGAGGCACTCGACCTCCTCGAACCCGCCGACCGCATTGCGGTCACCCGCTCGATGCGCCTGCTCGCCGACACCGTCTGCGAGCTCGACCACCCGTCCACAGCCCCACACACTGCAGAGGAAGGAGCCTGATGGAACCCGCCATCAACGGTCACGGAGGTTCAGGCCTCAACAATTCGGGTCGCGTCGACTCGGTTGTCGGTCTGATCCAGGGCGTGGTCCACCGCCCGGACGGCGGCCCGATCGCCGATGCCACCGTCACCGTCATCGATCCCGGCGGCAGCCAGGCCGCCCGTACCATCGCCGGCGTCGACGGCACCTTCGGTGTGCAGGTCGCCGGCGCCGGCCACTACGTGCTCGCCGTATCGGCGGCCGGCCACGAACCGGCCGCGGTCACCGTCACCGTGGGGACCGCCCCGGTCGACACCGAGATCATCCTCGCGTCGATGGGAACTCTCGCGGGCGTCGTGACCACCTCGGCCACCGGCGAGCCGGTCGCCCGCGCGACCATCGCCATCGCCGACCGCACCGGGCAGGTCGTGGCGACCACGGTCACCGACGCTGCCGGCCACTGGCAGATCGGCGGACTCGGCGACGACACACTCACCGTCATCGTCACCGCCGCAGGCTGCGATCCGGTCGCCGAGACCGTGCACCTCGCCGACGGCGAGATCACCACCGTGCTGCGCACCGCAGCCGAACTCACCGGCGTGATCACCGACGGCACCACCGGTGCCGGGACCCCCGTGGGTCACAGCCAGGTGGCACTGCTCAACGACGCCGGGGAGATGGCCGCCAGCACCCTCACCGACGAGGTCGGCCGCTACCTGTTCGCCAACCTCACCCCGGGCGACTACACCGTTGTCGCCAACGGCTACGCACCCGTGGCGGCCACCATCGACGTCGCGGCGGGTCGCGTCGCTAACCACGAATTCGTCTTGGGCGCAAGGGGGCAGGCATGAACGCCACCATCACCGCACGGGTCGTCAGTACCGCCGGACGGCCGGTCCGCGATGCGATCATGACGATCATGTCCGACGCCGGCGCGCAGCAGGCCGTCGCCCGCTCCGATGACAACGGCACCGCGGTCGCCGACGACCTCGGCACCGGGACCTACACCGTGGTCATCGCCGCCGAGGGCTACCAGCCGACCGCGAGGGTGGCCGTGGTGGCCGGCGCCGGGACGGTCAGTCTCGGTGAGATCACCGCGGTACGCGCGGGCGACGCACCGACCCCGAGCACCGGACACTGGGAGATCGATCCGGGACACTCGTTGCTCGAGATCAGCGTGCGTCACTTCGGGATCTCCACCATCCGTGGACGTTTCACCGATTTCACCGGGCACATCAAGGTCCCCGAATCGGTCGAACAGTCCTCGGTGTTCGCCGAGATCAAGACCGCAAGCATCGACACCGACAACCGGACGCGTGACGAGCATCTGCGTTCGGATGCGTTCTTCGACGTCGAGAGCTTCCCGGTTGCCACCTTCGCGGCCACCGGCGTCCGGCCGCGTGGTGACGACACCTGGACCCTGGCCGGCACTCTGACGCTGCGCGGGCATGCGGTTCCGGTCGAGCTGGAACTGAGTTATCAGGGCGAGGTCGACGATCCCTGGGGTGGCCGTCGCGCCGCCTTCGGTGCGACGGGGACGTTGCACCGCAACGACTTCGGCATCAGCTTCGACGACACACTCATCAGCGGTGTGGCTCAGATCGGCGGCACCGCACGGATTTCCCTCGAGGTGGAGGCGGTCCGGACCGACGGATGACTCCGTCACACCAGTTGTTCGCGGACACGGTCAGCGCCGACCGCACAGAATTGACATATTGATCTGAAAGGCAGGACATGTCGAATACCGCAGTCGCCGAGACCGGCGCCTCTGCCGGACCGCCACGCCGGTCCCGGCAGCGCTCGCTGGAGGAGCTCGGTCCTCACTACAAGTGGATTGCGTTGTCCAACACCACGTTGGGCATGCTCATCGCCACCATCAACTCCTCGATCGTGCTCATCGCACTGCCCGACATCTTCAAGGGCATCAACGTCAACCCTCTCGACAGCAGCAACACCAGCTACCTGCTGTGGATGATGATGGGCTTCCTCGTCGTCACCGCCGTGCTCGTGGTCAGCTTCGGCCGCCTCGGCGACATGTTCGGCCGAGCCCGCATGTACAACATGGGCTTCGCCATCTTCACCATCTCCTCGATCTTCCTCGCCATCACCTGGTTCGACGGCAGCGAAGCAGCGATCTGGCTGATCTTCTGGCGCATCGTCCAAGGCGTCGGCGGCGCCTTCCTCATGGCCAACTCCTCAGCCATCCTCACCGACGCCTTCCCCGCCAACCAACGCGGACTGGCCATGGGCATCAACGGAGTCGCCGCCATCGCCGGCTCGTTCCTCGGCCTGCTCATCGGCGGCATCCTCGCCCCCATCCAGTGGCACTACATCTTCCTCGTCTCCGTGCCCTTCGGCGTCATCGGCACCATCTGGGCGTATCTGAAGCTGCACGATCTCGGTGAACGCAAGCACGCCAAAATGGACTGGTGGGGCAACATCACCTTCGCCATCGGCCTCATCGCGATCCTGATCGCCATCACCTACGGCATCCAGCCCTACGGAACCCACTCCATGGGCTGGACCAACCCCTGGGTGTTGACCGGGCTCATCGGCGGCGTCATCGTGTTGATCGCCTTCGTGTTCATCGAAACCAAGGTCGACAGCCCACTGTTCGAACTGAGCCTGTTCAAGAACCGGTCGTTCACCTTCGGTAACCTCGCCAACCTCGCCGGCTCCATCGGCCGAGGCGGCCTACAGTTCATCCTCATCATCTGGCTGCAGGGCATCTGGTTGCCGCAGCACGGCTACGACTACTCCCGCACCCCGCTGTGGGCCGGTATCTACATGATCCCGATGACCATCGGCTTCCTGATCAGTGCACCGGTTTCCGGGGCGTTGTCGGACAAGCTCGGCACCAAGTGGTTCACCACCATGGGCATGTTGATCACCGCGGGTACCTTCGGTGCGCTGATCGCGATGCCGGTGAACTTCACCTACTGGGTGTTCGCCCTCGTCCTACTCATCAACGGCATCGGCATGGGTTTGTTCGCCTCCCCCAACCGCGCCGAGGTCATGAACTCCCTACCCATCACCTCCCGTGGCTCCGGGGCGGGCATGATGACCACCTTCCAGAACGCGGCCATGGTCCTGTCAATCGGCCTGTTCTTCTCCCTCATGATCGCCGGACTCTCCACCCACCTACCCGACGCCATGTACTCCGGACTGACCGCCAACGGCATGCCCGCACCCGCCGCCGACGGCATCGCCCACATCCCGACCGTCGGCATCCTGTTCGCCGCATTCCTCGGCTACAACCCCATCCGAGAAGTCGCCGGCCAAGCACTGCAAGGACTCCCCCAAACCAGCGTCGATCACCTCACCGGCCTCAACTTCTTCCCCCACCTGATCAGCGACCCCTTCTCCGACGGCCTCACCGCAGCATTCACCTTCGCACTCATCTGCTGCGTCCTCGGCGCCATCGCCTCGCTGTTCACCGGCTCGAAGAAGAAGCCGGCGACCCCGGAGACCCTGGGCGCGGAGTTGGCCGCAGTGGCCGGTGACGTCGGCTTCGGCACACCGTCCGAACTGGTCACCGAGGAGGAGTCGACGCGCACGACCACTGCTCCGCGGCATCTGCTGACCTCGGCCGGCGAGGCCGGGACGCAGCCGGTGCGACCGCGAATCGCGGGTCTGATCACCTCGGGCGACGGATCGCCGGTCACCGACGCGGCGATCACCGTCACCGATCTGCGTGGCCATCAGGTCGGCGCGACCGCGGTTCACCCGGACGGGTCGTATGCGGTGACCGATCTGGTCGACGGCACCTACACGGTGATCGCGACGGCTCCCGGGCTCTCGCCGCGGGCGCTGGCGGTATCGGTGGTCGGGGATCTGGTCTTCCGGCGTGACTTCGCCCTCGGTGGCGGTGCGTCGCTGCGGGGTTGGGTCCGTGACGCGCATCGTCCCTTGCCCGCGAATCTGGTTGTCACCGACCAGTCGGGTGCGGTCATCGCCAACGCGCAGGCCGATTCGGACGGTCGGTTCACCGTCACCGGTCTGTCGGCCGGTGACACCCTCGCGGTGACGGCCTCGGCACCGGGCTATGCGCCGTCGAGCCAGCTGATCACCGTCGAGAATGGTTCTGCCGCAGAGGCCGAGATCGTGTTGTCGGCCACCGGCGGCGTCCAGGGCACGGTCCGGACCGTCGACGGCACCCCGCTGATCGGGGCAACCGTGTCGGCGATCGGGCCGGATCAGACGATCGTCGCGTCGGTGACCACCGACTCCGACGGCCGTTACCGGATCGAGGGACTCACCGACGCCCAGTTCACGTTGGTCGCCAACATGTATGAGCCGACCGCGGTGCAGGCGCGCGTCGTGACCGGCGAGCGCACCACCGTCGACATCGGCCTCGGCGTCGATCGCCCGACGGTGCGGTGAGCACCCCCGTGACGTAACCGACGTCCTTCACCAGCGACTGCGCGGTGTGCCCGCAGGGGCACACCGCGTAGTTGCTTTGTGGATCGTCTGCGGGGCAGGCTGTCTCAGCTCGCGCTCCACCCGCCGTCCATCGGGTAGGACGCACCGGTGACCATCGCCGCGTTGTCCGAGGCCAGCCAGACCACCAGGGACGCCACCATGTCCGGGGTGGTCATGGTCTTGATGGCGCTCTCGGCGAGCAGCACGTTCTCGACCACCTCGGTCTCCGACATGTGGTGCACGCGTGCCTGATCGGCGATCTGTCGGTCGACGAGATCGGTGTGCACGTAGCCGGGATTGACGCAGTTGCTGGTGACGCCGTGTACGGCGCCCTCGAGTGCGGCGACCTTCGACAGTCCTTCGAGCGCATGCTTGGCCGAGACGTAGGCCGACTTGTATGCCGACGCCCGCAGCCCGTGGACCGACGAGATGTTGACGATCCGCCCGAAACCGTTGCGGTACATGGCCGGTAACGCCGCACGCATCAGTAGGAACGGCGCCTCCACCATCAGCCGGTGCATCCGGCGGAAGGTGTCCGGCGCCATCTCCTCGATTGGCGCGACCGATTGGATACCGGCGTTGTTGACGAGGATGTCGACGTCGAGGGTGAGATCGTCGAGTTCGGTGGTGTCGGTCAGATCGACCGTCCAGACCTCGCCGTCGAGGTCGGCGGCGACCTGCTTGGCGGCGATCCCGTCCACGTCGGCGATCGTCACCTGTGCCCCCGCGGCGGCGAGACCACGGGCGCAGGCGGCTCCGATGCCGTTGGCGGCGCCGGTGATCAGCGCGCGACGGCCACTCAGATCGACTCCGGCGGCGCTCATGCGGTGACCTCCGTCCGCGCCCGCGGCGCACCGAGATTGTCCCGGGCGTCGGCGGCGTCGATGGATTCCAGTGACGCACCGCGGGTTTCGCGGGCGAAGGCGACGGCGATCAAGGTGATCACCGAGGCGCCGGCCAGGTAGATCGCGATGGGTACCGAGGAGTGGAAGCTGCTCAGCAGTTCGGCGGCGATGATCGGCGCCAGTGATCCGGCGACGATCGAGGTGACCTGATAGCCCAGGGACACACCGGAATACCGCATTCTGGTGGGGAACATCTCGGCCATGATCGCCGGCTGACCGGCGTACATGAAGGCATGGAAGACCAGGCCGATGATGATCGCCGACATGATCACCAGGTGATGACCGGTGTCCATCATCGGAAAGGCGAAGAATCCCCAGAAGGCGGTGGCGAACGCGCCGAGGGCGTAGACGGGTCGGCGGCCGACGCGGTCGGAGAGCCGCCCCACCAAGGGGATCACCGCGAAGTGCACGGCGTTGGCGACGAGCATCCACCACAGGATGAGTTCGGTGTCGGCGTGCACGACGACCTTCAGATAGGTGATGGAGAACGTCACGACGAGGTAGTACATGATGTTCTCGGCGAAGCGCAGGCCCATCGCGGTCAGCACACCACGCGGGTAGAGCCGGATGACCTCGAGCACGCTGAACGAGGTGGCCTTGGCGTCCTCGATCTCCTCTTGTGCGCGAACGAAAATGGGGGCATCGGTGACCTTGGTGCGCACGTAGTAGCCGACGAACACGATGACCGCCGACAGCCAGAACGCCACCCGCCACCCCCAGCCCAGGAAGGCCGCGTCGCTCAACGTCGAGGTCATGATGAGCAGCACCATCGTGGCCAACAGGTTCCCGACGGGGACACCGGCCTGCGGCCACGACGCCCAGAAGCCGCGGCTGCGGTCGGGGCTGTGCTCGGCCACCAGCAGCACCGCGCCACCCCACTCACCGCCGACGGCGAATCCCTGGACGAACCGCAGCACCACCAGCAGCACCGGCGCGAGGTAGCCGATGGCGCCGAAGGTCGGCAGACAGCCCATCAGGAATGTCGAGACGCCGACGAGCACCAGGCTCAGTTGGAGTAATTTCTTGCGGCCGAACTTGTCGCCGTAGTGACCGAAGACCACCCCGCCGAGCGGGCGGGCGGCGAAGCCGACGGCGTAGGTCACGAACGCGGCGATGATGGCGTCGAGTTCGTTGCCGCCCGCGGGGAAGAACACCTTGCTGAAGACCAGGGTCGCGGCGGTGCCATAGAGAAAGAACTCGTACCACTCGACGACGGTGCCGGCCATCGACGCCGCGACGACTCGCCGCAGCCCCGAGGGTCGATAGGTCTGCGCAGCGTCGGGGTTCGGCCCGTCTGCGATCTCACGGTTGGCCATGATCACTCCTCTTCCGGGCATCGGGTGTGATGCCACTCACATCTCGTCCGAGTATCAATGCCCGTCAATGCGCTTTCAATGACCTCTTCGTCGCATCGGATCTGCAAATATGCAGATATGCCCTCCACCAGCCCCAGCTCCGACGACCTGCTGGTGCTGCTGGCCGTCGGACGGACCGGCCGCTTCACCACCGCCGCCGACTCGTTGGGCCTCAACCACACCACGGTCGCGCGGCGAATCGAGAGCCTGGAGAAGGCCTTGGGCGGCCGCGCGTTGGCGCGCGGGTCGGGCGGTTGGGAGCTCACCGATCTCGGCAGGCGGGCATTCGCCGCTGCCGAACAGATCGAGGCTGCCGTTCGCGACCTCGGTGCCGATGCGCGAGACGGTGTGTCGATCAACGACGTGGTCCGAATCTCGGCCACCGACGGCTTCTCCGCCCTGCTCGCCGCGCCCGCCGCGGTCGCGGTGCGCACCCGGCATCCAGGTATCGGGGTCGAGATCGTCACCGCCACCCGACTGGCCTCACACACCCGCACCGGCCTCGACATCGAGATCGTGGTCGGTGAGCCGCACGTTCACCGCGCCGAGGCCATGCGACTGGCCGACTACCGGCTCGGGCTGTACGCGTCACGGCGCTACGCCGCCGAACACGCCATGCCGCACACCGCCACGGAGCTGACCTCGCATCCGCTCGTCTACTTCGTCGACTCGATGCTGCAGGTCGACGATCTCGACCTCGCCCGCACCCTGGTCCCGCAGATGGCCGAGGGGCTCACCTCGACCAACGTCTTCGTCCACGTCGAGGCGACCAGGGCCCACGCCGGAATCGGTTTACTCCCTTGTTATCTGGCCGATCGTCACGACGATCTGGTGCGCGTACTCCCGGATGTCAACGCCCAGTTGACCTATTGGCTGGTGACCCGGACCGAGGCCTATCGCCGGCCCGCGGTGGCCGCGATGGTCGAGGCGATCCGTGAGGTCGTCGAAGCACATCGGGAGGCGCTGTTGGGGGCGTGAGCGGGTGCCCTCGCGATGAGTTCACGTGCGCCGGGCGGTCTGTCTCTGTGCCACAACCACCGGCAGAGGAGAAGTCATGCGCAAGCTCGTCGTCACCCAGAACGTCACCCTGGACGGATCGATCGAGATGCTGACGTCGTGGTTCGATCCGACGGACCAGACCCCGGACCTGATGGCCGAGAGTCACCGTCAGGACGCCGAATCCGACGCACTCCTGGTCGGACGCCGGACGTTCGAGGACTTTCGTGGCTATTGGCCGCACCAGCACGATGATCCGACGGGCATCACCGACTACCTGAACGCGGTCGACAAGTATGTGGTGTCGTCCACCCTCACCGAACCCGGGTGGCAGAACTCGACCATCGTGCCCGGCACGTCCGTGGCCGAATCCGTTGCGGCACTGAAACAACGCGACGGCCTCGACATCGTCGTCACCGGCAGCATCATGCTCACCCACGCACTCACCACGGCCGGCCTCGTCGACGAGTTCCGTCTGTTCATCTACCCCGCGGTGCAGGGCCGCGGCCGCAGGCTGTTTCCCGAGCACGGGTCAGCTCCTCAGCTACGCCTGCTGGAAGCGCGGTCGTTCACCAATGGGGTTGCACTGCTGCGCTATTCGACTCATTGACCGGAATCATTGCCCGTCAGCGCCGCAATTCCGAGGGCGCCGCGAACTCCGCCGGACGATCGGATTGCCACGTGTGCCAACGCTCCCACTGGGCCACCGACCACTGCTGCAGACGCTCGTCGACGCCGGGCACGAGTCGTCGGGCCACCTCACCGACGAGTCGTGGGGGCACCTGCGCGAGCAGGAGCGCGACGCCGATCCAGCCGGCCGGGAGATCGAACCGCCGGCGATTCTGCGGCAGCATGAACAGTCGCGCATATCCCGACTGGGCCTGCAGGTGATACCAGGCGCGCCATCGATCGCGTCGGGTCATATCGGGTCGCGGCGCAAAGCCGGGCACGAAAGATTCGACGAGTTCGGCTCCGGCAGAACCGGAATCGTGCGATCGGGTGGCGTCGAACAGATACAGCAGGCGTAGACCGTCGGAGATGGTCCGTGGATAGATGTCGTCGACGCGCACCCCGAGCAGATAACCGAGGTAGCGATTGAAGACCAGCGACGCCTCGAGTTCGGCCTTCGACGTGAGGTAGCCCAATCCGTAGAGCCCCATCGCGGGCCCCACGCTACCGCCGAGCAGGGTCAGCATCATCTCACTCTGGCTGATCGGCAGCCCCCACTTCTGGTCGTCCCACTCGTCGTGGCGCCGGACCCCGGCGCGCACCGACACGTGCATCACCCGGACACGCATGGTGATCGCGCGAGCCAGACTTCCCTGGCGCACAATGGCTCCCGGCCGCGAGACCTCGATCCACCAGCGGCCTGTCTCGAGGTAGCGATTGAGTGCGCGTTCGCCGGCATAGCCTCCGGCCAACGACAGCGGCACCGCCAGCGAACCCTCGGTGTAGGTGTCCATCGTTCCGGCGTTGCCGACGCCGCCCAGTGCGTACGCCCACCGACGCCACACCGCGGCACCGGCTTCGATCTGGGCGGGATCGGCCCAGTCGGGCATCGCGTCGAAGTCGGCGAATAGCGCGCGCATGGACTCCGGTGCGTCGTCGACGGCGTCGATTCCCTCGTCCAGCGCGCGGTCGAGCAACTCGCGGCTGCGTTGCGGACCGAGCTCGCCGCGGTAGGTGTCGGCGACGAACCGTTCGGCCACCGGGTCGCCCGCGCACAGCAACTCGCCGTAGCGCTGCGCGATGCGCTCGTCGGGCAGCAGTTCAACGCCGGTCCATCGCTTGACCCGCTCGGCCAGGCGGCGATGCGCGGAATCACCCAACGGCCAGCGGTAGGCGGTCGGCAGTTCGCCGGCGCCCACGTCGCCACCGCCCGCGATCGAGGCGTCTGGGAGGGAAACGTCTGAGATGGATTCTGCAATTCGTCTCACGTGGTCAGGGTAGCCGATCGCGGCCGCCCGGGTCACAGCATCGCGAAGTACCCCGCGGCGTACGCGACTGCCGGGGCCATGGTGCCGAGCACCTTCTGGTTGACGTTGGCGAAGGTGTCGCGGGCGGTGTGGTAGTTCTGATCGAAGATCTCACCCGCGGTCCCGCCCCAGCGCGCTGCCTGCCCGGGGGTCTTGACCTTGTCGGCACCGGAGTCGACGCCGCCGGTGGCAATGCCCGCCTGCGCGAACGCATCGTAGTCGGAGCGGCCGTCGAATCCGGAGGGCTCGGGGCCGACTCCTCTGCGGGCGAGGAAGTCGGTGAACACCCGCTCGATCTCCCCGGACCCTTGCGGCCCGGCGTAGGAGTCCGGCAGGTGCGACGACCCGTCGCCGTCGGAGACGAAGTAGCCACCATTGTGGGAGCCGAGCATGTCGAAATTGAGGTACTGCCGGATCGAGGCACGGCCGGCGGCGGGCAGCGTCTCCACGTAGTGAGTGGAGCCGATCAATCCCTCCTCCTCGGCGCCCCAGAACGCGAAGCGCACCTTGTTCTTCACCGGCGCGAGTGCGGTCATCGCCAGCGCGGTCTGCAGCACGGCCGCGGAGCCGGAGCCGTTGTCGTTGATGCCGGGGCCCTCGGGGACGCTGTCGAGGTGCGCGCCGAGCATGACCACCGAATTCGGCAGGCCGGTGTGGGTCTCGGCGAGGAGATTCCATGATGTCACGCGCGCGGTGCGGGCATCGACCGACAGGGTCAGCGACCCCGCCTGCCGCACCTGCGATCCCAGGTCGCGTGACACCGCCACCGCCGGCAGCGGATCGCGGGCATCTTCACCCAAAGTGCCTTGGAGCGGGCCATTCTCGGTGTTCACGATCACCACCGCACGCGCCCCGGCGATCTTGGCATTGGCCACCTTGTCACCGAATGGGCACACACCACGGTCGACCACGACGATCGCGCCGCGGGCGGTCGCCGGGAAATCGCCCGGCTGGCAGCCGGGGGTGGTGTCGGTGGCAGGCACCGCGCTCACGGGCGCGGTGAGTGGCGCACTCGCCCCGGAATAGCCGAGAACCTGCGAATCGATCGGCGCGCCACCCGCACTGAGCTGATGGCTCTTCTCCTCGAACATCGTCGCGCTGAATTCCTGCCGCGTCGGGGTGTAGCCGGCTTCGCGCAGCCGGGCCTCGACGTAGTCGAGGCTTCGGAGGTACCCGGCGGCGCCCAGGGCACGGTTGCCGCCGTTGCGGTTGGCGATGTCCTGCAGTGCCCGAAGGTGATTCGACACATTCGACGCCGTCACCCCACCGGCGACCGTGGTGCCGTATGTCTCGGGCAGCGTGCTCGCGAAAGCCGGTGCGGCAGCGGCACCTCCTGCCGTCGCGATCACCGTCGCGGCGATCACCGCCACGAGCGCCGCGCGCCGTACCGACCGTCGACCCCGAACCCGCATACCCGCACCGCCCTCTCGGCCCCCTGAGAGCCTTCTCGGTCGTGACCTGATCACCCGAATCGGGCAATCCTCTCGGGTACGGTAGCGCAGTTCTCGCCGAGCTGTGCGG
The DNA here is from genome assembly GCF_029269935.1 of Gordonia sp. N1V. NCBI lineage: Bacteria > Bacillati > Actinomycetota > Actinomycetes > Mycobacteriales > Gordoniaceae > Gordonia > Gordonia sp. N1V. The sequence continues at coordinate 98,983 of NZ_JARJDD010000003.1, forward strand.
TTCCGGCCGATCTGCGCAGTGCTAAGCGATTTGCGGCACAACCTCTTTCGCCACGAGTTCGAGATGATCGAGATCGGCGAGATCGAGGACCTGCAGGTAAACGCGGCTCACACCGATGTCGCGGAAACGGCTGATCGTCTCGACGACCTCGTCGGGTGTGCCGGCGGCGCCGTTCGCACGCAGTTCGGCGACGTCGCGACCGATCGCCTGCGCGCGACGTGACAGTTCGTCTTCGCCACGGCCACAACACAACACGAGGGCGACCGAGTAGGCGAGATCGTCGGCGTCGCGGCTGGCGGCGGCGCACGCCGAGCGCACCGTGTCGAATTGTGCGGCCACGGTGTCGAGTGACTGGAACGGGATGTTGAACTCGTCGGCGAAGCGTGCGGCGAGGGCGGGCGTCCGTGTGCGGCCCATGCCCCCGATGATGATCGGCGGCCGCGGAGACTGCGTCGGCTTGGGCAATGCGGGGGAATTCTTCACCGTGTAGTGCGCGCCATGGTGGTCGAAGCGCTCGCCGACGGGTGTCTGCCAGAGTCCGGTGATGATCTCCAGTGATTCCTCGAGCCGGTCGAACCGTTCTCCGAGCGATGGGAACGGGATGCCGTAGGCGAGGTGCTCCTCTTCGAACCACCCCGCTCCGAGGCCCAATTCGACACGGCCACCACTCATCTGGTCGACCTGGGCGACCGAGACCGCCAACGGTCCGGGGAGCCGGAAGGTCGCCGAGGTGACGAGCGTGCCGAGCCGGATGCGAGAGGTGTCGCGGGCGAGCCCGGCCAGCGTCACCCACGCGTCCGTCAGGCCGGGTAGGCCGTCGGCGTCGCCCATCGCCAGGAAATGATCCGACCGGAAGAACGCATCGAATCCGAGATCCTCGGTCGCCGTGGCCACGGCGAGCAACTGGTCGTAATCGGCGCCCTGCTGGGGTTCGGTGAAGATTCGGAAGTCCACGTGGCCACGGTACGTCAGCCCCGATCCGCGATCGGTGTCCCCCGATAACAGGACACCGGCGGCGATTTTGTCAAGCTCGCCGTCACCGAGGACGGTTTGTGACATAAGCTCAATCGCATCACACGCATTATTCAACGATTCGGGGATTGAGAATGCGAAATTGCATAAAGCAATCCGTGTGGCGCCGCGAGGCCCTGTGAGTTCTACGTCAGCGGTGTGGCAGCCTTTTCCGTGGTATTTGACCTCGATTCCCCACGCTCGGCCCGACACCATTGTTCGGCACCGACTCAGCATCGCACTCGGGACCCTGGTGGGTGAGCACCGCGTGGTGGCGGTGAGCGCCCCGTCCGGCCACGGCAAGACCGTCGCCGTCGCCGACTGGGCCCGCGACACCGGGCTCCCGGTGGCGTGGCTGTCGATGCCCCGCACCGAAGCCGATCCCGCCGAGCTGTTACGCGGCATGATCAGCGCGATCAGTCGCCTGCCCGAACTCGGTGATCATCCGACGCTGGCCTCGTTACACAAACCCACGGTGACGGCATCGATCAGGCCGTGCGAGTTCGCCGACGCGATCGACACCATCGGTCAACGCGTGGTCGTGGTCATCGACGACGCCCATCGCGTCGCCGACGCCCTCGCCGATCCCGGCATCGCCGACCTGATCGAGAACGGCCCGGACACTCTCCGATTCGTCCTCGTCGGTCACAGCGGTGGACTCACCCACGCGATCAGCCGAGCATTGCTGCACGGCACGTGCGCGATGGTCGATGCCTCCCACCTCACGTTCACCGCCGAGGAGGTGGCGGCCACGTGTGCCACCTCCGGGGCATCCCTCGATCCGGCGGAACTCTGGGCGGCCACGGGCGGATGGCCGATCGCCGTCCACGCCGCGCTCATGGGCGGCGGCCTCACCCCCACCGGCCCCGACACCCCCTCCACCCTGCTGACCGACTACGTCGCGACCGAGATCCTCGCTCCGTTGCCGGCCGAACTTGCCGAGTTCATCCTCGACATGACCACCACGTCACGCTTCGATCTCGCGCTGGCGATGGCACTCAGCGGCCGCGCCGACGCCGCCACCCTGGTTGCCGACTGCGTCGTCCGCGGGCTGTTCCTCAGCCGGGTCACCGACCGGCGTTCGACGGACGGCGACCCGACCACCGTCTACACGTGGCATTCGCTCTTCGTCGAGCACTGCCGGCTGATCCTGCAGCGCACCGACCCCGACCGCCAGCGCAAACGCCGCATCTCCGCCGCCGAACACCTCCGCGATTCCCACCCCCTCCACGCCGCCGAACTGTCCCTGCTCGCCGACGACGCCGAACGTGCGGTCGACATCCTCACCGACAACTGGATCGGCCTCGTCATCTCCTCCGGCGTCACGGCAACCGAGACCACGGCCACCGCACTCGAGTCCCAGGTCGACGACCCGGTCCGCGCCAGCCGACTGACCTACATCCGTGCGTGCTGCCGGGCGATCCGGGGCGACGCGATCGGGGCTCGCCGATTGTTCGCCGACGCCGAAGCCCTCCACGAGCTCCACCCGAATCCCGATACCGACCTGACCCGCGCCGTCGCCACGCTGCTGTACCACGACGATCACCGCCTGCTGGTGCAGGCGCACACCCACATCGTGTCGGTACTCGACGATCCGGCGCAGGACGCCCGCATCCGACCGGTCTTCCGCGCCGGCTGCACCTTTCTCGTCGGATGGACCGCTCCGCGGCTGCGTATAGACCCCGCCCGAGGAGTCGACCTGCTGCGCAACGCAATCGAGGAATGCCGGGCCGCCGGACTGACCGCGATGGCCACACGCGCCGAGAGCAGCCACACCTTCGCACTTGCCTTCGCCGGGCGGTTCACCGAGATCACCCGCGTCATCGCCGACTCCGACGGCGGGGATGAATGGGATTACTACGACGTCGGCATGAATGCTTTCACCCGCGGCTGGATCGATTTCTGGACCGGCGATCTCGACGCCGCGCTGCACAATTTTTCCCGCCACGACAATTCGCGATCCATGGACGGATATCCGCCGCTGGCGCGGGTATATCGCCTGATCAGTGCGTCGATTCTGCGGCGTGGCGCCGAGGTCGACTCCGCGAGCGCCGACCTGGAGTGGGTCACCGACGAAGATCTGCACGGTGTGCCGTGGCCGGTCTACCGACGTCTGGCCCAGGCGCGGGCGGCGGAGTTCGGCAACGCCGACGACGAGGTCCGGCGACTGGCCGCCGAGGTGGAGAGCACCTCGGCGGTACCGGTGTCGCGCGCACTCTTCGCCGGCATGCTGCGCCGCCAGGGTGACCTCGTCCAGGCGCGGCGGTTCACCCACGGACTCGACTCCGGGGCACTGCCCGCCTACGTCCGGGTGTATGCCACGCTCACTAACGCGATCGTCGCGTGGCAGTCGGGCGACCGGCGCGGGGCGCATCGCCTGCTCGACCGGTCGATCACCCTCGCCGCCCCCGAGTTCATCACCCTTCCCTTCCTCGACAATCACGACCAGCCCACCACCGACCTACTCGCGGCGCACGCCCCCCGGGTGTCCGAGCCCGGCTTCCTGGCCGAGATGTTGACTCGACGGCATACACTGTTGCGCAACGACTCCGAGTCCACCAGAGGGCTGACGACCCGCGAACTCGAGGTGCTCGAATACCTCCGGACGCCGATGACCGTGCAGGAGATCGCGGCGGCGTTGTTCATCTCTCCCAACACGCTCAAGACGCACTGCCGCTCGCTGTATCGCAAGCTCGGCGTCGACAACCGGCGCGACGCGGTACGCGTCAAGGGGTTCCTGCGGCCCTGACCGGTTCGGGTCATCCCTTCGGGGTGAGAATTGCGCGTCACGCACGAGTCCGGTCACAAACAGACCGGAAAGATCGGTGTCCCAGTTATTCTCGGCGCAGATCACTTCGCCCTCGGCGAAGGAGGAGTCTCCGATGATCGGCATTCCCGAACACCTGGTCCCGACCAAGCAACGGCGCACCCTCGACGAGCTCGTCGGTCGCCTGGACCTCGGTTCCGGAGAACGGTTGTCGAAGCAGTCGGCGTTCTGGGTGATGCTGACCCTCTCGGCCGTCATCGCCGTGGCAGGCGTGATCGGCGACAGTACCGCCACGGTCATCGGCGCGATGATCGTCGCGCCGCTGTCGACACCGATTCTCGGGATCGGGCTGGGGATCGTCACCGGTCGCGGTCGGCTCGTGCTGACGAGCATCACCTACGTGCTCGCCGGGGTCGTGCTGGTGACCGTGCTCGGAGTGCTCTTCGCGCAACTGTTGCCCGATCCGACCAACGTGCTGACCAATTCGCAGGTGCAGGGCCGCACGTCACCGCGGCTCGTCGACCTCCTCGCGGCGCTGGCCACCGGGCTCGTCGGCGCGGTCGCGGTCACGCGCCGCGACGTCGGTGATGTGCTGCCGGGAGTGGCCATCGCCATCAGCCTCGTTCCGCCACTCGGTGTCGTCGGGGTGTGTCTGGGGTCGGGTGCGCCGTCATTGGCGTTGGGCGCCTTCGTGTTGTTCGCGTCCAACGTGGTGGCGATGGTGATCACGAGTGTCGTCGTGTTCACCATCGCCGGTGTCGCGCATCCTGCGCAGGCGACCGCAGAGTCGGCCGCGAGACCGCGCCGGGCACGCGCCTACGTGGTGTTGCTGATCGCCCTGGTGGCCGTCGCCGTACCGATGGTCGTCAACTCCCTGACCTCGCTGTGGGCACAGCAGGTCGCGGACGCCACACGCAGCTGGCTCGACGCCGCGCATGTGCCCTCGGCAGTGGTGACCAGTGCGTCGTGGAGCGGGGACACGGTGACCGTGCACGTCCTGGCGCCGGACGATCTGCCGCCGGTTGCGGCATTACAGAAGACCGTCGATGGTCTGGTGCCCTGGAATCCGCAGGTCATCGTCGAGCACACCTCGGGTAGCCGGGAAACCGCCAACTGAGGTCGGGAGATCCGAAGTCATCCGCCGAAGGTGAGGACACCGGTCTACTCGGCGACGAGACTGGGCGGGGACCGTACTCGACCGCACCATGACCTCGAGGTGAGCAATGACCGACCCGCGCGCTGCGACCCCGACCATCTCCGCCGCGAACGATCCCGACGGGTCGTCTCTGCCGTTCGGCGACACCCGAGATCAGGCCGCCACCGACCGCGGCTTCATCGCGGCGCTCGAATCATCGGTGGTCGCGGGTGCTGATGGCAACGCGGTGTGGGACTGCGCGGAGTTCGCCTTCCTCGACGACGCATGCCCGCCGACCGCGAATCCGAGTCTGTGGCGTCAATCCGGGCTCGTCGCGAAACATGGCCTGTACGAGGTCACCGACCGCATCTATCAGGTGCGTGGGCTGGATCTGTCCAATATGACTCTGGTCGAGGGCGATTCGGGTGTCATCGTCATCGATCCGCTCATCTCCAGCGAGACCGCGGCCGCGGGACTGGCGCTCTACCGCGCCCACCGTGGTGAGCGGCCGGTGACCGGGGTCATCTACACCCACTCGCACATCGACCACTTCGGCGGTGTCAAGGGGGTGACCACGCAGGAGGCCGTCGATGCCGGAGAATGCGTGGTCATCGCACCGGTCGGGATGGTCGAGCATGCCGTGGCCGAAAATGTCTACGCCGGAACGGCGATGGGCCGTCGAGCCGCCTACATGTACGGTGCGGCGCTACCCCGTGGGCCGCAGGGCGCGATCGGCGCGGGCCTGGGTCAGTCGACCTCGACAGGCACCGCCACGCTGATCCTGCCCACCATCGACATCTCCACCACCGGCCACGTCGAGACCGTCGACGGCGTCACCATCGAATTCCAGATGACCCCGGGCACCGAGGCGCCCGCGGAGATGAACTTCTACTTCCCGCAGATGCGCGCACTGTGCATGGCGGAGAACGCCACGCACACCCTGCACAACCTACTGACGCTGCGCGGAGCGCTGGTCCGCGATCCGCACGTGTGGGCCAAGTACCTCACCGAGGCCATCACCACCTTCGCCGGACGATCCGATGTGCTCTTCGCCTCCCACCACTGGCCCACCTGGGGCACCGAGGAACTCACCGAATTCCTGGCACTGCAACGTGATCTGTATGCGTATTTGCACGATCAGACGTTGCGCGCGCTCAACCAGGGCAAGACCGGACTCGAGATCGCCGAGGACATCGAGTTGCCGCCCGCATTGACCAATGCCTGGCACACCCACGGCTATTACGGCTCGGTGAGCCACAACGTCAAAGCCATCTACCAGCGGTACATGGGCTGGTTCGACGGCAATCCCGCACACCTGTGGGAACATCCGCCGGTGGCGTCGGCGACCCGTCACGTGGAGTTCATGGGCGGTGCCGACGAGGTTATCACCAAGGCCCGCAAGTCTTTTGACGATGGCGATTACCGCTGGGTGGCCACTGTGCTGAATTACGTGATCTTCGCCGACCCCGGCAACGTCGAGGCCAAGCAGTTGCAGGCCGACACCTACGAGCAACTGGGCTACGGCTCGGAGAACGGCACCTGGCGCAACTTCTATCTGATGGGCGCGTATGAACTACGGCACGGGCCAATCGGTACGCCGACCACCACCTCGGCTCCCGATATCGCCGCAGCCCTGTCGGTGGAGCAACTGTTCGACGCAGTCTCGTTGCGGGTCAACGGACCTGCGGCATTCGATGCCCACATCATCATCGACTGGCGGATCACCGACGAGGAGCGAAAGCATCGAACAGAGCTCCGCAACGGCGTTCTCGTCCACCACGATCTGTCTCCCGAACACGAAACGCCGACGGCCGGACTGACGGTGACCTGCACCCGCGCAGAACTGCTTGCCATCGTTCTCGCCGCGGCCGATCCCGCGGCGGCAGTGGCCGATGGTTCGGTCGAGATCGAGGGTGACGGTGCACTGTTCACCGAACTCGCCGGCTACCTCGATTCGCCCGATCCGGATTTCGCGATCGTCACACCGTGACGCACGGGGTCAGGCGAGTGCCGAGATGCCCTTGCCGATCAGCATCACCCCGATGACGAGGAAGAGGGTGGCCATGACCGCTGTGTTGGCCTGCAGCCACTCCTCGAGTCGGGCCAGTGGCGCCCGCAATGCTTGCGCGGCAACCTGATAGGTCACCGCGGTGCACTATTAGGGCACGTCACTGTTGGCGGAGGTCCCGCGAGTGGCCAAGGGCTGGCCGCGCGCACGGCCGAACTCCGCAGTCGGGGCGGACGTTTCATTCTCGCCGGGGTCAACCCGGCGATGCGGCGCCGCCTCGACAGGTCCGGGCTGACCGCCACACTCGGCGCCGAGAACATCGTCATGGCCACCGACGTCGTCTTCGAGGCCGCCGATCTCGCCTACGAGGAAGGCTGCCGCTGGCTCGCCGACGAGTCGTGACGCCGGAATTCTAGTCACCCCAGGGTGATCGCGTCCAACCGCTCCTTGATGAACTCCCCGGCAATCACATCGGGCCGCCCCGAGACCCGACCGACCGGCGGAGCCAGCGGAGTCACGACGGCGTCGTGATCGAGCTCGTAGAAGAAGATCAATGACACGAGATCCTCCTCCGGGCTCTCCGGCTGCGGTGGCAGCACACGATGACGCCCGGCCGGCCACCGTCCACCCGACCAGTACTCGAGAAGATCGCCGATGTTGATCGTGAGTGCGGTCGGATCGTACGGGGCGTCGGCCCAACCACTTTCGTCGCTGTACACCTGTAGGCCACCGGCTCCCGGTTCACGGTCGAGAACGGTGACCGTGCCGAAGTCGGTATGCGGGCCGATCCGGAACTGCCCGGGCTCGGGGTCGCCGACAACCGTCATCGGCGGATAGTGGTTGATGTTCGACGTCCAGGTGGCATTGCCCGCCAGATTGCGGAATGGATTGTCCTCACCGGCCTTTCCGAGCGCCTCGGCCATCAGCGCGAGCAGGTCGTCGGAAAGTGCCTTCATCTGAGAGGTCCACGCGGTGAACAACTCCCGCAGTCGCGGGGTCTCGGTGGGCCAGACGTCGGGGGCGAACCAGTAGTCGTCGACCTCGGGAATCCCGACCGGAGTCTGTGCGCCGGAATTGTAGGTCTCCTTCAGGTCCGGTGGTGTTTCGGTGCCCTCGGCGTAACCGTTGGCCTCCAGACCCGGGCCGATCCATCCGCGACCGCCGACGCCGACCGCATACTGTGCCTTGACATCGGCGGGCAGGGCGAAGAATTCACGGGCCGCGGCACGCAACGCCGCCGGAAGGAACGGATCGATCCCGTGTCCGGTCACCAGCAGGAAACCGGCCTTCTGCAGGGATTCGTCGACGGCGGCACACACCTGCGCTGCGGCGTCCCCGCCCTGCCGCCATTGCTGCAGATCGACGGTGAGGATGGGGCTGGCGGTTTGGGGGTTCGCGGTTCGGGGGTTCGCGGCGGTCATGCTGTCTCCTCGGCTGGGTCGGAGACGGTGTCGGCGACACCGATGTCCTCGTTCCACAGGTGCGGATGGCTCTCGATGAAGCCGCTCATCATCGCGATGCAGCGGCCGTCGTCGACGATGGTGACCTGCACTCCGAGCTCACGCAGCCAGTCCTGACCGCCGGAGAAGTTCGTCGTCTCGCCGATGACCACCGACCCGATCCCGAACTGTCGGATCAGCCCACTGCAGTACCAGCAGGGGGCGAGGGTGGTGACCATGATCGTCGAGGAGTAGTCCCGTTGCCGGCCGGCGGCGCGGAAGGCGTCGGTCTCGCCGTGCACCGACGGATCGTCATGCTGCACGCGCCGATTGCGGCCCTGACCGAGCAGGGTGCCGTCGGCGGCGAACAGGGCGGCACCGATGGGGATACCGCCCTCGGCGAGACCGGTCTGCGCCTGGCCGTAGGCGACGTCGAGCAGTGATCGCGGGTCGAGCCCGGTGTCGGCAATCGTGGAGGTCATGCTTCGAGGGTGCCGTCGGGCGCGGCCGTACTCAACCGACAAATCGTCCGGTCGCGAGTGAGCGTCAACGGGCATATCGTCGGCGTCGTGTCTGAATCTCCGCTGCCCGCCGCACCGTCGCTCACCCTGCGGCACATGGTCGAGACGCACCTCGCCCCGGCCGCCCCACGTGTGCTGACCGCGCACGACCGGCTCGACGCTGCGGTGAGCTGGGTGCATTCCAGCGAGATCTTCGAGATCGGCCCACTGCTGACCGGTGGCGAACTATTGCTCACCACCGGCCTGGGCTTGGCCGGCCTGGACGCCGGTACCCGTCGCCATTATGTGCGTGACCTGGCCGAACGCGGCGTCGCCGGGTTGGCGTTCGAGGTCGGACGCAGCTTCGACGCGGTACCCGAGGAGATGATCCGGGAGGGCTCGGCCGCGCACCTGCCGATCATCGAATTGACGCGGATCGTGCCGTTCATCGAGGTGTGCCGGACGGCCAATACCGAGATCGTGTCCGAGGAGGTCGGCGACCTGCGGCTGCGCAGTGGACTCGACGCAACCCTGCACGACGACCTCGCCCGCGGCGCCGCGGCCGCGATGATCGAGCACATCGCCGAGGTGACCGGGACGCCGCTCGTCGTGGTGGGTGGTGGCGGCGCCCTGCTGGCGGTGCACGGTGTGGACGACGACCGGGCCGCGTGGCGCGTGGTCGACGGTGCGATCGCCGCGCAACCGATCACCTTGCGCGGCCGCGAGATCGGGCAGGTCTTCGCGGGACCAAGCGCGTCCTCGATACCCGCCGCACGTGTGCAGGCGCTGCTCGGTGTCGGAGCCGGACCGCTGGCGGCGGTATTGACCCGATCCGGTGGGCGGTCGTCCATCGGTGCGCAACTGGTGGCCGAGCTCGTCGACCGTCGGCCTCTGCGGCGCGCGGATCTTCTTGCGCGGCTGTCGACGTCGGGGTTACCGGTCGGCGACAAGGCCGTGCTCGTGCCGGTGGCCGGCCACGCACCCGACACCCGGATGGTCGAGACGGCGTTGTCGGCGGCCGCGGATCTCGGCGGACTCGTCCACGCCACCGTCGATGCGACCGTCTACGGCCTCGTCGTGACCACCGACACCGAACTCACCGAGCCGGCCGAGCAGGTCCGCGCGGCGCTGGCCGACGATCCGCGGCGCCTCGGCCGCCTCACCGTCGTCGTCGGGACCCCATGCCCGCTCGCCGACACGGGCGCGGGTCCCGGCCTTGCCCTGACGTTGGCCGACGAACTCCGCATTTGTTCGGAAAGGCTGGGTGTGGCAGTCGAATTGCGCTCTGCCGGCGGTACGGCCGCCGACATCAGGACCAGCCGTGAACTCGTCTCCGACGCCGCGGCGCGTGAGTTGTCGGACGGTCTACGCAGCGAGCTGAGCCGCATCATCGCCCCGCTTGTACGCCACGATGCGACGTCGTCCTCGCAACTCGTCCGCACCCTCGAAGTCCATCTCACTCACGGATGCAGCGCCACCCGCTCGGCCGAGACCCTCCACATCGGGCGCCAGAGTCTGTATCAGCGCCTCGACCGTATTCGCGCCCTACTCGGCTTCGACCCGACCGCCCCGGCCATGTACGCATCAATCCTGGTGGCCATCAACGTCTTCCACTCCCGGGATGCAGATCAGCGGTGAGTTCCCGCCGCAGCCATCCGCTGGTCGACGAACCCGTCCGGCACCAGCGACCCCCTCCGCCCGATGGTCAAGGCGCCCTCCTCCGAGCGACGAGCACCCTATTCCCGATGGTCGAGGTGCACGGCGCCCCAGGCGCCGGGCCTCGAGACCCGTTGAGACAACAAGCTTCCCAATCACATCGATGCGGCTCACAGCGAAAGCCGCACCGCCTACCACACCCCACCGACAGAAAACTGCCGCCAGCCCACCACCGAAACCTGTTGTCCACAAGCACCTTTCCTTCCACAGAATTCTCGAACACCCTTGCCCTGATCCATATGTTCGAGTAGAGTGGACCCATCACACCGATCAGCCATCGGGGAGGGGCCCATGATCGACACCACCACAACTCTTGACGTCAAAGATGTTGACGCCGAGGCGATCTTCGCCGATATCGTCACCCAACTCAGCGACCTGCAATGGAATCCGGAGATGACCGGGCCGCAAGCCTTCGGCGCGATGAAACAAGTCCTGTTGTTGCGCAATCTGGTTGATCACCACGCCACCACCCTCACCGGCGAGATGGACCGGCTGGGCGTGGCCGATCACAAGACCACCCGACTGCGGGAGTTGTTGATCAGCATGGGTTGCGCACCTGCCGTCGCAGGTCGGTATGTGCGGGTCGCCGCCACCACCGATGTGGATCTGTTGTTGGCACATGCCGCGGACGGGTCCATCTCGTCCGAACACGCCGATGCCATCGTGCGCGGGTTGGCGCACATCGATACCCGATGCCCCGAACCTTTGGACACCGTGCGACGGTGTGAATACCTCCAAAAGCTGCTGTCGCATTACTTTGCCGGTTTCACCCCCGCCGAGATCACCACCTACGCGCGGCAGCTGGGGAACGAGTTGGCGGCCGAGACACCGGGCGGGTTACCGGCCGCGGAGGACAAGTCGATCAACTCCTACAGCGACCGCATCACCGACGACGGCCGGTTGGAGATCTCGGCGAACCTCGACATCATCGCGGGGGAGAAAACCAGAACTCTGATGGAAACCTTGTCGGCACCCAAACCTCAACCCGACGGCTCCCCTGACCCCCGCACACCCGAACAAATCTGCGCGGCCGCGTTCGAGACGATTGTTGAACTCGCGGCACGAGGCTTGGCCGACACCACGTTCTCGGCGAAACCGACCAACGGGTTGTTGTGGACCTGGTCGGCGGACAACCCGGCACTGGGCGGGAATTTGCAGAACATGGGCGCCATCACCGAAGCAACCGCGAAAATGCTGTCGTGCGACACAACCATCACCAAAATCATCCTCGACCCCAACGGGGTGCCCCTCAGCGTCGGCGAAGAAAAACGCTTCTTCACCCCCGGCCAACGCAAAGCCCTACTCGTGCGTGACCGCGGATGCATCAAATGCGGCGCGCACGCCGGGCGCTGCCAAGGACACCATTTGCACCACTGGGCCGATGGTGGTCCCACCGACCTCGACAACGGATGCCTGCTGTGCACCAGCTGCCACGATGATGTGCATCACCACGGGTGGGACATCATCATGGGCTTCGACCGGCACCCCTGGTTGATCCCACCCGCCAGCGTGGATCCGAAACGCCGACCCGTGCCGTCGTATCACCGTAGAACCATGCGACTCGACGACGCCGCAGCCTGACCTACCCTGCCCCACTACCTGATTCCTTGCACCCGGCATCGCCGGGACCGCATCTGTTGTTTGAGAACTCCATAGTGAAATCCCCTCCCAATGGTCGAGGTGTGGTGCCGCCTGTGGCCCGGACTCCTTTCGGCACAAGGGGTCTCGAGGCTCGTCGCTGGCGCTCCTCGGCACCTCGACCATCGGGATGGGACGACCACCGGGAAGGGCGAGTATCCTTCCATGGCGAGTCGTCTCCCCCCGATGGTCGAGGTGCGAGCCGCGTGCGGCGAGCCTCGAGACCACTTGCAGCAGCGCTGAAACCGCACCACCGTGCCCCGGAATCCTTTCAGCACAACAGGTCTCGAGGCTCGTCGCAGGCGCTCCTCGGCACCTCGACCATCGGGATGGGACGACCACCGGGAAGGGGCGAGTATCCTTCCATGGCGAGTCGTCTCCCCCCGATGGTCGAGGTGCGAGCCGCGTGCGGCGAGCCTCGAGACCACTTGCAGCAGCGCTGAAACCGCACCACCGTGCCCCGGAATCCTTTCAGCACAACAGGTCTCGAGGCTCGTCGCTAGCGCTCCTCGGCACCTCGACCATCGGGATGGGGCGGCCATCGGATGGGAAGGCCTGGAGCATTCCGCGCGGGGTGGGACGGCCACCGGGATGGGAACGGTCCCCCCGATGGTCGAGGTGCGAGCCGCGTGCGGCGAGCCTCGAGACCGCCGCAAGTAAACGCTGGAACCCTACGCCTCGTGTCAGCCGTACTGCTGCACCGACTTCTCGACCCGGGAGCGGGCCAGGAGGAGGTAGGCGATGAAGGCGATGGCGAAGCCGACGAAGGCGCCGATGTCACCGAGTTCGGGTACCGCCCGGACGACGAAGCCGACGAAGCGTTCCTGGTTGCAGAACAACAGGACCGAGGCGACGAGAGCGATGACGAATGCAGCCAGTCCACCCCAGTTGGTGTATTTGCGGTCATAGAGGAGTTCGAGTGACGGCGGCTCGCGTCGCAGCACACGGTCGGCGAAGACCACACCGAGCCAGGGACCGATCCAGTACGCGACCAGCAGCAGGAACGCCTCATAGGAGGCCGCGGCGTCGGCCAGCGCCCACCAGGCGACGAGGAACCCGACGACACCGAAGAACACCGACACCAGTGCCCGCTGCGCGCCGACCGGGAGTTTGAACCCCATTGTCACGAAAGCCATTGCGCCCGAGTACACATTGATGGCGTTGGCTGCGATCGCTCCCACCGCGATGGCCAGCAGGGTGAGGTCGGCGATGGCCGACGGGAAGTTGGCGGTGAATGCGTCCGTGGGGTTGTCCGACGTCGGCGCACCGATCGTCATCGACGCGGCGCCGACCACCATCAGCAGCGTGCACGAGAGGAACAGGCCTGCCGAGGCGAACAGTCCGGTCTGCATCTTAGACACGGTCGGCGGCAGGTAGCGGGTGTAGTCCGCGGCGTAGGGCGTCCAGCCCGCCGTGTAGCCGAACGAGGCGCCCACGGCGAGGAGAAAGCCCCCCATCGAGAAACCACCCTCGGCCGATCCCGCCGACACGTCGGACTTGCTGAAGATGATGACCGCGCCGATGAGGAAGACGATCGCGAGGATCGGGGCCGCCAGGCGCTCGAAGCGCTGCACCAGATTGTGGCCGAAGAACGCAAATGCCGTCTGTAGCACCACGATCACGATGAGTCCGGCGAGCGGCGTGATGCCGAGCAGGGTCGCCAGGGCGAAGGCCCCGCTGACGCTGTTGGTGGCAAACCACCCGACGCCGCACATCACCGCCATGAACGTCGCCGGCAGGATGTTGCCATTGTGACCGAAGGCCAAGCGCCCCAACACCATCTGCGGTACACCGTGCAGCGGTCCCTCGGCGGAGAGCAGGAAGTGCGCGACCGCACCGAGCAGGTTGCCGAGCACCACGGCGCCGACGGCCTGCCAGAATGACAGCCCGAAGTAGGCGACCGAGATGACGCCGACGAAGATCGTGGCGAACTCCAGGTTCGGCGCCGTCCACGTCCAGAACAGGCCGCGGGGTTTGCCGTGCCGGGCCTCGAGAGGAATCGGCTCGTTGCCGCCGGGTTCGACGGCGAGAACCTTGCCGCCGTACTCGACGGCTGCCGGATCGGCGGAAATATCGGGTGTAGCTGTCATGGCGATACTGTGCTGCGTCCACCTCCACCCGGCAACCGACGATCTGTCAGTTGATCGCTGCCCACGGCGGGACAATCCGCCCACCCCGCTCTCAGCCCACGATCACCACGTGCAAGGTGCGCGGACCGTGCACGCCTTCAACACGGTCGAGTTCGATGTCGCTGGTGGCGCTGGGCCCGCTGATCCAGGTTTGCGGGCGTGCGGCAGCACCGTCGGCGATCAGCCGAGCGACGGCCTCGGGGACGTCGCTGACGATCTGTGCGGCGTCGACGATGCAGAGGTGGACGTCGGGCACCAGCGACAACGCACGCCGACCCTGCCCGGCGCCGTGGTCCAACACGATGGTGCCGGTGTTGGCGATCCCGACGGCGGCCGTGGTCACCACCGCACCGACCCGGTCGAGCTGCGTCGGGGAGAGTGTCTCGTCATCGATCCAGTTCTCCTCGACGCCCAGTAGCGAGCGCAACGCCGGGTCGGCGAGCACCGGCCCGTCGACGTCGGCCAGCGCCGCAGAGATCCGTTGTGCCAGGTCGTGTTCTCTGACGCGTTCGACGACGGCACGGTAGTCGGCCACGCGCTCGGCGAATCGTTCGACGGTGTCGAGATCACCGGTCGGCACCGCTTGTCCGTAGTCCCAGTCGATGTCGCTTTCACGTGTGGCGTCGTCGACGTCGGAGATCGCGGCTCGCACACGGGTCAGGACCTCCTCGCGGGCGCTCATCGGTCCTCCTCCCCGGCCGCACGGTTCCCGCGTTCGCGTTTCCACCAGTCGCGAAACGATTCCGCGGGCGGCACCGGGACGTCACGGGCCGAGCTCCACGCCGACAACGGCCACGGCAGGGCACCGATCGTCGTGCGCTTGCCGAAGAACCGGTGACTGGTGGTGGCCGCCTTCTGCGCTGCCTCGAGGCGGCGGTGGTCGGCGAACATCCACGCACCGGCCTTCATCGCGGCGGCCTCACCGCTCGGCAGACCACCGCGCTTCTCATCGACGACTCGGGTTCGTAAGTGCACCAATATGTCCGGGATGTTGATACGCACGGGACACACATCGAAGCATGCCCCGCACAAACTGGAGGCGAACGGCAGCGACTTGTCGACCGCCGACGATGTACCCCGTAGCTGCGGGGTGAGGATCGCGCCGATCGGCCCGGGATAGACCGAACCGTAGGCGTGTCCGCCGGCGCGCTCGTACACCGGACACACATTCAGACACGCCGAACATCGGATGCAGCGCAACGCATCTCGGCCGACCTCGTCGGCGAGCACGTCGGTGCGATGGTTGTCCAGCAAGACGATATGCACGTTCTGGGGTCCGTCGCCGGGGGTGACGCCGGTCCAGATCGAGGTGTACGGGTTCTCGCGCTCCCCGGTACTCGACCGCGGTAGCACCTGCAGGAAGACCTCGAGGTCGGACCAGGTGGGCAGGATCTTCTCGATCCCGACCACCGAGATCAGCGTTTCCGGCAGGGTCAGGCACATGCGGCCGTTGCCCTCGGATTCGACGACGACGAGACTGCCGGTGTCGGCGACCGCGAAGTTCGCGCCGCTGATGCCGACCTTGGCGCGTAAGAACTTCTCGCGCAGGTGAAGTCGTGCGGCCTCGGCGAGCCGCTTGGGATCGTCGGTGAGATCGTCGGGTGCCGGGCGGCCGACCTCTTTCATCCGTCGCCGGAAGATCTCGCGGACCTCGCTGCGATTGCGGTGGATGGCCGGCACGAGGATGTGACTGGGCCAGTCGTCGCCGAGTTGGACGATGAGTTCGGCGAGATCGGTCTCCCAGGCGTCGATGCCCGCCTCCTGCAGGGCTTCGTTGAGTTCGATCTCCTGGGTGGCCATCGATTTGACCTTGACCACCTCGTCGGCTCCGGTCTGACGAACCAGGTCGACGACGATCCGGTTGGCCTCCTGCGCATCCCGGGCCCAGTGCACCACGGCCCCGGCGGCACTCGCCTTCTCCTCGAACTCGATCAGATAGCGGTCGAGGTTGCGCAGGGTACGGTTCTTGATCTGTTCGGCGGCGACGCGCAACTGCTCCCAGTTGTCGAGTTCGCCGACCACCCCGGCCCGCTTCGTGCGGATGATCCCGGTGGCGTGGGCGAGGTTTCGACGTTGAGTGGTGTTGGCCAGCTCGGTCCTGGCGGCCTCGGGGAACTTCGGCATTCCGACGAAGGTCGAGGTGACCCCGACGTGCGGATGGCCGGAGCCCAACGCCAGTGACGGTGCCATCGTGGGCATCTCGTGCACCGGGTCGCGAGAGGTGGTCATGCCGACTCCTTCTCGGTGGAGGCGAGGATCTCGGCGAGGTGCATCATCCGCACCCCGGCGCGTTCCCGGTTGAGTAGTCCGCCGATGTGGGCGAGGCAGGAATTGTCTCCCGCCACCAGCACTTCGGCGTCGGTCTCCTTGACATGTGCGGACTTGTCGGAGCCCATCGCCACCGAGGTGTCGGCGTTCTTCATCGCGAAGGTGCCACCGAATCCGCAACATTGTTCGGCGGCAGGCAGTTCCACGAGGTCGATGCCCTTGACCGCCCGGAGCAGTTGCAGCGGTTTGTCGCCGACGCGCAGCATGCGCAGCGAATGACAGGTGGGGTGATAGGTGACCCGGTGCGGGAAGTACGCGCCGACGTCGGTGACACCGAGGACGTCGACGAGGAATTCGCTGAGTTCGTACACCTTCGGTGTGTAGGCAGCCACCGCGTCCTGCAACCCGTGATCGCCCGAGCGAGCCGCCAGCCCCGGATGCTGGTGGCGCACAGAGCCGATGCAGGAGGCCGAGGGGGCGACGACCGCGTCGTACCCACCGAAGACGTCGGCGAACTGTCGCACACCGGGGATCGCCTCGTCGGCATAGCCGGTGTTGGTGAACATCTGGCCGCAGCAGGTCTGCTCGACGGGGAACTCGACCTCGACGCCGAGTCGCTCGAGGAGCAGCACGGTCGCCCGGGGCGTACCGGGCCACATCGTGTCGTTGAAGCAGGTGGCGAACAGGGCGACCCTCATCACGGGTGCCCCGACCGAACGATCGATGGCCGGGCGAGCTGATCGGGGATGCGCATACGGACTCCGCGGGAGATGGCTGGGCTGTGAGCTGGAAAGACCTGTGGTCTGACCACACGATTCACGGTAAGGTGATCCCGTCGCGCCTGTCAACAGAGCGACCCGGATCGACGCGGGGCCACCGACTCCGCACGGAAGGTGGTTCCCATGACGATCGGCCGGTCATCTGCGACGGCGTCCGCGCCCAGCCCGAACTGGCAACCGGTGGCGCGTACCCGCACCTACGAGATGGTGATCGACGCGATCGAGGAGCAAATCCTCTCCGGAGCATTGGGTGTCGGCGATCCGCTACCACCCGAGCGCGATCTCGCCGCGCGCCTGCAGGTCAGCCGGCCCGCGGTCCGCGAGGCGTTGCGCGTCCTCGAGGCCCAGGGCGTGCTCCGATCGGCGGTCGGCAGCGGTTCCGGCGCCGGCACCTTCGTCGCCGCGATGCCCGCCGAGGCCCTGACCCACTTTCTGCGCCTGCACATCGCGCTGTCGAACTTCGCGTTCGCCGACGTCGTCGACGCGCGGGTGACCCTGGAGTCCTCGAGCGTCGAATTGGCAGCGCGGGCACACGATCCCGCACGCCTTGCACCGGTCCACGAGGCGATGGCCGCGATGGAGGCCGCCGTCGACGATCGAGCCGCCTTCAACGACGCCGATATCGCCTTTCACACCGCCATCGCCGAGGCCGGCGGCAATCGGCTCGTCACCGCGATGACGGTCGCCATTCGCAATGCCCAGCGTCGCGCGATCCTCGCTGCCTTCACCGACGTCGAGGACTGGTCCGCACTCCGCGCGGCATTGATGACCGAGCATCGCGAGATCCTCGACGCCATCAGCGCAGGCGACGCCGGTCGCGCGTCCCGACTCGCCGCCCGCCACATCCGCAACGCCTATGACAGTCTGCCCACCCTGCACGACCACACGATCTGACGAATTCCTGCAATCCGCGCGACAGATCACCCCCCGTGATGCATAGTTGACCGAACGATCAACTGATCCGGGGGGGATTCTCGATGCGCCGAATGACGTTCGACGAGCGACGTGCGGAGCTGATCGACGCCGCAATCCGGGTCATCGCGCGCGACGGACTCGCCGCGGCGACCACCCGGGCGATCGTCGGCGAGGCCGGCATGCCGCAGGGCGCACTGTTCTACATCTTCTCCTCACGCGAGGCACTGATCAGCGCCGTGATCGAGGAGATCACCAGCGCCGAACGGCTCGGCGCGCTGCTCAGCGTGGAACTCACCGACCCCGGTACCGGACTCACCGAGGTGCTGACCGCGGCGATGGACGCCTATCTGCGCCTCCTGGAGAGCGATCCGAGGCGAGAGATCGCCTTGCTGGAGGTCGCCACTCACGCGATGCGCCACGATCCGGAAGCCGGGCGTCGCCAGTGGGAGGTCTATCGGTCGGCGGTTGCCGACGCCCTGCGCTTCATCGCCGACACGATGTCACTGCGGTGGACGATGCCGACCGACGAACTCGCCCACATCGTCACCTCGTCGCTCGACGGGTTGACGCTGTCGTGGCTGACCGATCATGACAGCGACGCCGCGCGGCGCCATATCGCCTTGTTGGCCACCACTTTTGCCGCAATGGCGGCACCCGCCGACGATGCGGGCAGGACCGGTTCGGAGGGGCGACAACGATGACGGACACCGCGAGAGCAGCCGGGGTCAGCCGGCGAGGGTTACTGGCCGGAGCGGCGGTCGGGGCCACAGCACTCGGCTTGGCCGGTGTCGCCGGTACCCCCGGTCCAGCACAGGCGGCACCATCGGGCGGCTATCTCGTCGGCGCCGGACGCGGTGACATCACCGGAGCCATTGCCGGACAAGGCATGATGGGCTACTCCGATCTCTCGCAGGTGGCCACCGGCCTCCTGCAACGCGTGTGGGCGCGTGCCTACATCATCGCCGACGCCGCCACCGGTACCCGGATCGTCTTCGTCAACGCCGATCTCGCGTGCATCTTCGAATCCCACCGCATCGGTGTGATGAAGGCGCTGGCACAACGCTTCGGCAACGCCTACACCAACGAGAACGTCAACATCAACGCCACGCACAATCACAACTCGTGCGGCGGTACCGCCTGGGATTATGCGTATGTCCTTGCCGCACTCGGGCATCGGGAGAACTCGTATCGCGCCGAGGTCGACGGAATCGTCGAGGCCATCGTCGCCGCGCACAACAGTCTCGCTCCGGGAACTCTCGAGCTCGGCCACAGCGAGCTGCACGACGCAAGTGCCAACCGGTCCGTGCAGGCGTTCGTCCGCAATCCGACAGCCGACCAGAAGCACTTCCCCGAACACATCGACCCGCAGGTCACCGCGTTGCGACTGCGCCAGGGCGGCACCGTGATCGGCGAGATCACCTGGTTCGCCACGCACGGCACCTCGCTCACCGACGCCAACACCCTGATCTCCAGTGACAACAAGGGCTACGCCTCCTATCTGGCCGAGAGCGCGAATCCCGGCGTGGTGGCGGCATTCCCGCAGACCAACGCCGGCGACATGACACCGAACCTGTGGCTGCGCAAGATGCACCCCGGCGGACCCACCGCCGACCACCGCACCAACCGGGTGATGATCGGCGACCGCCAATATCGCGCCGCGCAACGTGCTTTCGCCGCAGCACGGCCGTTGACCGGCGCCATCAGCTACGCTTATCGCTTCCTCGATCTCTCCGACATCCGGATCGACGGCCACTACACCCCGGACGGAAAACCCACGCGCACCACCCCGGCGATCATGGGTGCGGCCGCCGCGGCCACCAGCACCGAGGACAACACGCGGAGCCAGCTGAGTTTTCTCCAGGAGGGTGTGACGCTGCCGTTCGCGCAGGCCCTCGGCGTCGACACCAGCGCGACGCCGCCGGACTGGGCGGTCGCGATCCAGGCACCGAAGTTCGACCTGTTCCCACTCGGCTACCTTCCCCCGCGACCCTGGATACAGCAGGTGCTGCCGATCCAGCTGATCCGGATCGGTGACCTCGTCCTGGCTTGCGGGCCTGCCGAATTCACCATCGTCGCCGGGTTGCGCATCCGGCGGATCGTTGCCGACGCACTGCGCGTGCCACTGGAGAACGTGCTGATGCAGGGTTACGCCAACGGCTACAGCCAGTACGTGACGACGCCGGAGGAGTTCCTGTCGCAACAGTACGAGGGCGGCGAGACACTGTTCGGGCGCTACACGTTGTGCGCCTACATGCAGGAGTTCGACCGGTTGGCCCGCACGATGGCCGCGGGAAGGCGCGGCGATCTCGGACCGACACCCGCCGACACCAGCGGGCTGCAGCCGAATCTCCTCGCGCCGGTCCCCGCCGACAGTCCGGTCCGCGACACCACCTTCGGCGCGGTCGTCGCCACGCCCAAAGCCACCTACGTTGCCGGACAATCGGTCTCGGTGGCGTTCTCCGGAGCACATCCGAGCAATCGTGTGCGACGTGTGCCCCCCGACGGGTCCCGGCCCACCGACGGCTACTACGTGATCGAGCGTTTCGACGGGGGACGCTGGATCACCGCGGAGGACGACACCGGGGCGGCAAGCGAACTCGACTGGAAGCGCCCCGACGGTCAGGATTCGGCATCGATCGTGACCATCACGTGGCGAATCCCGCAGGGCGCAGCCGGTCGTCATCGCATCCGGTATTTCGGTGACGTCAAGTCGTCGACCGGTCGCCTGCGCCCGATCGTCGGTGTCAGCCCGTCGTTCGAGGTGACCTGAGCACCGCTCAGGTGTCGTCGGAGGCCGATACTCCGCGTTCGGTGGCGTAGCGGCGCATCGCTTCTCGTTCCTTTGCCGCCTTCGGATAGCACACGGCCACCAGCAGGGCGCCGCATCCGACGATGACGATGGCCGCCGCGTTCGCCCGGGCGTCACCGTGCACGAAGGCATCGCGCGCGGCGGTGATGATCTCGTGCGAATACTGCGGATAGCGTTGTGCCAGATCCGCGGCGCTGGCAAATGATTTGGTGAGCACCGCCTGGGTCTCGCTGCTGACGTGGTCGGCGTCGGGTGAGGCGGAGATCGCCGCCGTCAACGTCTTGGCGTACCCGGCGGTGAGGATCGCCCCGAGCACCGACTGCATGATCGCGCCACCGAGATCGCGCTGCAGATCCGAGGTGCTCGATGCCATTCCGGCGCGTGAGACCGGCACCGAGCCGGTCAACGAATGCGACGCCGGGGTTCCGGCGAATCCGACGCCCGCGCCGATCAGGATGTAGGTACCGATCACCGACCAGATGGGCGCGGTGTCGTGCCACATGATCAGCGCCAGTGCCAGGCCGAGAATGATGAACAGGTACCCGATGAGCAGGGTGTAGCGAGATCCGATGGACTCCACGAGTTTCGCCGACTGCGGTGCGACCACCACCATCGCCGCGGCGGCGGGCAGGGCCATCGCACCCGAGGCGAGAGTGGAGTAGCCGAGCACGTTCTGCAGATACTGCTGACCGACGAACATCGCGCCCATCAGGGTGCCGAAGATGACGATGCCGCCGACCGCCGCCACCCAGAACGTCGGCCGAGATGCGATCCGGAAGTCGTAGAGCGGCACCCTGATCCGAAGTTGGCGCCACACGAACACGACGATCGAGACCATCGCGATCGCCGCGAGCACCCACACCGCGGTCCGCATGTTGCTCAGCGGGGCGAAGTTGATCGCCAGCACGGTGGCACCCACCAGCACGATCGACAGGACGCCGCCGAGGTTGTCGACGGCGACGGCGGTGTCGCCGCGGTCGGGAGGCACCAGGAACCACGCGCCGGCCAGCGCGAGCACGGCGAGCGGTAGCGTCACCAAAAAGACCGATTGCCAGGCGAATTGCTCCAGCAACGCCCCCGACACGACGGGTCCGGTCGCCGAGATCGCCGCGCCGATCGCCGACCACGCCGCGATCGCGCCGGTGCGGCGGGCACCGGTCCACAGGGCCGTGATGATCGCCAGGGTCGTCGGATAAGCCAGACCGGCCGAGATCCCGCCGAGGACGCGTGCGGCGAACAAGACGTTCGGGCCCACCGCGAAACCGGCGATCAGCGACGCCGGCAACGTCAACAACATGCCGGCGATGAGCAACCGTCGTCGGCCGAAACGATCGCCCAGCACACCGAAGTACAGCACCGAGGCCGCCAGTCCCAGCGAGTAGCCGACGGCGATCAAATTCAGCTGCGTCGAACTGGCGTCGAGGGCCTTGCCGATATCGGGGAGTGCGACATTGGCCACGGACAGATTGATGTTGGCGACACCGGCCACCAGGATCAGCGCCCCGAGTACCAGGGCCGCCCGTGGTGGACTCGTCCCCTGATCACTGTCCACCGCGCCGATCGTGGTCACGGGTCGAGCCTACGGCCGGGTGCCGCCGGATTCACGGCATTCCCCTGATCCGCCGCCCGATCGCGGCTCGGGCGAGTCACCGTCACCGTCACCGTCACCGTCACCGTCACCGATGAACGGAATCCTGCATGATGATGCCCCACTCCTGCCAAGAATCCACTCGGCCATTGATCGGGGCCGACGCGAGCGGTTGATTAAGTAGTGGCCCAGCCCAAGTGAAAGGAACGGACTTGCCTTCTGTCTTGATCGCGGTAACCGGTGTCGACTATTGGACCCTCGCCGACGGCACTACACATCCGTGCGGTTACTGGCCAGAGGAACTGGCGACTCCGCACCGCGTCTTCGGCGACGCCGACATCCAGATCACCATCGCGACACCCGGTGGAGTCGCGCCCACCGACGACAAGGCCGGATACACGCCGGAAATGAACGGCGGCAGTGTCGAGGCAGGCCAGCGCATCCGCGACTACATCGACTCCATCTCCGACGAACTCACCGGTGCGTCGGTGCTCGAGTCCGTCGACCCCACGGATTTCGACGTCCTGTTCATTCCGGGCGGCCACGGCCCCATGGAGGATCTCGCGTCCGCGGAGTGGTTCGGCAAGCTCGTCGGAGCGTTCTACGCTGACGACCGGCCCGTCGCCGCGGTGTGCCACGGCCCCGCCGCCCTGCTCCCCGCACGCCGGGAAGACGGCACGTGGCTTTTCGCCGGTCGCAGATTGACGGGGTTCACCAATGTCGAGGAGCAGCAGGTGGGTTACGCCGACAAGGCCACGTGGCTATTGGAGGACCGACTCAAGAGTGAAGGCGGGCTGTTCGAATCGTCCGCATCGGCGTGGCAGGAACATGTGGTTTCCGACGGCGGGCTGTTCACCGGGCAGAATCCCGCGTCATCGGGTCCGCTCGCCGAACTGCTGGTTCGCACGATCCGAAGTTGAGGCCCGACCCGGTCTTTCGAAAATCGCCGGGCGACACTCCGTACCGGCGTTTGAACTCGGCCGCGAAGTGCGACACCGAGGTATATCCGACCGCACGCGCGGCGTCGGATACTGCGCCATCGTTCTGGGACAACAGGATTCGTGCCTGATCCAGACGCATGTCCTTGACGAATCGATAGGGACTGACCCCCGTCTGCGCACGGAACGTGTGGGCGAACCCGGACGGGCTCATCGATACCTGCGCGGCGAGTTGACTCACCGATATCACGGAGGTGAGGTGCGCGCGTGCGTAGGCGATCACCGGAGCCATCAGCGCCACGTCCGACGTGGACCCGAGCACACGTGCAGACTGCGGCTGTTGCAGTAGTCGATACACGATCTCGCGCTGGTACAGGGGACCGAGCACACGCCGGTCGCCGTCATCGGTGAGTGCTTTGACGAACCGCGAGACAGCCGCAGCCAGATGTGCCGTCATCGAAGACCCCCACACTCCCGAGACGGGCAGCACCACCGCTGCCCCGGGCGTGGCCGATGACTCCGATCCCATATCCGCGCTCACGTCGCTCACCAGTGCCGAGCCGAGCCGGAGAACGAATCCCAAAAGCACCCCTTCAGTCGATGTATCATCGACTGTCGCAGTATATTCAGCTCCGGCTCGGACCACGACGTAGTGCGAGGGGTCGGCGCCGAAGCCTTGTCCGGCGACGTCGATGGTGACGCGACCGCGAACGACACAGCAGAGCGAGGGTGAGCTCACCACACCGCGCCACGCGTGGGGAGTGCTGCAACGATACACGCGAAGACCCGGCCATACCGGCGTGCCCGAGTCGTCGGGCGATTGCATCTCGAGATGCTCGACGACGTCGGCCACGGTACCGGTGGGCCGGGTTCCGCGTGTACTCACTTGGAAAACTTGGGAAGCAGCAAGGCGATGCGCAACTTGGAATCGATGATGGTGCTCAGTTCCTGTGTGCGATCGAGTAGCGTCCCGAGGTTCTGCACCCGGGTGTTGGCACCAACCAGCGTCGTGTTGATCTCGCCGACCTGACCGGTGGCCCCGGATGCCGACGAGGTCGCCTCCCCGGCCGACCCGATGATGCTCACCAGCGACGGATCAGCTTTCTCCAGTGCGGTTCCGAGTGATTGGAGGTCGGTGGCCAGCGTGGCCAGGGTGCCGTTGGCCTGGTTGAGAGAGTCGATCACGCCGAACACTTGCGGCAGTCCCTGATTGATCGCGTCGTCGGCCGGCGGGAGTTGCGCCGAGCCGTCGTTGGCCCTATCAGTCGTGTGGTCCACCTTGTTCGCCTGCACCACACCATCTTTGAAGATGTCGTTGGAGATACTGAGGTCTCGCGTCACGATGAGGATGCCGATGAGGGTCGCAAGCGTGAGCGCAATGGCGATTGCCCAGCTCACGGACAATCGTCTTCCTGACGTCGTGATCATGATCTCTCCTTACTACTCAACGGCCCGGCGTGGCGGGCGCCGTTGACGGATGTGGCGGGGTCGAGGGCGTCGATGACTCGTTGCGCAGGGTCGGTTGCCCCGGATCTTGAGGTGCGGGCGTCTGCGGGCCGTTGACTGCCGGACCCAGGAGCGCCAGCAACGGGCCCAGCTCGCGAACGTGCGCGGCCTCTTCCTCGATGTAGGACAAGGTCTGCGCGATCGAATGCGCGCGCGGGCCGAGCGTTGCCAGACTCGACCCGACAGTCTGGAGTCCGCCGTTGACTGCTGCCAACTGATTGGTCACCGCCTGGATGGCGCCGGCGAGCGTCAACACGGTCGGTGCGGCGGTATCAGAACGGACGGTGATGGTCTGGATCTTCTCCGGCAGCCCGCCCGCGATTCCGATGACGCCTGACGTCGATTCGTTGACGGTGCCGGCCAGGCCGGTCAACCGGCCCGCGGCATCGGTCAGTTTGGCCAGATCCGTGGCGACCGTCTCGAGGACCTGAATCGATTGGGACAGCTCTTGGTGCTTGGGGTCCAGGCGTGCGGTGATGACGTCGAACTGGTAGGCCGAATAGATGATCTGGTTGCTCAGATCAGACGGTCGGCCCAACGGGTCCTTCAGATCGGTGCCCGTCGGGATGAACCGGTTCACCACACACAGCACGAGAATCGGCACCAGGGCGATCACGCCCAGTGTCACGAGCCACACTCGGGTGGACACCATCAGTTACCTCCTGCGGGTTGCGGCGGGATCAGTCCGTTCTGAGCGGGAATCGGAGCGAGTTTCTTTGTGGTTCTGGATAGTTCGTTGTTGAGTTCCTCCACCAGATCGATGGCGACACCCAGCTGATCGTTGACACCACTCACCGTGGAATTGGCGCTGGTCGCGATCGTCCGGAGAGATCCTGCCGACTCCTTGAGCGAGGCTGCGATCTGCTGCAGCGACACCGCGATCTGCTGATCGCCCTGTCCTGCGGCCAACAGCCGCTGCATGTTGGGCACGAGGTCGGCGAGATTGCCGACGTCGACCGCTGCCGACTTGTTGAGGTCGGTCAGCACGCCTTGCAACTGTTCGAGTTGGTGCCGTGCGGTGGCCGGTGCCGAGAGATCGGCACGTTGATCGAAATAGTCGTTGGCGGTGTGGAAGTTGCCGACGACCTGGCGCGCACTGTGCTGGACCGCCAGACCCTTGTGGATGGTCACCAGGACGAGGGCGAACAGGACGACCGCGACGATGGCAGCCACCCGACCGATCCATTCGGTGGCGACCGCGAATCCGCTCGATCCGCGGATCTCGCCGGAATCGATATCGGGACGCATACGTAGCGTCTCGCCATCGCGATACGGCATGTCCTCGGTACGGACGTCGGTCCGGTGAAGATCGGCAAGAGTACCCAGGTGATAATTCCACGGGTGCTCGGCACTTGATGACATTGTCGTTCTTTCAGCTCGTGAGAATAGTGATGGCGGGAACGCGACGACTGGGGATCACCGCATCAGCCGGGCAGCGGGAGCATCTGGTTTATCGTTCTGGCCGAGGCGACCGCGCTACGCAGGTCGGCGACCAACCCCTTTGCAGTCGTGAGCAATTGATCTCCCTGATCACCGAACGCCCCTGCCGAGGCCACCAGTGGGGTGACGGTTTTTTGGACCTTGACCATCAGGCCCTGGATCGTCGTCAACTGCTCGTTGGTCAATTCCGCACCGCCGGTGCTGGAGTCCAACAACCCTGCCGCCTCCCCGATCGCGCTGTTGAGATCGGTTAGCAGAGGTCCGAGCTTCCGGGTGGCGTCGAGCGCTGTCTGCGCGGTGTGGGTCAGATCGGTGAGCTGCGCGAGTTCCTTGGTCACCTTGTCGTTGACCTCGTCGATCCGGCCGGATGCCCCGACCGTGGTGAGATTGGCGCGCTGCTGGTTGTCGAGCCGACCGTTGAGGGTGAACACCACAAAACTCAGCAGCAGCAAGACCGCAAGCAGGACCACCGCCCACACCATTCGCGCCGGACCGCCGGCCCGTCCGAAGAATGTCATCGCGTCCTCACCTTCCCGAGAGATCGCCCGCGCCGTTGGCTGCAGACAGTCTGGCCTGATGTACCTTTGCCGCCGTCGATGCTGCGTCGTCGAGAATCCCCTGCAGGGTTGCGCGGTCTGCCGCGACGGCCGCCGTCGCGCCGTCGACCGGCGGCTGCAGCGCCTTGATCCGCGAGGTCAAGGTGTTCAACGAACCGACGAGGTCGCCGACATTGGCATTCGCCGTCGAGAGAATCGGCACCATATCCGTACGTATTTGTCCCACAAGTGTTTTGAGCTGGTCGGCGACAGCCGCATCGGTCTTGAGTACCGATGCCAGTGATGCATCGAGGCTGTCGAGGGCATTGAATGCGGTCAGGGTGACCTCTTCGTGACCGACGATCCGATCGAGCGCCGGGTTGTACTTCGATGCCGACCCCACCGCGGCATCGAGTCGATACGGCGTCGCCACCAGGTTGTAGATCCGCGGCGTGAGATAGAAGATCACGACCACGAGGAGGATCAGCAACCCGATCGCCCGGAGCCAGAAGGTCCGCGACGATCTCGGTGAATTGTCCTCATCGACAGCATGTCTCGCGGCCGAAGCGGTCATGAGTCGACCACCGACAAGAGTGCGATCGTCCGCAGGGAGGCCACGGTATGCGACAGCAGTCCCTTCACCACCAATTTGTGCGCCAGGATCTGGCCGAGAACTCCCATGCCGCGTTTGGTGAAGAAGCCGACCGGCACCAGCCCGCCGGCCTTCATCTGCAACTGGGACACATCGAGGATCTGGTCGACGGTCGCCATGACGGTGACGCTCGGCTTTCCGACGACATCGTTGTAGACAACGGCTTCCTCGGTACCGAAAACGATGGTGCACGCCGTCTCGGTGTCGGTGCTGTAGATGGTGACCGGCCGCGACATCTTCTTGGCGGTCTTGACCCGCGCCGGGAAGTTCGCCAGATTCTGGCCCAACAGGGTGGAGACGACGTTTGCCACACCGTTGGCGTCGTCACCGTCGTAGAGCGAGGTGCTGTATACGGTGGTCTCTGCGGTACTCATGGGTTCTTCCTCTTGATCTTGGTGAACGTTGTTATCCCACAACAGGAGCCGGCCAGATCTTCGAGCACGATCTGTCACCGGCTCCTGCCCGTGCCGCGATGGCCTTGGATGGGAGTGGTCAGGTCGTCAGATGTCCCAGTCGGTCGGGACCTGTCCCCACGACAGGAGGAAGGCGTTGAAGGCGCCCGCATTCTCGATGGCTGCCGACATCGGCCCCTTGGCGAACTTGATCTTGCCGGCCAGCAACAGTTTGCCGCCGTCGCTCTCCCCTGCGGCGACCCGCTGCCAGGTGTCGAGGTTTGCGACGATCCGCAGCCAGAGATCGTCCTCGGGGAACTGAGGCGGGGTCCACACGGTCACCTTCGCCTCTTCCCACTCCAGGTGGCTTGCCAGATCGTCGCGGCCGATCGTGCCGAACTCCATCCGATTGGTGAACGAACCCGGATCCTTGAAACCCTTGTACACCTCGGGGTTGGAATTGACCGCCTCCTGTGCAGCAGCACACCACTCGGCGGAAAAGAACTTCAGTTTGTCGGACATGCGATGCAACCCCTTACCAGAGATGATGTGGCGCCACAGAAAACCTCCGCGCCACACTGTGATTGAAAAAGCAAACTAGCTCTGCGTGTGACCACCCTCACTGCCACAGGCTGCGCTCAGCCTAATCTGGATTTCTCTCACTCGTCAATTACTGATTCCTGCAGTAATTTTCCGACATCCGTGACATCGACCGATGAACCGCCACCGACCACGTGATTCATCCCGCGTGGACGCGGGAGAGCTCGCCCGGGGTCACCCGGAATCGCCGCTTGAATTCGCTGATGAAATGGGAGGCGTTGGCGTAACCCACGGTCCGCGCGATGTCGCTTACCGACGCCGCCGGGTCGCTGAGGAGCATCGTGTGCGCGGCCTCGAGCCGCACACGCTTGAGATACTGGTATGGTGTTGTGCCGGTGCTGGCCCGGAACGAATGTGCAAAAGCCGAAGGGCTCAACGAGACCTCGCGCGCAAGATCGGTGACGGTGATGTTGGCGGTGAGGTTCTCCCGCATGTACCGGACCGCTTGATGGACGGGGTCTGCCTGTCCGGCGTCTCGTAGCGCCGAGGTGAACACCGGTCGCACCTCCGGGACCCGAAACAGAAGGTGAGCGATCTCTTCGTAGTAGAGCGGTGCCAACGTCCGGCGGGATCGCTCGTCACCGAGCGCCTGTACGAAACGCCCCAGAGCACAACGTAATTCGGGACCATAGGGAAAGGCGGCCACCCCGTCGGGCTGATCGGCCTGCAAAGTCGGGGCATCGAGTCCGTCGACGATGTCATACGCCGCCCGGCGACAGCATTCCTGCGTGAGTTCCACCGACAAGGTGAGATGATTGCGAAACTCATTACCGCCCAATGCCATCAAGCCGCTCTGGACGCCAGTCGCGATGGCGAATCCCCAGCCTGGTCCGGGAACGAAGGCTCGACGCGGGGTGGTGGTGTGGAGGTGGCCGCGAATCGCGAAACAGAACACCGGCCCGCTCTGGCTCCCGGCGACCGTGATCTCGGGTCCGGTGAACCGAAGCAGCTGCACACCGGGCCACGCCAGGCGCAGTTCCCCGACGGACCTCAGCCCGCCGGAGGAATCAACCAGGAGCGTTTCCAGCAGATCCGACAGTCGCGACTCACCGGCCGGCCTTCCCGCGCACCACGACGCGGACGGATCTGTGCCTCGGGTATCCGTCATGGCTCTCATCCATCTTCAGGTCACCGCCACGGTGGACCCTCGTTCTGACCACGGCCACCCGCGCCGGACACCCCGGCGCGGGTGGCCGGTCTAGAGTCGGTCGGCGAGCCGGCGCGCCGACAGCTGGATCGCCTCCCATACGGTCGCAAACGGTGGCGCGTACGACAGATCCATCTCCGCGAGATGGTCGACGCTCATCTCTCCCCACAGAGCAGCAGCAGCCGTGTCGATCCGCTTGCCCGCGCCACGACCACCGACGATCTGCACGCCCAGCAAACTGCGTGAGCCCCGATCGGCGATGACATTCGTCATGATCGGGGCACGCTCGGCCATGTACCCACTGGCCGTGCCACCCTCGGTGACCAACCCTTCGGGGTCGTACCCCACTTCGACGGCCTGCCCCATACTCAATCCGGTCCGCGCGATCTCGACGTGGGTGTCACCGACACTGAACCGGGTGATGGCGGTGCCCAGCGCACCATTGAACTTTCGGCTTTCACCCATCACATTGAAACCGCAGATGCGCCCCTGCTTGTTCGCGTGGGTTCCCAACGGCAGGAACGCATTCTTACCCCGCATCCGGTCGTACACCTCGCAACAATCCCCGGCCGCCCAGACGTTCTCGGCGAGCCGCTGATGCTCGTCGGTGAGATATCCACCGTGTTCGCCGACGGCGAGTCCGGCATCGGCGCCGAGCGCAGATGCCGGCGTCACTCCGAGCCCGAGCATGATGAGATCGACATCGATCTCCTCCCCGCCACTCATCCGGACGCGTTTGGTCCCGTCGTCGGCGACCGTGATGCCGTCGACCACGGTGTCGGTGAGCACCTGGACCCCGGCCTGGCCGAGGGCGGACTCGATGCGTTCGCTCATCACCGGGTCCATCGAACTCATCACTCGCGACCGGGTGACCAGGGTGCACTCGTAACCCCGCTCACGCAAAGCCTCGGCCATCTCGAGTCCGATGTAGCCGCCTCCAACGACCAGGCCACGTCGCAGGTGCGGGCGAGGACTAACCTCGAGCACCTCGAGCCAATAGCGCGCGTCCTCCAGAGTCTTGACGGCCTTGATGCCCCGGTACATCCGCCCATCCGCATCGCGCGCCCACGCCGGAATCAGCGGCTCGGCGCCGGTCGCCAACACCAACTTGTCGAACTCGAAAGGTTCCCTTGCTCCGGTACCGGTTTCGGCGACGACCACCCGCCCCTGCATGTCCAGTTCCACCGCGGTGGCACCCAGCCGCAGATCGACTCCCATCGCCCGATGCTTCTCCGGGGTCCTCGCGCTCAGCTCGTCCGGCGAATCGACGAGACCACTTACCAAATAAGGGATTCCGCACGCCGAGTAGGAGGTATCCTGCGTCCGCTCGAGGACCACCACCTCGACGGCCCGACCGAGGGTGCGGGCCGTGCGCAATGCCTGGTGTGCCGCACTCATGCCGGCTGCGTCGGCGCCGACGACCAGAATCCGTTCCGCCACCGTCATCGCTGCCCCATCCGAGTCGCCACGATCGCATCCGCCCAGTCGATGACGCGTGTACCCAGCGCGGTACCACACAATGCGTCGATCTCGCGGATACCCGTCGGGCTCGTCACGTTGACCTCAGTCAGCATGCCACCGATGATGTCGATCCCGGCGAAATGAATCCCGTTCGCCGACAACAAAGGTGCCAGTTCGGCACAGATCTCGCAGTCTCTCGCGGTCACCGCGTCGGCGGCAACGGATGCGCCCGCGGCCATATTGCACCGGAATTCGCCATGCGAGGCCAGTCGTCGGATCACCCCGACGGGTTCACCGTCGAGCACGATCACCCGGCGATCACCGTCGCTGACCTGAGGGAGATATTTCTGTATCACCACCTGTCCCTGACCCGACCGGGTGGCCGAATCCAGGATCGAACCCAGATTGGGATCACCGGGCCGCAGCATCATGATGCCACGACCACCCATACCGTCGGTCGGTTTGAGTACCGCAGCTCCCCACTGACGAACCGTCGCCGCGATCAACTCGCGGTCCGCGGTCACGATCGTCGGCGGCCCCAGATGCGGCAGACGGAGGGCGAAGAGCTTCTCGTTGGCCTCCCGCAGTGATCGTGGTGAGTTAACCATCAATGTCCGGTGCGGATCGACGAAGTCGAGAATGTATGTGGCCCTGAGGTAGTCGGCGTCCACCGGGGGATCGGTACGCATGAACACCGCGGCGGCCTCGTCGAGCACCAGGTCCTCGGGCGGCGCGATCGTGTACCAATCGGGTTTGGTGATCCAGTGGCCATCGGCCAGGACCGCAGGGCTCAGCGTCACCTCCGACACCCGCGCGACCGCACGTCCGTCGCGGATGGAAAGACCACCGATCTCGGTGACCAGCACCCGATGGTGCGCCAACTGCGCGGCCTCCATGAGCGCGACCGACGTATCATGGTGCGGCTGTAGATCTTTGAGCGGGTCGATGATGAACACGTAGGGTCGGCCCGCACGCGCGGCCCGGCCACCGCACTCGGCGGCGAGCATCGAGGGGGCGCGCGTCATCGCTTCACGCCCGTCGTGGCGCCCTGTACGCCGACTCCCTCGTACCATCCGCGCGGCACCAGTCCGGCGCGAGCCGCCCCCAACGGGCTCTGTCCGCGGACGATGGTGCCGAAGGCAGCGGTGTTGTGCCCGACGTCGTCGCCCCAGATCGATCCGTAGCCGTCGCGGTGACGCGCATGGGTGAACAGCCGATCGAGGTCGGAATGCGTGGCCCAGGTGCTGATGGTCAGCACCGGTCCGCTCGGCTCACCCACGGCGTCGAGCAACGGGATCGCCCGGGCTGCC
This sequence comes from Gordonia sp. N1V, assembly GCF_029269935.1. NCBI lineage: Bacteria > Bacillati > Actinomycetota > Actinomycetes > Mycobacteriales > Gordoniaceae > Gordonia > Gordonia sp. N1V. Next base: position 131,667 of record NZ_JARJDD010000003.1, read on the forward strand.
GTCCCCAGTTCGATGACCGTCGGGCTGACCAGCCACCCCATGCGGTGTGCGATGTCGTCACGCACGGCTCCGCCGCAGCGGACGCGCCCACCGGCAGCAGCGAGGCGATGGACGCGAGACATCGAGCGGCGCCGCTGGAGTTCCACCGGAAGCGGTGCCGGGCGCACGATTCGGACCTGTTCGGTCACCGCCTCGATGACCCGCTCGGCGAGATCCTGGTGCACCGCGATGGCGTGCAGCCCGAACAGCGCGCCGGCACTGTTCACGCGGACGGCGGCGGCGGTCTCGGCCGCGAGGTTAACGATGTCATCGTCGCTTGCGCCCGGAAAGACCATGGCGGCGTTGCCGCCACCGCGCAGCGTCGTGAGCGGGACATGGGTGAACGGATAGGCGCGAGAGGCGCGCGCGAGCGTGTTCTCGTTGCCGTGCACACACAGCCGTCCCAGGTCGGGGCTGCTGATCAGTGCGGCGCCGACATCGACCCCGGTGCCCTGGACGATGTTGATCACCCCGGGCGGGAAGCCGACCTCACCGGCGATCAAAGCTATCGCGTCCGGGGTCAGAGCACCACGCAGAGAGGGCTTCACGACGACGGTGTGGCCGTCGACGAGTGCCGAGAACACCGACAAGAGCATCTCGGAGATCGGCAGGCCCCAGGAGAGTATGTGTCCGGACACCACCGGGGGTTGGTCGGCGGGAGTACCCAGAACGCGCTCGGCGAGACGGCCACGCGCAAGCTTGAGGGTGGCGTCGAGCAGCGCCGTCGAATCCGACCACGACAGACCGGATTCGGTGCACTGCAGGCGGGCCAGATCCGAACTCAGCTCGGTGCAGCGTTGCAGGAGCCGGGCCAGCGAGCGGCCGCGCGTCTGCGACTCCCGCCACGGGCCGTGCAGTGCATCGCTTGCCGCAGAGATCGCCCGGGTGACATCGATCCGCGACGACAACGGCACCTCGGTGGTGATCGTGCTGTCCAACGGGTTGCGGATCTCGAATTCGTATGGCGCAGCCGGGAACTTCCATTCACCGCCGATGAAGTTGCGACCATAGTTGTCGTCTGTGGGCAGTGCGTTGGGAAGAGTGTCGACGATCATGATGGTCCTTTCCGAGATCATCGGGTAGTGATGACGGATTGTCGCGGGTGGTCAGGCTATGAAGCGGTCGAAGAAGACACGGTCGGCGAGCGCGCTGCGCTCCCGTAGCAGCGCGCGCAGGGCGGCGTCGACCATACCGGCCGGCCCTGCGAGGTAGATGTCGTGGCCGGACAAGTCGTCCCAATCCTGGGCGACCGCGTCGATGACGAGGCCCGGTCGCACGGTCATGTTCGCAGGAACCGTCAGGTCATCGGCCGGCTCCTGCACCGACAAGGTCACCCGGGCACCCATCGCGGCGAGCTTCTCCAGGCGTTCGATCACCACGAGATCGGTCCCTCGCCGAACCCCGAAGTAGAAGTCCAGCTGCGGGCACTTGCCCTGTGACAGCACGCGATCGGTGATCGCCAGGACCGGCGCCAGGCCGGTACCGCCGGCGATCGAGACGACCGGCCGATCGGAATCGTGCCGCGCGTACGCCCGACCGTACGGTCCCTCGACGAGAAGATCGTCTCCCGAGGCCAGGTGTTCGAAGAGCCATCGCGAACCCGCACCACCGGGTTTGGCCCGGATGATGAATTCGATGTCGGTGCTGCCGATCTCGCCGGCCGGATGGGCCATCGAGTAGGCGCGGCGGATACCGTCGGCGGATTCAAGGAGCATGAACTGCCCGGGCAGGTAGTCGACCGGCTCGTCGAAACCCAGCACGAACAGGGCAGTGTCCTCGGTGAGCATCTCGCGGCGCCGCAGCACGGCGCTCATCTTGCGGGGAACCGGTTCAGGTGCAGCCGGCTCCTCACCGAGGACCGGCGCCTTGAGGCGACAGTCCTCGGTGGGAACCGACTGACACATGAGGATGCGATTACCGCGCCGGCGGTCGCGATCGGTGAGCCCGGTCGCATCCGGCCACAGCGATTCGACGCTCCCTTCGAGCAGTTGCGCGCGGCAGCTCCCGCAGCCTCCACTGGCGCACTCGTAGGGTAACGACAGACCCGCGCGCAAACCTGCCCGAAGCAGGGTTTCGCCCGGTTCACAGTCGATTCGACGGTTGTGGTTCACGAATTCCGCCGACGCGGTCATGGCACTCCTTGTTCTTCTCGGCGCTGTACTGCTGGGCGCAGTACCGCGCGACGCGGTCCTACTGGGCGCGGAGTCCGACGGACTCGAGCATGCCGTGCCAGGTCGATCGCACATCGGCCTCGATGGCATCGGACTTCCGGCCGCTCGGGGTGGCCAGCAGTGCCGCCCCCGCTCGGAGCATCTCGTCGCCACGGTCGACCCAGTCGTTGAGATGTCCTTGCAGCACCTCGAGGTTTGCCGGGTCGGCTTCGGTGAGATGCTTGACGAGGGCGGTCGTCCACCGCACGCTGCGCTCGCTGTCGTTGAGCAGATTCTCGGCGATCAACGAGTCCAACCGTGCTCCGCACGCACTCAGCTGCCGGGATGCCTGCGCCAGGAACAGTTGGTCGGCGATCGGCTTGACAACGAGATTCGTCACGACAAACGCGCGGTCCCAGTCGAATTTGACCAAGGCCCACTCGAACGCCTCACGGATCGGCTGCCATTGCGGATTCTCGGTCCAGTCGGCCTTCTCACCGGTCGCGAAACCTCGGTCGGGGTGAGCAAGTTTCAACTGGGTCGTCCGGTAGGCGAGCAACTGCACGCGGCGCAGCTGATCGGCCGTCTGGAAGGCGGCGCAGTTGGCGACGTAGCTGCTCACCGCGAGCTGCTGCACATAGGCCGACAGCATCTGCTGGCTGTGTGCGACATACCGGGTGGGCGTGATCGCGGTACGTAGCAGCGAGAGCTGCTCCTCGTTGAGACCTTCGTCGTACCCTTCCGAGTCGAATTGCTCGAGGAGGTACTCGACGTAGGTTTCCTGGTCGTCCTGGCTCGCGACGTAGGTGCCGTAGATCATCGCGTCGGGATCACGGAACGCATCCCAATCGACGTTGTTCAGCGGCATCGAATCACGGTGTTCGCGCAACCACACGTTGCCGTGGACATCCGGTCCCATCTCCAGCGGAACCTCACCGGTGGTGTGGTTCATGTTGTGGGTCAGGATCTCGTATTCGGTGGGTCGGCGCCCCAGATTGCCGAACGCGCTCCACGTCTTGAGCCCGCGCTTACGGGCCTTCGTTGCTTTCTCGCTCATCATTCACGCCTCATTCTCGTAGTACCAGCGGTATTCGTTGGTTCGAGTCGACAACCGGCCTTTGAAAGAGGGCATGTCGATCTCCAGGGCCGACAACGCATATGCCTGGCCGTAGAACTTCGCCAAGCTCTCCTGGGTGAGCCGGCACTCGCCCACCGTGTGAATCCGGACGTAGTCGTCGCGGTCGAGGACCAGGACGTCACGGTCGGGGTTGTCGGCTTCGATCGCGTCGATGACCGCCTCGGCGAGATCGCCCGAGCGGATGACAGGTCCCACCAGATTGGGAGACGACTCCCCACCGGATTCCATCTCGAGAACACTCATTGGATTTTCGTACTCCTCATTCATGCAGTGGCGGCGTGACTGCGCAGCCGCACTTGGATCACGCCGTCCACCACACGGACGTCATGCGATTTCAGACAGGTATCGGTGGGATTGACGCCGTCACCGGTGAGCGCATCGAACTGCCACTCGTGAGCCCGGCACGTGACGACCCCGTTCTCCAGTTCGCCTTCCACGAGCGAGATGCTCTGGTGTGGACAGATTCCGTCGTAGGCACGAACCTCGCCGTCGACCTTCACGACGAGCACCTCCTCGTCGCCCACATCGAACGATTCCATCTCACCGTCCCAGAGCTCGTCCGCCTCGACGAGGTCGACGAAGTCGCCTTCACCCACCGGACACCCCCGCGGTCTCCCGGAACCGGACATCGAACCACTGCAGGGGAGGTACCGGCTGTGCGGCGAAGGTCTCCTCGACCTTGCCGGTCGGGGGCAACACCTTGCCATTGAGAAGAACGTCGTAGCCGGGATGCGGATCGCGGGCGGCGACCCGCCGTCCAACGCTGTGCAGCGCAACCTTTTTGGCCACCTCGTCCCAGGTGTCCTCGGTGTCGATGGCCACCAGGTGCGGAACGAAGTCGGTCACGAACCGGCCGGTGATGGGGAATGGTGCCATGGGACTACTCCTTTCGAGCTCGTCAGGCCATCGCCGTCGCGGCGACGGTCGAAGCGGAATCGGCAGCCGGGGTCTCGGCATAGTCCTTCGCCCACGCGTACTCGTAGACGTCGTCACCCATGACATCGGGTGTCAGGCCCATGTAGAGCAGACCGCCGGCGAGGTCGGCAGGCTGGATCTGACCGGCGATGAACCTGTCGATGAAGTTCTGGTGGCCGGCGTACCGCTCGGGATCCTGCTCGAAGCACCACTTTGAGATGTCGGAGTCGAAATGGTACAGCCGCCCCTTGTACTCGAGGCTGTGGTCGGCCAACTCGTGCCGCGAGAACGCGGAGCCGAGCGGCAGCTGCGTGAGGTTACACAGCGAGGGCAGCGTATCGGGCAGCGTGTTCTCGATGCGGTCGACGTTGACGTTGTGGATGATCTCGTCCCACATGACGCCCCAGTTGTCTTCCCACGTCGGGTACTTCTCGTTGAGCCAGGCCCGCTCGTCCTTGGACACACCGGCATTCGGCTTCCAGAACAGGGTGGGACGCCAGAACCAGGTACCGATGTGCATCGCGTGGTGACCGTTCTCCAGCGACAGCAGGAACTTGTCCCAGTACCACGGCTTCTTCAGGCCGTAATCGTTGAGGATGCGCTCGTGGTGGTTAACGATCCACTCCAGCATGAACTCCTTGAAGCTCATCTTGCGCTGTTCGAGCGGCGTGTAGTAGTCCATCGCGGGCCCGGTCAACGTCTGGAACAGACGCGTCGCCCGCCAGAACGCGACGTCGAGCGCGGTCTGGGCGCGCTGCGGGTCGTGCTCCATCAGAACCTCGAGTGTCGGGAATCCCTGCTGGGCGTGGCGGGCCTCATCGGTCTGGATGGAGGACAACAGATTCGACCAGTTGATGTCGCCGGCTTCCATGGCATCGGCGGCCAGCGCCACGAACTGGATGTTGGTGAATCCGTGCTCCACGGTGAGGCTGCTGGCCAGCGCAGCCTCGACGCAGTCGGCGTTGAGCATCGCGTCGTCGAAGAAGTTCTTGACGGCCAGCACACCCCACTCGTTGGTATGGAATGCCTTCTGCGCCCAGTCGAATCGCGGGTCCTTCTTCAGCAGGTCGTGCGAGAAGCGCATGTCGAGCTGGGTGTGGCGGGTCTCGTCGAGCATGCCGAACACACCGAGGTTGCGCCACCGCGTCGAGGGCGCGAAGCGGCAGAACCTGCTCTGCATCGTCACGGCCATGTGCTCGACCATGCAGGTGGTGCCCATGTGCAGGTGGGAGGCGGCCACGTGTGCGGGGTCGAGCTTTTCGTAGAGCCCGGCACGTCCGAGTGCACCGCTGACCGCCTTGACACCGGATTCCTTCTCACGCTGGATGCGCACGTAATCGCGGTAGGACACCCGGAACGGCTCATCCCACTTGGACCAGGCCTCCTTGGGGATGTCACCCACTCCGGACCACGCTGCGGGGAATGCCACCTTGGGATCGACGTAACTCAACTCCCAATCGAGATCTCGTGAGGTGTCATACCAATCGTCTCTGTTCAACAACATGTGTTGTGCCTTCCCTCTCGTATCACTACGGATATCCCATTCCGGGCTGCATTCGGGTCATCGGCAGACGCCGACCGCGGATGAGTAGTTCTCGGTATTCGGTTGTGTTGTCGGTGTGTTGGACCGACACCGGGGATCGAGTCAGCGGGTGACTCGGACCACCTTGATGTCGGTGTAGGCGAGGACTCCGTGGATCGACTGCTCGACCCCGAGGCCGGACTGCTTGATCCCGCCGAAGGGAACGTCCGAGGTGAGCAGCGGGTGGTTGTTGATCCACACCGAGCCGGCCTCGATCCGGTCGGCGATAGCGCGCGACCGGGATTCGTCGGACGACCAGACCGACGCCCCGAGCCCCAGGGGTGAATTGTTCGCACGCGCGATCACGTCGTCGACGTCGTCGTAGGTCAGGACCGGAAGCACCGGGCCGAACTGCTCCTCGGCCGCCAGCGGAACGTCGTCGGCAAGTCCACGCACCAGGGTGATGGGGTGGAAATAGCCTGGGCCGTCCGGGATCTCACCGCGAAAGTAGACCTCGGCACCACGCCGCTCCGCGTCCTCGACGTAACCGGCGACCTTACGGTACTGCGCCTCGTTCTGGATCGGGCCCATATCGACACCCTCGTCCAGTCCGTTGCCCACGGTCACGGTCTTGGCGATCTCGGCGAGGGCTTCCTCGATCTGTGACGCCAGACCGGTGGGCACGTAGAGCCGCTTGAGCCCGGCGCACACCTGTCCGCAGTTCGACAGCCCACCCCAGTACAGACCCGCCGCGATCGCCTCCACGTCGACGTCGTCGAGCACGATGCCCGGGTCGTTGCCACCGAGTTCGAGGGTCAGTCGCTTGAGCGTCGGACCGGCGGCCGACATGATCGACGTGCCGGCGCGTTCGGATCCGGTGAAGCTGATCTTGTTGATACCCGGATGCGTCGAGATTGCCTTGCCGAGATCGTCACCGCCACTGAGGACCTGGACCACACCGGCCGGCAGCACCTCTTGCGCCAACTCGCCGAGGCGAAGCGTGGCGACCGGCGTCAACGGCGACGGCTTGAGGATGATCGGGCTGCCGGTCACCAATGCCGGGCCGATCTTCCAGAGTGCCAGCAGCAACGGATAGTTCCAGGCGGTGATCCCACCGACCACACCCACCGGTTCCCGATGCACCTCGACGAGTTCGTTCTCGTCATCCCGGATCACCTCGACCGGAATGTCGAGACCCGCATATCGGGTCAATGCCCTTAGACCCGAATCGATTTCGCCCGCAGCCTTGGCGAGCGGCTTGCCCTGCTCCAGGGTCACCAGACGGGCGAGCTCGTCGATGTTGTCCCGGACCTTGTCGACGAACGCCAGGGTCAGTGCCTGTCGATCGGAGAGGTCGCGGGCCCGCCAGTCGATTGCTGCCTCGCGTGCTGCGTCGACAGCCACATCGAGATCCCCGACACCAGCCTCCGGCACCTCGGTGAACACCTGCTCGGTGGCCGGATTCAGCACCGGCCGCCGGGTGTCGGTGTGAACGACAGCGCCGTCGATGGTCAGCCCCGGCGCCGCCGTGCGATCCGTGGTGCTCGTGCTGGTCATGCCTTTTGTCCCTCCGGTCGGAAAAGTGTCTGAAACTGTTCTGCTGAGTAGTTCTTGTTGTCCTGCTTGGCCTTTTCCTCGCGCGGATCGTTGATTCGCACCTTCGCCGCGGGGCGCGCGGCGATTCGATCCGACCATTCCTTGACTCTCGGGTAGTCGCCAATCGAGATGCCGTGCCCCTTGGCGACACGCGTCCACGGGAAGCAGGAGATGTCGGCAATCGAATACTCTCCGCCGACGAGATACTCCCGACTCTCGAGCCTGGTCTCGAGTATCCGATAGATGCGCGCGATCTCGTTTGCGTATCGTCCTCGCGCATAAGGGATGTCGTGACCGGCCTTCGGCGCGTATGTGGTGAAATGTGCAGCCTGCCCCGACATCGGACCCTGATTGGCCACCTGCCAGAAGAGCCACGCCAGGGCCTCATAGCGCAACGCCGGATCCGTGGGCAGGAGCTTGCCGGTCTTCTCGGCGAGGTACACCAGGATCGCGCCCGACTCGAACAACGGCAAGGGCCGGCCACCGGGGCCATCGTGGTCCACGATGGCCGGCACCTTACTGTTCGGATTGACCTCCACATACTGCGGCGCGAACTGATCACCGGCCGTGATGTCGGTCCACTTGATGTCGTACTCGAGGCCCAGCTCCTCGAGTGCGATCAAGATCTTCCGCACGTTGGGGCTGGTGTAGTAGTAGAGATCAATCATGTCCTGGAGACTTTCTGGTCAGGTCGAGATCCCTAGGGAGGGAATCAGATGTCGTATTCCTTGCGGATGCGATCCATGTAGTCGACGAGGTTCTGCTTCGACTGGACGTATCCGGTGCCCAGCCACTGCTGGGGCTGGTCGGCCACGTGCCGCAGTGTCGAGTACACCGAGGCGTCGATGCTGTGCAGCTTGTCGCCGAAGAAATACGGCTTGTCGCCGAGGAAGTCGGAGATCGCGTCGATGTCGGCCTTGAAGAAGTCGAACACGACGGCCTCGCTACGACGCCCCATGCCCTGGCCGTCGAATTCGGCGAGAATGCGACCGCGGAAGGCGTCGAGCCCTTCGCGCATCTCCGGGGTCACCTCCGCACCCTGGACGATGTAGGGGATGTAGACCTCCCACCCCTGGTCATCACGCCACCGCGGCTGGATGATGCCGCTCCAGTAGAGGTGCTCCTCGATGAGACGGTTCCATGCGAGCGCCTGTGCGCGTTGCTCTTTCGTGAGATCTGCGTCGAGCTTGTCGCCGTACTTCTCCTTGAAGTGGGCGATGATGGTATTGGAGTCGCCGACCTTGTTTCCATCGTCCTCGACGATGTAGGGCAACTTGCCGTGCGGCGAATCCTGGTCCAGGGTCGCGAGATCCTGGGACTTGTGCTCGAACGGGATTCCGGTGAAGGTCATGTAGTTGACGACCTTGGTCACGTACGGGCTGATGTCGGGGATGCCCCAGGCCGGAACATAGCCGAAGACGGTTGTGGTCATTGTGTTGATTTCCTTCCACATTGAGGGTGAGGGGATACTGCGATATTCCTTGCCGGAGAACCGTTCGCCGACGTCGCGGTCACCAGTCGAGATAGGTGCCGTTCGAGTGTTGGAACCGACCAGAGGTCTGGGGGGTCAGGTTGTCGATGTTCCGGATGAGGCCGGCGGCAGCCTGATCGGCGGTGATGTACTCATGATCACCCGGGAAGTCCTTGGTGAGGTCGGTGGCGACCATTCCCGGATGCAGCATCAGTACACTCACGCCGGCTTTGGAGAGATCGTGATGGAGGTTGAGCCCCACCATGTTCGCCGCCGCCTTGGAGATGCGGTAGGCGTACATTCCGCCGGAGGTGTTGTCCACCAGCGATCCGACGCGACTCGTCACGATGCCGACCTTGGCGCCGGGGATGAGGAGTCCCCGGAGCGCCTCGACTGTGCGCAGCGGTCCGATCGCGTTGATCTCGAATTGCTTTCGGAACGAGTCGTAATCGATGTCGCCGAGTTCGTCGAGCCACATCACGCCGGCGACGTGATAGAGCGCGTCGAGTTTGACACCTTCGGCGGTGAGCCGGGCCGCGAGACGCTCAATCGACTCCCCCGACGACACGTCCACCTGCGGTTGGACAGTGATGCCGTCCGCGCGCAGATCGTCACCGTCGAAGAGGCAGGCCGCGATGACCTCATCACCGCGAGCGTGTAGCCGGCGCACTATCGAGTGCGCGATGCCCTTGTCGGCTCCGACCACCAAAGTGCTTGACATGTCTCTCCTTTCACGCCTGCGCGGTCGCGGTGAGTTCTTGCTCCGACCCGAGAACGCCTGCCGTGATCAACTGTTCGATCTCACTGTCGGCGAATCCGTTGTCCGCGAGGACCTCGCGGTTGTGCTCACCGAGCTTGGGTGCACCACGCGGGGCGTCGGGTACCGTGCCGAGGAATCGCGCCGCCACACGTGCCTGGCGGAGGCGCCCGGCGACCGGGTGCTCCGACTCGACCACGATGCCGGTGGAGAGCACCTGGGGGTGCTCGATGACCTCCGAGCGCTTGAGAATCGGCGCCGCGGGTACGTCGTGACCATCGAGGGCCTCGAGCCATTCCGCAGACGTCTTGTCGGTCAGAACGCTCTGGATCAGCTCCAGACGTTCGTTGATGTTCTCCAAACGACCGGTGGGCGTGGTGAATCGCTCATCCTCGATCCACTCGGGATGACCGAGTGCGCGACACATGTTCTGCCACTCGACGTTGCTGTTGGTTGCGATCGTGACGTAGCCGTCCGCGGTCTGGTAGATGAGGTCGATGAAGCTACCGCCCTTCTCGATCGGCACCGGCTTGTCGGCAAAGGTGTAGGCACCCATGTCCGATGCCCACAGGAACGACAGCACCGCCTCGAGCATGGAAAGTCTGATGTGCTGTCCGTCGCCCCCGGAGCGCTCGCGGGCGAACAGCGCGGCCGAGAGGGCCTGAGCCGCAACGACCGCGGTGAGCTTGTCCGGCAGGATGGTACGGATCAGCCTCGGTCGCTCATTGTCCGAACCCGCCTGGACGGTCGTGAGCCCGGTGAGTCCCTGGATCAGCGAGTCGTAGACGCGCTGACCCGACAGCGGTCCACCCTCCCCGAACCCACTGAGCGAGAGATAGATGAGCCGACTGTTCAGCGGAGCCAGATCATCGTACGAGATCCCCAACCGCTCAACGACTCCTGGACGAAAGTTCTGAACGATCACGTCGGCGTCCGCCGCGAGGCGCTTGAACACTGCGACACCCTCCGGTGTCTTGAGATCCAGGGTTAGCGACCGCTTCGACCGGTTCACATTCACGAACATCGCCGACATGTCGCCGGATCGATTGGGTAGTGCCCGGACGTGGTCGCCCTTTCCCGGCACCTCCACCTTGATCACATCGGCACCCTGGTCGCCGAGGATGTCGGTGGCCCACGGGCCGGACATCATCGAGCAGAGGTCGAGGATCTTGATACCTGTCATAGGCCCACTCATGTGCAGCGCCTCTCATTGCAGATTCTGTGTCCGCTGTGCCAGCAGACACGGCATAGTGCCCAAGTGACTTGCCTCACTGAATGCTAGGGATTAATCTCTTAGTCGTCAACTACTTACCCGATAAGTTTCTTCGGCTTGCGGATTCTGACGAAATGGATGGCGCCATGCCCTCACACCTGAAAACCCTGTCCTGCAGGGGAGTACGCGAAATCGCAGCCGAGATGTTCAGCGGATGCGGAGCCGACAACGTGGGCGTCGAGGTCGAGTGGCCGGTCTTCGGCGTCGCGACGCTCGAAAGACCGACCATGGACATCCTCACCCCGCTCACCACCGAGCCACTTCCCGCCGACAGCCGGATCACGATCGAACCCGGTGGACAGATCGAACTCTCGACGCTGCCGCACACGTCGGCATCCGCGGCCCTTGCCGCGGTCGACACCGATGCCACCGAACTCCGCGATCGGCTGCGCAGTTACTCGTTCACGATGGCCGAGTGCGCGGTCGACACCGTGCGTGCACCGCAGCGCATCCTCGACAAGCCCCGATATGCGGCCATGGAGTCGTTCTATGCCGCACGTGGCGACGAAGGCCTGTGGATGATGGCGAACACCGCCTCCGTGCAGGTCAATCTCAGCCACCGCCCAGGTGGTGGTCACCTGCGCTGGTACGCACTGAACCGGATCGGGCCGGTCCTCATCGCGATGTTCGCCAACTCCCCCGGCCTCGGCCCGGACGGAAGCCGGTGGCGATCACTGCGTCAGGCGATCTGGAAGGGAATCGACCCCGGACGCACCCGACCTGTCCCGGTCGGCGACTCGCCGGTACACGATTGGGCGTCCTACGCATTGGCGGCCGACGTGTTCTACATCAATACCGAGCAGGGACACGCCGTCGCCCCGGGGATGAGCTTCGGCGACTGGCTCACCAACGGCCACGAACTCGGCTGGCCGACCGCCGACGACCTGCGCTACCACCTCACGACACTGTTCCCACCGATTCGTCCGCGTGGGTGGCTCGAACTGCGGATGCTCGACGCACTCACTCCTGACGTCCGTCAGGTCGCGGTCCATGTCGCGGCCACCACGGCCGACGACGAGGTATGTGCACGCATCCTGGAACTACCTGATACACAACATCTCTGGACGATCGCCGCACGAGACGGCCTGGCTCACCCGGTCCTGGCCAAGGGCGCACGCACGCTTGTCGCGACCGCGGTATCGGCATTGTCGTCGGCTCCCGAGACCTCCTCGGCGGCCGACGAGATCCTCGGCTTCGCCGAGGAGTACACCCACCGAGGCCGCTGTCCCGGCGACGACCGGCCCGATCTCACCGTCCCCGCGTTTCAGCGTCGCATGGCTGCCACGAGGGCTCGATGACGCATTCGGCGGCGCACCGCGAACTGTCCGGTTGCGCCGCGCCGGACGGCGGCATCACACGCCCGGTGACCGCCGAAGAACGCGAGGCGTTCGAGCGAGACGGCGTCGTCCGGCTGCCCGGCGTCATCGCGTCGGAGTGGATCGACTACCTACGAGAGGCCGTCGCCCGACTGATGGCGCGCGCAGACCACACCTCGCAGAACTACACCCCCGACGGCGTCCCCCGATTCTTCTCGCAGGCCTATCCGCGCTTCGTCGACGAAGCCTTCGACATATGGGCGCTGCACGGACCGACCCGCGAGATCGCGGCGCAGATGCAGCCCGCCAACAGCCGGCTGCGCTTCTTCTACGATCAGGTGTTCGCTCAAGAACCGGGCGCCGGCACCGGAGCGCCCTACCATCAGGACTTCGCCTATCTCCCGATTCGCGGCTCACTGCACTTTCGGATCTGGGTACCGCTGGACGTCGTCACGCCCGACAGTGGTGCGGTCCGCTACCTCAAGGGCTCGCATCGGGGGCCGGTGTATCGGCCACGGAGTTTCAGCGGCGACCCGAAGGTGTCGGCGATCTATGGACAATCCCCGTACCCGGAGATCCCCGAGGCGTTCACCGACAATCCCGCAGCATGGTTCGTCGGCGAAGCCAATCCCGGGGACGCACTTCTGCATCATCCGAAGACCGTGCACGGGTCACCACGCAACGCATCGGCCCGATATCGGCGTGCGGTGACAACGATTTTCGTCGGCGACGACGTCGTCTGGGATCCGAGGCCGGGCACCTCCTTCGATCACATCGGCACCATCGGCGACTTCGATCCGCCCGATGTCATTGCCGGTCAACCGATCGCCGGCGATCTATTCCCGGTGGTCTGAGAACGCTGACACACCAAATTCCGCTCGAACGAACTACATATCCGGGAGTTCTTCTTGCTCGTCAGTAGATGAGAGCGCGTAGGGTTGCGTGAGAACACACCGGTAGAGAGGACACCGCGATGACAAGCTCGAAGGCTGCGCGCCGATCGACAGACGCCACAACAGCCCCGGCGCCCACGACAGAGGACCTCCCCACTGGTGACGCGGTCGACGGCATCGAGGAGTCCTGGAAGCGGGAACGCCCGGATATGGACGTCAGTTCGGTGGGGATCATCACCCGGATCTGGCGAATCGGTCGGTACTTCGAGCAAGAACGCAATCGTCGCCTGGCCGAGCTCGGTACCGACCGGGTGACCCTGGACGTCCTCGCGATGCTGCGACGAGCCGGAAAGCCCTACCGGCTCACCGCCGGTGAACTGACGCAGGCCGCACTCATCACCTCCGGCGGCATCAGCGGCCGGCTCGACAAACTCGAGAAGGCCGGTCTCGTGACGCGGGAGTTCCACCCGAAGGACCGTCGTCGGGTCAACGTCGAGCTGACGCAGGCGGGAGTCGAGTTGGTCGATACCGTGGTGTCGGACCTCATGGACCACGAATCACAACTGATCCGAGATCGGCTCGCACCCGCAGACGAAGAAGCCCTCCGCGCACTCCTTCGCACACTGTTGTCGGAGTTCGAAGCGCCCAGCGGCCGTATCGAGAGGGCCGCGGGCTGATCGCTCCGGCCATCGGGAAGGAAACGAACCACGATGCCGTGGGTGTTCGGCTATGGATCCTTGGTTGACCGTAGCTCCGTCGAAGCCAGTGTGGGCCACCAGGTCTCAGCGGAACATGGCCCGTTTGCCGCGAGATTGCCCGGATACCGTCGCCAGTGGAATCTGGGCGCGCACAGCCGTCGTCGGCCCGAGTACATCCTCACCGACGAGAACGGCAGCGTGTGGTCAGGCGACGTCGTCTTCCTGGGTATCGAAGAATGCGACGGCTGCTCGACTCTCGGCGCGGTGTACTGGCTCGATGACGTGGATCTCGCGATCCTCGACCACCGCGAACTGGCCTATGACCGGCTACTCCGAACTGTCGTCCCCGTCACGCCAATCGACACGATCGACAGAGGGCGCGTCGATGAATTGTCGGTTCATGTCTACGTCCCCAAGCCGCAAGCCCGCGAGCACGCAGCGCAGGTGGGTGCGTCCGGGGTGATCATGGCGCGGTATCTCCGCTTGGTGGACAGCGCTTTTCGATCGCTCGGTGCGGATCTGTACGCCGAGCACCTAGGGTCCCTGCCGCCCACGGCACCGTTCTCGGTCCGGGAGATCTCCCGCCGGCCGGCCGTGGCCGGTCCACAGGCCTGAACGGCCGCACCCACGTCATTTCGACTGAGGTGGAATGATCCCGACACGCCACCGTGGTGGCATGTCGGGATCATCGGCGCCGTGTCACCGGGGCGGTGGTGACACGGCGACGTCGTTCACCAGGGCAGGACTTCGCCGTTGGTGCGCTGGAACTGTCCAGCAGTCTCCAGGGTTAGGTTGTCGAGCACGTCTATAAGTCCCGCGGCGGCCGACTCCGGGGTGACCAGTACCGCGGCGGCCTGCTCTTTGACCGACGGATCCATGACGTCGAGCAGATGCGTGTTGACGGTACCCGGGTGCAACGCCTGGACCGCGATACCGCGCTTGCCGAGATCGATGGAGAGGTTGCGGGCCACCATGTTCGCGCCGGCCTTCGAGATCCGGTACGCGTAGTCGCCGCCGCTGGTGTTGTCACCGATCGATCCCACACGGCTCGTGAGGATTCCCACCTTCGCATCGTCGGCGAGGTTGTTCTGCAATCCGCGGATGACACGTAGCGGTCCGAGGGTGTTGATCTCGAATTGCCTTCGGGCATCGTCGAAGTCAAAGGTCTCAAGCGAGTCGAGGAACATCACGCCGGCGACGTGGACAAGCCAGCTCACCGTGACGTCCTGCTCGGTCAACTTCTTGGCGAGCGTCGCGACAGCCTCGTCCGAGGTGACGTCAACGTCGGGGATGACCTCGATACCTTCGCCGCTCAGGTCTGCACCGCCCTTCAGAGTCGCGGCGACGACGGAGTCGCCGCGAGCGTGAAGGGCCCGGGTCATCGCGTTTGCGATGCCCGTGTCGGCGCCAATAATCAGTTTGGTGCTCATTGTTCTCGTTCTCCTTCGGACCAGTAAGGCGGGCAGGTGTGGTCAGGCCGGGACAGGGGCGTGCTCGTCGCCGATGATTCCGTTCGCGACGAATGCCGCGATATCATCGCCACCGAATCCGATCTCCGTGAGGATCTCGGCATTGTGCTCGCCCAGGGTGGGCGCACCCCGCGGGGGCGCCGGCGGGGTGCCGAGGAACCGCGCGGGCACACGCGTCTGGCGGATTCCGCCGGCCACCGGGTGCCGGTACTCGGTGATCGTCTCCGACGCGATCACCTGCGGGTGCTCGATCACCTCGGAACGCTTGAGGATCGGCGCCGCCGGGACATCGTGCGCATCCAGTGCCGCAATCCATTCGGCGGACGTTCTGTGGCGCAACACGTCCTGCACCATCGCCATGCGGGCATCTATGTTCTCGGTACGTCCGGCCGGGGTGCTGAACCGCTCGTCCTGCGTCCACTCCGGATGCTCGAGCGCCTGACACATGGACACCCATTCGGTGTTGCTGTTCGTCGCCACGGTGATGTATCCGTCTGCGGTCTCGAATATCAGGTCAATGAAGCTTCCGTCCTCGGC
This sequence comes from Gordonia sp. N1V, assembly GCF_029269935.1. NCBI lineage: Bacteria > Bacillati > Actinomycetota > Actinomycetes > Mycobacteriales > Gordoniaceae > Gordonia > Gordonia sp. N1V. Next base: position 147,441 of record NZ_JARJDD010000003.1, read on the forward strand.
GAGAGGAACGGTCTTGTCGCTGAATGTATAGGCACCCATATCCGAAGCCCACAGGAAGGACAGGATCGCATCGAGCATGGAGAGCCGGATGTGCTGCCCCTGCCCGGTCTCCTTGCGCGAGTACAGAGCAGCGGTGATCGCCTGCGCGCCGACGATCGCGGTCAGCTTGTCCGGCAACACGGTTCGGATCAATCGTGGTCGTGCCTTGTCAGAACCGGCCTGCACAGTGGTCAATCCGCTCAAGGCCTGAACCAAAGAATCATACACACGCTGGTGTGCCGCAGGACCCCGTTCACCGAAACCGCTGATCGACAAGTAGATGAGTTCGGGATTGTCCGAGATCAGGTCGTCGTAACCGATCCCGAGCCTTTCGACGACTCCGGGGCGCAGGTTCTGGACCACAACATCCGCCGTCGACACCAGGCGCCGAAAGATCTCGATACCCTTGTCGGACTTGAGATCCAGCGTCAGAGACCTCTTGGACCGATTGATGTTGACGAACATTGCCGACATGCCGCCCGACTGATTCGCGAGTTGCCGGACATGGTCACCCTTTCCCGGCACCTCGACCTTGATCACGTCCGCGCCCTGGTCGCCGAGAATGTCGGTGGCCCACGGGCCCGACATCATCGAACACAGGTCCACGATGCGCACACCACTCATCGGACCACTCATGACTTGCCCCATCTCCGTCCGTCGGAATGAACCAGATCATATGAGAGTAGCAGGTTTATTTCGCTCGTCAATTACTTACAACTAAGTGAAAATAATCGAATCGAGCCCCTCCGAGGTCCTCGAGTCCTACGATGTGCGGCATGGGTAACGTCATGAACACCCAACAGACCTACCGGTGTCCGTGCACATCCGGCCTCGTTTTCGACGACTGCTGCCGACCCATCCTGACCGGGCACAAACGAGCCGTCACTGCCGAGTCGCTGGTGCGCACACGATTCTGTGCGCACGTCGTCAGGGATTACGACTATCTCTTGCAGACATGGCACCCCGTGACCCGACCGGTCACACTCGATCTACCGGCGCGGCGATTCTGGTATTGGCTCGACATCGACGCCGTCATCGACGGCGGGCCGCACGACGACACCGGATCCGTGGCGTACACCGCCTATCGGCGCGACAGCCGGGAGCACGCGAGCATCAGCGAACTCGCCCACCTCGAGCGCTACCACGGCTGGTGGGTCTACCGCAGTGGCGAGGTCATGGACGACTGATCGCACCTGAGGTCGCCGACGTGTTGTCGTCGACCTCGGCGGCGCTCAGAGTCGACATGGCCGAGGCCGAACGCCCCATGCGCGACAACGACGAGGACTTCCTCAGCGCGCTACGCCCCGGATTCGAGAAGATCGCGCACAACATCGCCGAACTCACCAGAGACGCAGAAGATCTCGACATCCACTTCGCCGGTGGCGCGTTGATGTACCCGGGTGGGAATCGCCCGGGCTGCACGATGACTGCTTCGCCCAAACGGACCGGACCCCACGATGCTGACGCAACCGACCCGCAACTCATTCGACGAGTTCGCGAACTCCACGCCCTCCTCTCTTGATGACGCCGAAGCCGCGGTCCTTGCCGCTGCTCGGCAGACGACTGAACTCGTCCTCGCGCGGTACGACAACCTCGTCTGGGTTCAGGTCGACGTCGAGATATCCGGGCGGTCGAGTTCGATCAGCCCGCGTACGCCGCACTCGAGGGCGCCAGCGGCCCGTTGCTCGGACTCGGGGTGGTCGACGGGAGCTACGCGATTGTCGGAGCATCCGCGCTCGACCCCGAAGACGAGAACGTGCTGTCCCGGATTTGCTTGTGGCTCAGCATGCTCCGATTGCTGACCGATGCACGCCAGGAGGTCGGCGACTACCACGATGAATCAACTGTAGTGGAAGATGCCGTTCATCGACGGCGGCACCGTGCGACTGCCGCATCTCATCGGGTTGAGTCGAGCGATGGACCTCGTCCTCTGCGACCTCGTGGACGGATTGCCCGAGCAACGCTCGGCCGCCCGTGGACGGCCAACAGATGGGTGTGGAGAACCTCGATTCCATTGCCCAACAGAATAAATGGATCGATCCTGTCGTCGGTTGACCGCGTTCGCTGTTCCATCCTCAAACCACTGCGCGCGACGACCTCACCGGCACAGCCCACCCTCGCCGGCACGCTCACTTTGATCAGTCGTGCGATATCGCGCGACGCGAACCCCGAGGCCGGAGAGCTCAGCCAACATCGTCTCTACGGTGGCCCTTACCGTGCTCGGATGTTGCGGTGGACCGTACCCCGCACGAAGCGGTCTGCCACTGCACACACCATGAGATGCCGCGTAGTTCATCTTGAACCCATCTCACATGACGCGGCTATCCCTGATGGATATTTACACGCGCGAGAGTTGTCCGCTCCGGGGAAGCTCCTCGACACCACCATGCGCGAGCATGGTCGCCATTGCTGCCCCGTTTGTCGACGTTCGACTATCTGGATCAGAACCTGGAGGCTGCGTGCGCATGACGACACCGCGCCAGGAGCGCAAATTGGCGCGCAGGAGCGAACTCCTCAACATCGCAGCCGAATTGATCGCGGAGCGGGGATTCAACTCGATGCGACTCGACGACCTCGGCGCCGCCGTCGGAATCAGCGGGCCGGCGGTGTATCGATACTTCAACAGCAAAGACGCGTTGCTTGCGGAACTCCTGATCGACATCAGCGGCAGACTGCTCGATCAGGCACAGGAATGCCTAGCCTCCTGGCCGGATCCCGTGTCCACCATCGTCGAACTCGTTGATATGCATGTGGCATTCGCCGTCACCGAACCGGCGTTGATCCGCGTGCAGGACCGCGATCTGCACAGCCTTCCAGAAGCGACCCGTCGCGAAGTGCGGACCCGACAGCGCAAGTACGTCGACCTCTGGGTGTCGGTGTTGCGAGAGGTCCGCACCGATCTCTCCCGGGAGCCCGCAACCACTGTGGCACAGGCGATCTTCGGCCTCATCAATTGCACACCTCATCTCAGTGGGCGGCACAGTCGCACCGAGATCGCCCGAACACTTCGCGACGCCGCCTTGCGTGTGGCTCTTCCCGTGGCAGCCCTCGACGACCACGCCGCCTACGCAGCACAGCGTCAGACTCAGAGACAGTGAACCGGACGCCTATCCGCCGTGGCTACCGTCGGCGACATCGGCTATCCCCACGCGATGAAGATGACCGAAACTGCTTGATACGTCTCGAGACATCCGGATACGGTCGGCGAATTACAGTTAACCGTCTGTAACTGAGATCGAGATGGGTTGAGATGACCACAGATACGAGCCAACTCTCGCACCAAGAGCTGGTCGCTGAGCTTCGCGACCGTATGACCGCCGTGGCGGCCGGCGGCGGCGAACGAGCACGCGCCAAGCATGTAGCTCGAGGCAAGTTACTTCCCCGCGAACGCGTCGATCGCCTGCTCGACACGGGAAGCCCGTTTCTGGAGATCGCTCCCCTGGCCGCCGACGGAATGTACGAGGGCGAGAGCCCCGGCGCGGGCATCATCGCAGGCATCGGACGCATCGCCGGGCGCGAGTGCGTCGTCGTGGCAAACGACGCCACCGTCAAGGGCGGTACCTACTACCCGATGACGGTGAAGAAGCACCTCCGCGCCCAGGAGATCGCACTACAGAACTCGCTCCCCTGCATCTATCTGGCGGATTCCGGCGGAGCCTTCCTTCCCCGACAGGACGAGGTGTTTCCCGATCGTGAGCACTTCGGCCGGATCTTCTACAACCAGGCCACGATGAGCGCCGCGGGTATTCCGCAGATCGCGGCGGTGCTCGGCTCGTGCACCGCGGGCGGCGCCTACGTACCGGCCATGAGTGATGAAGCCGTGATTGTCGGCAATCAGGGCACGATCTTTCTCGGCGGGCCGCCGTTGGTCAAAGCCGCCACGGGTGAGATCGTTACGGCAGAAGACCTTGGGGGCGGCGACGTGCACTCGAAGATCTCCGGCGTCACAGACCATCTCGTCGACAACGATGCTGCAGCACTGCAGCGCGTCCGCGAGATCGTGGCCACCTTCGGTCCCCGGGCCGCGACGCCGTGGGACCGCATCCCCGTCCGTGACGCGCTTGCCGACCAGCGCTCGCTCTACGACATCGTCCCCATCGACTCCCGCAAACCGTACGACGTGCGACGGGTGATCTCCGCGATCGTCGACGCAGGCGAATTCACCGAGTTCAAGGCCGAGTACGGCAAGACCCTCGTCACCGGATTCGCGCACATCTTCGGCCACCCCGTTGGCATCATCGCCAACAGCGGCGTCCTCTTCGGCGAATCTGCCATGAAGGGCGCACATTTCATCGAGCTCTGCGACAAGAGGTCGACACCACTTGTGTTCCTCCAGAACATCACGGGCTTCATGGTCGGGCGTGAGTACGAAGCCGGCGGTATCGCCAAGCACGGTGCCAAGATGGTGACTGCTGTCGCCTGCGCTCGCGTACCCAAGTTCACCGTCGTGATCGGTGGTTCTTACGGCGCGGGCAACTACTCGATGTGCGGACGCGCGTACTCGCCACGCTTCCTGTGGATGTGGCCCAACGCCAAGATCTCGGTGATGGGGGGCGAGCAGGCCGCATCGGTTCTCTCGACAGTCCGCCGCGACCAGTTCGACGCACGAGGTGTCGAGTGGTCGACGGAGGATGAAGAGGCGTTCAAGGCACCCATCCGCGAGCAATACGAGCGTCAGGGCAGTGCCTACTACTCGACAGCGCGCCTGTGGGACGACGGCGTGATCGATCCAGCAGACACGCGAACCGTTCTGGGACTGGGCCTTTCGGCAGCGTCCAATGCGCCGCTGATGCCCGTCTCGTACGGCGTCTTCCGAATGTGAGATCAGCCCCGGTCAGGCTTCTGCCCCAACGCAACCCGTCACAGCAAGGACACTCATGACAACCATCGACACGGTTCTGATCGCCAACCGCGGCGAGATCGCGGTACGGGTGATCCGCACCCTCCATCGCCTCGGCAAGACGGCAGTTGCCGTCTTCAGCGACGCCGACGCCCACGCGCCGCACGTGCAACTCGCAGACAGAGCGGTGCGGCTCGGGCCGGCCGCTGCGCGCGACAGCTACCTCGACATCGTCAAGGTCATAGACGCCGCCCGACGCACCGGGGCTCAGGCAATCCACCCGGGCTACGGGTTCCTCTCGGAGAACACCGAATTCGCGGCGGCATGCGAGTCCGCCGGTATCGCATTCCTCGGCCCCTCGGCGCGCGCAATCGAGATCATGGGTGACAAGATCACGGCGAAGACGACCGTCGAGAAGTTCGGTGTGCCAACCGTGCCGGGCATCGCACGTCCGGGACTCAGCGACAGCGAGCTGATAAGCGCCGCAGCAGAAGTCGGCTACCCGGTACTCGTCAAGCCGTCTGCCGGCGGTGGCGGCAAGGGCATGCGTCTCGTTCACCAACCCGCCGACCTGGCCGATGCTCTGGCCAGTGCACGACGCGAGGCCGCGTCGTCGTTCGGCGACGACACGCTGTTCCTGGAACGGTTCGTCACGCGCCCACGTCACATCGAAGTTCAGATCCTCGCAGACAACCACGGCAAGGTCGTGCACCTCGGCGAGCGTGAATGCAGTCTGCAGCGTCGCCACCAGAAGGTCATCGAGGAGGCCCCGTCGGCACTGCTCGACGCCGCGACCAGGACGCGCATAGGTACCGCAGCCTGCGACACGGCACGCAGCGTCGACTACAGCGGTGCGGGCACAGTCGAATTCATCGTGTCGGCCGACGCACCTGACGAGTTCTTCTTCATGGAGATGAACACCCGCCTCCAGGTAGAGCACCCCGTCACCGAACTCGTCACCGGCCTCGACCTCGTCGAATGGCAAATCCGTGTCGCGGAGGGCGAATCACTCGCCGTCGCACAGGAGGACATCGTCCTCACCGGTCACGCTGTCGAGGCGCGCGTCTACGCCGAGGACCCCGGCGCGGGCTTCCTTCCCACCGGTGGCAATGTGCTCGCGTTGTCCGAACCACATGGGGTCGGCGTTCGAGTCGACAGCGGAATCGTCGCAGGCTCGTCTGTCGGCAGCGATTACGATCCGATGCTGGCCAAGGTGATCGCCTACGGCTCCGACCGCGCGACCGCCTTGGCGAAGCTCGACCTCGCGCTTGCCGAGTACGACCTCCTCGGCCTGCAGACCAACGTCGACTTCGTTCGCCATCTACTCGCCGACGACGACGTCCAGGCCGGCCGCCTCGACACTGCGCTGCTCGATTCGCGCGCCGAAGTCTATTCGCCGCCGGTGCCAGGCGAACATGCTTGGCTCACAGGGGGTGTCGCCCTGTGGCTCGAACAATGGAGCGGCGCGGGCACCGACCCCTGGAATCAGCCGAGTGGCTGGCGAATCGCTTCCGAGGCACCTTTCGTCACACGATGGGACGCCGGCGACGAAGACATCGAGGTCGCGATTTCGGGAACACCCGAGAGGGCGACAGCCCGCATCGGTGACGCACTCACGACCGTGGCGGAGTGCAGGTGGGTGGACGACGCGCACCATCGGCTGTCGTTGCTCGTCGACAACCTGAGACTGGAAATCTCGGTCGCGCGAGTTGGACGTGACGTCTGGGTCTCGACCACCGAGGGAACGTGGCTCCTACGAGCTGCGGCAACCGCTGCTGCGACTTCAGACGGCGACACCGGTTCGACCGAGTTGCGTAGCCCGATGCCTGCGACCGTCATCTCGGTGCCTGTGGCGGACGGCGCTGTGGTCACGGCAGGAACAACCGTGGTCGTCGTCGAGGCAATGAAGATGGAACACGCCCTCAGCAGTCCTATCGACGGAATGGCCCAGGTATTCGTGTCACCGGGACAGCAGGTCGCCGTCGATCAGGTGCTGGCCACCATCGCCGCCGCAGAGACCACCGCCGAAGGAGGAGAGCAATGACCGGTACAACCCAAGCCGCACCACGAATCACCCAGCGCGGACTGTGGTTTGACGAAATGGACGTGGGTACGATCTACGAGCATCGACCCGGACGCACGATCACCGAGGCCGACAACACCTGGTTCACGGCCGTCACGATGAACACTCAGGCGCTGCATCTCGACGCCGCGTATGCCGAGCACACCGCTTTCGGCGAACGCCTGGTGAACTCGATGTTCACCCTGTCCACCCTCGTCGGACTGTCGGTGTCGCAGTTGACCCAGGGCACCATCGTGGCGAATCTCGGGTTCTCCGAAGTCACGTTTCCCCACCCAGTTCGCCACGGCGACACTCTCTACGCCGAGACCGAGATCACCGACAAGCGCGGATCCCGCAGTCGCCCAGGCGAAGGGGTCGTCACATTCACGCACACGGGGCGCAATCAGGATGGCGTCGTCGTTGCTCGCGCGGTCCGCAAGACGCTCGTCCGCTCGAAGCCCGCGGAGGGTGCGTGATGACCTGGCAACCCCGCGGCCCCGCCTGGCTGTTCTGCCCGGCCGACCGCCCAGAGAGATTTGCCAAGGCTGCTGCGGCAGCCGACATCGTCATTCTCGATCTCGAGGACGGCGTGGCACCCGCACAGAAGCCGGAAGCCCGACAAGCACTCATCGATACCCCGCTCGATCCGGAACTGACCATCGTGCGGATCAATCCGCACGGCACTGAGGACTTCTCACCAGATCTGGAAGCACTGGCAGCAACATCGTATTCGCGGATCATGCTGCCCAAGTGTGAGTCGGGCGAGCTACCCGAGGCACTCGACGGGATCGACGTGGTCGCGCTCATCGAAACACCTCTGGGTGCGATGCGACTCCCGGAGATCGTCGCCAACGACTCTGTCGTCGGAGTGATGTGGGGTGCGGAGGACCTGATCGCGGGGCTCGGTGGAACGTCGAGTCGTACGCCTTCCAACGTGTACCGAGACGTGGCGCGCCACGTCAGAGGCTCGGTTCTGTTGGCTGCGAAGTCCACCGGCACACTCGCGATCGATTCTGTCTATCTCGACATCAAGGACCTCGTCGGTCTGGCCGAGGAATGCGATGACGCGGTCGCGTCCGGCTTCGACGTCAAGGTGGCGATCCACCCGAGCCAGGTACCAACGATCGCAAAGGGATTCGCGCCCACTCCCGATTCGGTGACATGGGCGCACCGTGTGCTCGACGCTGCTTCTGGTGAGCGCGGTGTGTTCGCTTTCGAGGGACGAATGGTCGACGCGCCCGTCATCCGGCACGCCGAGCAGATCCTGCGCCGGCACACAGCCGCTGCGGCAAGCACCCTCGCCCCCTCTACCCCCAACTCATCACACTGAAGGATCGGAATCGATTTCATGACCGGCAAAGTATGGGACTCCGCGGCTGACGCGGTCGCCGACATCTCTTCTGGTGCCACGTTGACCGTCGGCGGATTCGGACTCTGCGGCATACCCGACGCGCTGATCGAAGCGCTACACGACACGGGCGCCGACGACCTACGCGTCTACTCCAACAATTGCGGAGTCGACGACTGGGGGCTCGGAATTCTTCTGCGCGACAGACGAATCAGCCGCATCACGGCCTCGTACGTCGGCGAGAACAAGGAGTTCGCACGCCAGTACCTCGCCGGCGAACTGGAAGTGGAGCTCACACCGCAGGGAACTCTGGCCGAGCGCATGCGCGCCGGCGGATGTGGCATACCCGCGTTCTACACACCGGCAGGTGTCGGCACCCCGATCAGCGACGGCGGGTTGCCCTGGCGCTATACCCCGGACGGCCAGATCGCGCTCGCGTCACCACCGAAAGAGGTGCGCGAGTTCGGCGGCAAACCGCACGTCCTCGAAGAGGGGATCGTTGCCGACTTCGCACTGGTCCACGCCGAAATCGGTGACACTGCCGGAAATCTGGTCTTCAACAAGTCGGCGATGAACTTCAACCCTCTCGCTGCCATGGCCGGGCGGACCACCATCGCCCAGGTCGAACAACTCGTCGCGCCGGGCGAAATCGACCCCGGCACGGTCCATCTGCCGGGCATCTTCGTGCAGCGTGTCGTACACACCGGCCCACAGTCCAAGCGGATTGAGAAGCGAACAACACAGGAGGCCGCGCGATGAGCTGGTCACGTACCGAAATGGCCGCGCGTGCCGCAGCCGAGATCACCCCCGGTGAATACGTCAATCTTGGAATCGGGCTACCCACTCTCATCCCGAACTTCCTCCCTGCGGGTGTGGAGGTCGTATTGCACTCGGAGAACGGCATTCTCGGCACTGGTCCGTATCCGGCCGATGCGAAGGTCGACGCCGACCTGATCAACGCGGGCAAGGAGACGGTCACCACGCTGCCGGGCGCGGCATTCTTCGACTCCGCGCTGTCGTTCGGCATGATCCGCGGAACCCACATCGACACCGCCGTGCTGGGCGGCATGGAAGTGTCCGAGAAGGGCGACCTCGCCAATTGGATGGTGCCGGGCAAGATGGTCAAGGGCATGGGCGGTGCAATGGATCTCGTGCACGGCGCTCGACGCGTGATCGTACTGATGGAACATCGCTCGCGCGACGGCTCGTCAAAGCTCGTCAGCGAATGCTCACTGCCACTGACCGGTCAGCGCGTCGTGCACCGGGTCATCACCGACCTCGCAGTCATCGACGTCACCGACGCCGGCTTCCGTCTACGTGAGACCGCGCCCGACGTATCCGTCCACGACGTCGTGGCAGCGACCGCAGCACCCCTCATCACCACACTCGACGAGGGGTTGGCGCGATGAGTCATTCGGTCATCGTCGCCGGTGCGCGCACCCCCATGGGCCGCCTCCTCGGCGCGCTGAGCACAGCGACCGCCGCACAATTGGGCGCAACCGCGATCCGTGGAGCTCTGCAGAAGTCGGGTTTCGACGCCGTCGACGTCGACCATGTGATCATGGGCCAGGTCCTCACCGCAGGTACCGGGCAGATCCCGGCACGCCAGGCAGCAGCGGGTGCAGGCATCCCGTTGACCGTGCCAGCACTGACGGTCAACAAGGTCTGCCTCTCGGGTATCGACGCCATAGTGTCTGCTGACCGGATGCTGCGGTGTGGCGACGCAGATCTCGTCGTCGCCGGTGGCCAGGAGTCGATGAGCCGTGCACCGCACATGCTTCTGACCTCACGGACCGGCATCAAGTACGGCGATACGTCACTTGTCGATCACATGGCCGCCGATGGCCTACACGACTCCTTCACCGACCAGGCGATGGGCTTGCTCACCGAGCAGATCAATGAAGTGTCGGACTCGCACGTCACCCGCGCCGAACAGGATGCGTTTGCCGAGCGGTCACACATTCTCGCCGCCAAGGCGTGGGCCTCGGGGATCTTTGCCGAAGAAGTCGTTGGCGTCGAACTGAGCTCGCGGCGTTCGACCGTGACCGTCGAGCGTGACGAAGGTATCCGGGAAGACATCAGCATCGACTCACTCGCGACGCTACGACCTGCCTTCTCCCCCGGCGGCACCATGACCGCGGGCAACGCCTCACCGATCTCCGACGGCGGCGCCGCAGTGCTGGTCACCACGGCCGAGCATGCACGGGCGCAGGGTGGCGACATCCTGGCCGAGATCGTCGCGCACGCCAGTGTGGCGGGACCGGATTCGAGTCTGCAGCATCAGCCAGCAGCAGCGATCGAAGCCGCCTGCCGTAAGGCCGGTATCGATGTCTCCGACCTCGACGTGGTCGAGATCAACGAAGCATTCGCGGCAGTCGGCATCGCGTCGACGCGTCGCCTCGGGATCGACCCGGAAAAGGTCAATGTCAACGGCGGTGCCATCGCGATGGGCCATCCGCTGGGGATGTCCGGGGCTCGAATCGTCCTGCACCTCGCACTGGAGCTGCGACGACGCGGCGGTGGCATCGGCGCGGCCGCGCTCTGCGGTGGCGGCGGACAGGGCGACGCGATCGTCCTCCGGGTCAATTGACCGGCGCCGGAGAGGTTTACCACCCCGGCCACAGCCACCGTCCCGCCATCCGGGAATCGACAAATCAACAGAAAGTGGTTGACAACATGAAAACAACAGCAGCGATTCTGACGGAGGCGAACGCCCCGCTCGAGCTTGTCGACGTCGACGTCGCCCCACTGCGTTCGGACGAGGTTCTCGTGCGCATCGTCGGCGTCGGTGTGTGCCACACCGATCTCGGCGTGATCGCAGCACCGGCCCCGGGTCAGACACCGATCGTCCTCGGCCACGAGGGCTCGGGCATCGTCGAAGAAGTCGGCAACGGTGTCACCGAACTCGCGGTGGGCGATCGCGTCGTGCTCTCCTATGCCCACTGCAACACTTGCGATCACTGCGCCGGAGGCATCCCGCAACATTGTCGACAGTTCATCCCGCTCAATCTGGTCGGCGCCCGCGCAGACGGCTCGTCGCCACTGAGCCGCGATGGCGACGCGGTCCTCGGCGCCTGGTTCGGTCAGTCGTCGTGGGCACGTCACGCCGTGGTGGCCGCGCACAACACCGTCAAGGTCGACGACGACCTACCGTTGGAGCTGCTCGGCCCCCTCGGGTGCGGTATCCAGACGGGCGCCGGGGCGGTCCTGAACTCGCTGAGTCCGGAACCCGGCTCGTCGATCGCCGTGTTCGCGGTCGGTTCGGTGGGGTTGGCTGCAGTGCTTGCCGCTGTGGCTGCCGGGTGCACCACGATCATCGCGGTGGACATCTCCGACGATCGCCTCGCCACCGCCGCGGAACTCGGCGCCACGCACACCATCAATTCGTCGTCCGTCGATCCAGCCGAGCGGATTCGCGAGATCACCGGCGGTACCGGCACGCGCTACTCCGTCGACTGCATCGGCTTCGAGTCGGTACTGCGGTCGGCACTGGAATGCCTGGACACGCCGGGCACGTGCGCGACGGTCGGCTTCCAGGGCCTCCCCAACGAGGTCGCGATCGACCAGGGGCACCTTCTGTTCGGTAAGACGCTGGTGGGTGTCATCGAGGGCGATGCCGTGCCTCGCGAGTTCGTTCCCCGCATGATCGAGCTCTACCGGAACGGCCGCTTCCCCTTCGACAAGCTGATCACCACCTACGATTTTGCCGCGATCAACGACGCCATCGACGCTGTACACCACGGCAAGGTCACCAAGGCGGTACTGACGTTCGGCTGACCTAGTCGAGCGTCACTGCACCTATGGATAATCACCCCCGGGTTGATTGTCTTTAAGGGACAATGAGCAGCACACACCAGTCGGTTAGAGTGTGGCACCGACAACACATTCGTCCCACTCGACCAACAGGAAGTGACACGTGACCACGAGTCACCCACGCACCGTGTGCGAGACCCTCGGCGTCGCCGGATCGTTGATCTCCGGCGACGCCGAGTTCCACGACAGCACCCAGACTCCGTCTGATCTCCGCACCGGGATCGACCTCGGTACCGCGACGTGCGTCATCGTCGTGGTCGACGCTGCGGGCCATCCTGTCTGGATCGATGTCGAAGCCACTGCAGCGATCCGCGACGGCGTGGTCGTCGATTTCGCGGGCGCAGCTGCGGCGACACGTCGCCTCAAGGCCGCGGCAGAGCAGGCGCTGGGAGTTGACCTGCGCGATGCGGCCACTGCATTCCCACCGTGTGTTGGAGTCGCCGAAAGCCGCGCCTGCAGGTTCGTTCTGGAAGCAGCGGACTTCGAAGAGGTGGTGCTCCTCGACGAGGTGACGGCAGCCAACAACACGCTCGAGATCTCCGACGGCGTCGTCGTCGACGTCGGCGGCGGCTCGACCGGCGTCGGGGTGTTCCGTGACGGCGAACTCCAAGCCCTCGATGATCGCGCCGGTGGCGGGCATCATCTCGACCTCATCCTCTCGGGCGCACTCGGCGTCGACCTCGCGGAGGCCGAAGAGCTCAAACGCACTGGGTCCGACAGCGAATACCTCCCCATCCTGCGACCCGGTTTCGAACGGATAGCGCAGAACATCGCTGAACTCACACGTGGCGCGGAGGAACTGGACATCCATCTCGCGGGAGGAGCGCTCATGTACCCGGGTGCCGACACCGCGATCGCCAAGTACCTCGATCGGCCGGTGCACACCTATCCGCACGCGAACCTCATCACGCCACTCGGGATTGCGCGGTCGGCCCCGTGAGTGCTGCGGTGTGATCGTGCACCTCTCGCCGGCGACACGTACCGACCTCGACGCACTGTTGGGGTCGGTGATCGAGGATTCCGCGACCGCGGAGGCCGCAGTAGCACGCTGTTTCGATGCGACCTCACCAATTCTGCTGTCTCGCCGCGACGACCTGACCTGGGTCCGCCTCGACTCGACCAACGGCGAGCCGGATCCGTCCGTCGAACTCGACCAATCCGACTACGCGGCGCTCGAATGCAGCAGCGGGCCACTGGTGCGGCGCGGAGTGGCGATCGGCGGCTACGCCCTCCTCGCCGAGACAGAATTCGATACCGACGATCTCGCACTCCTGTCGCGAATCTGCGTCTGGCTCACACTGATTCGGACACTCGATGCGGCGCGAAGCGAAGTCAGCGACTTCCATGACGAGTCGCGTGTCGTGGGCGATCTGGCCAAGCAGGTCCTCAGCGTCGCCGATCTCGATCAAGTGCTGCTCACCATCACCACCGAGACACTCCGGATGAGCGAATCCGATATCTGTGGAGTCTTCCTCCGCGAGGGCGACGAATTGCGGATGCGTTCCTGTGTTGGCCACCGATTGGTCGAGACCTCGCGACTGAGAATGGGCAAGGGACAGGGCGTCGCCGGGATGGTGTTCGAGACCGGCGCTCCCGCCAAAGTTGACAGCTACCTGCAGGACATGCGTATCAGCAACGACTTCATGTCCCTCGCCGAGAACGAGGAGACCCGTTCGGCTCTCGCGGTTCCATTGAATCTCGGCGACGACCTGGTCGGCGTCCTCGAGGTGTGGCGACGACGCTACTCGAGTTTCACCGGGCGGGATCTACGTCGACTCGAAGCGCTGGCCGACCTCGCGACGATCGCAATCGACAACGCTCGCCTCTACGATTCGCAGCGCAGCGCACTCACCGACCTCGAATCGACTCGTGCGCGCCTGCAGGGACAGATCTCGCTGCTCGACGAGACAGCTCGACTGCAGAAGTCGCTGATCGACATCGTTCTCGAGAACGGCGCCGTGTTCGCGCGGGTCGCACGGACTCTCCACGACTACCTGGGCGGAACCGTTGCCGTCGTCACAGCCGACGGAGTGATCGAAGCCCGCTACCCACGCGACGCCGACACCCAGGCCATCGACGCCGCGTGCACACACGCACGCGAATCACTGACTCGCGACGTCGGGCCGATCAGATCTGTTGGCGAGCAGCCTATTTGGTTGCACCCCATCGAACTGGGCAACGACCAATTCGGGATGGTCTGCGCCCAGGGCAGCACTGCCGGCGACGACCGGACGCAGGTTGCGTGCCAGCAGGCCGCTCTCGCGTGCGCACTCTTCCACCTACAGCAGCGTGCGGCGAGTCTCGCACGCGCGGAGGCGCTCGATCAGATCCTGTGGGATCTGATGGACGGCTCTCCCGAGCAGCGGGCAGCAGCCCGCGGACGCGCCCAACAGATGGGAATCTGGCTGCGCGGCTGGCATCGCATTCTGTACGGGTCGATCGAGAATCTTGATTCCATTGCACACCAGGAAGAGTGGAGCATTTCGTCGTCAGACAGGGCGCGACGGGCAATTCTCGATTCGGTGCGTTCGCTGACCTCTCCCGCGCAGCCGACGTTGGCAGGTCTCCGTGGCAACAGGCTCGTCGCCCTTGTGCCGATCCACGACCGCGACCGGGCGAGGGATTTCCTGCGTTCACTCAATGCTCAGCTGACAGCCGACCACCCCGACATCACCTTCTCGTGGGGACTGAGCACCGCTCGCGACAAGCCAGCACACTATGTCGAAGCATTCTCAGAAGCCAGAACCGCACTCGCTGCGGCGCAGCGACTCGGATCGGTGTCGCTGTACGACGATCTCGGCATCGTCCGACTGCTCCTCGGCCACGAGGATGCCGACTTCCAGTCCTTCGTGCGTGAGATCACCGGCCCACTACAGAATTACGACCGCCAGAACGCAGGATCGCTGATGCAGACACTTCGAGCCTACTTCGATTCCAATTGTTCACAGAAGGACGCGGCGGAACTGCTCTACATTCACCACAAGACGCTCGCCTATCGCCTTGACCGCATTCGTAAGCTCACCGGCCTCGACCTGTCGCAGCACAGCGACCGGATGCGTGCTGATCTGGCACTTCGGTTGCTCGAGGTCTCCGAACAAGCAGAACAACCGGAGACCGACGTGCCCTGACGGGTGCGTCCTGTCTCCGGCCGTGAACTCAGTCGAAGACGATCACTGCTTTGACACACTCTCGTGAGCGCATCGCGGAGTACCCCCGTGCCGCGTCCTCGATTCGCACATGCTCGTCGATCACTGCAGTCGGGTCGATGACCCCGGCGGCGAGCAATGGTCCGAGTTCGTCCCTGTCGCGCACTGCATTACCGATGGCGAACGACAGCGTGAGTTCGTCCGCGAATGCCTGCGCGACCGGCATCGGCCATTCGGCGGCACTGTGTACGCCAACCGACACCAACGTGCCGCGCTTGCGGATCATCGCCAAACCGGTGTCGAGTCCCCGTGCTCCGCCGACCGCTTCGATCACGACGTCTGCACCGCGGCCGTCGGTGAGTTCGTCGATGACAGCGCGGGCGTCGTCCGGGGCGACCCCGATCGCGCCGCACTTCTCTGCGAGTTCGCGACGCGCCTGCACGGGCTCGACAACCACCACCGGACCTGCTCCGCACGCCTGGGCTGATTGACTGGCCAGTTGCCCCACGGGGCCACCGCCGATCACCGCGAACGTCGCACCGGGACGGAAGTCCGCGCGACGGACTGCACCGTATCCGGTTGCGAGGATGTCGCCGAGGAGAAGCGCTCTCTCCCAGTCGAGTTCAGCGGGAAGGACCTGAAGTGCGACATCAGCGAACGGCACCCTCACCAGTTCTGCCTGCGCGCCGTCGAGTCGCGGTCCGAACGACGTGCCGGTGCCGAAGAAGGCCTTCTGCGCGCACTCCCACTGACACCCGGACCGGCACCACCAGCACGCACCGCACGAGATGAAGTCGGCCCCTGCAACACGATCGCCGGGTCGCAGACCACGCACTGCGGCACCGACGTCCACGACCACTCCGACGAATTCGTGCCCAAGCACATTCCCGGCGTCGAGCCCGTCACCATGCTCGGTGAGATGCAGGTCGGTGCCGCAGATGCCGGCGCGCAGGACACGCACGATGGCGTCGGATCCGTCTACGAGTACCGGATCTGCGACTGTGGTGACCGAGACCTCACCGGGCGCGGTATAGACGACCGCCTTCATCATGCATTCACCGCGTCGAGTGACTTCACACGTTCCGCGATACGGGCGGCAGCTCCCTGGAGATCACCCAATTCCGTTGCAGTGAGCGGAAGTTGCACGATCTCGGCGAGTCCAGAACGATTCAGGCGAACCGGCAGCCCGACATATCCAGAGGTAATTCCATACTCACCGTGCGGTGCTACCGTCGCCGCCATCACATCACAGGATTCGGTGATCATCGCGAGGACCATAAGTGCGGCGGAGAGACCTGGTGCGAAGAATGCGCTACCCGATTTCAACAGTCCGACGACCTCGGCTCCGGAGTTTCGGGCCCGATCGACAAGTCCTGCAACCGCGGTGGCACCGAGTACCGCATCGATCGGCCGCCCCGACACCGTCGCTTGCGACAGTGGCATCACCATCTCGTCGCCGTGACTGCCGAGCGCCAACGCCGACACCTCGTGCGGATGGACATTAGCGGCGAGCGCGGTCAACGCTTCGAACCTCGACGAATCGAGCACCCCGGCCATGCCGATCACCCTGCTCGTCGGGAGCCCGGTGACCTGCCACGCATGCTGGGTCATCTCGTCGAGCGGATTTGTGACGATGAGTAGCACCGCCTCCGGAGAAGCCGACACAGCCTCTTGCGCAAGCGAACCGACGATCGCAGCATTGGTACCGACCAGGTCTGTTCGGCTCATACCCGGGGTCCGCGCCTTGCCCGCGGTGATGACCACATAGTCGGACGCACCCGCCTCGGCAAGCGTGTTCACCCCACGGACCTTTGTCGAGAACCCGAGCAGCGGCGAGGCGTGTGTGATGTCCAACGCGATTCCGGCGGCGCGCTCTCCGGCAATGTCGACAAGGACCACCTCGTCGATCCTGTCGGACTCCGCGAGTCGCATAGCCGCGATCATGCCCACGTTGCCGGCACCGACCACTGTCACCCGTCGGGCTCGGCCATCCGCCCGCGAGCTCGCATTCGAGGTCGCCGCGCTCGACGGAGTGACAAGCCTGTCGACGCGCACGTTGGCCGCCAGCGGCCCACCCCTTCGGTACAACGCAGGCGACGGCGGGCTCAGCGGCGGCGGTGCGACGGTCCGTGATGCCTTATGTGGCAACGACATCGGTTCTTCACGACCCGTGGTCGGCGTAGCCGACGCACCGGTGAACGACGTCGCTGTCGTGTGCGCCGCGGCGGGTGAGATGGTGCCAGCAGACCGCCCGCTCTCCTCGGAGCCGCCGGCGACGACGATCTCGACGCCGGTGTCTCGCGCTCGCTCGCGCGCCAACGGCGTGACGATGTCGGTACGCCCGACCACGAGTTGCGTGGAGCCGGCAGCGAGCACGGCGTCGACGGAATCGGCCCCATGGACGCTCATCGCTTTGCCTCCTCCACTCCGTCAAGCGACTCGAGTGCGGCGACCGCTGCGTCGCGTGCGGTCGCGACTTCGCTCTCGCCGCCGGACAAGAACAAGCGGCCGAACCTACCGACTGCGCGGATCTCGATCACGCTGATATCGGCAGCCTTCTCTGCTTCGTTGGCGGCCAACGCGATATACGCAGCGGGGGCGCACTCGAGCACGAACAGACTGTCGCCCGGCATCAGCAGCGAACCCTTGCGCCACTTGTTGAGCAGCTGCGCCTGGTAGCCGTGCACGTTGGTGATGAACTGAGTCGACGCGATCTTCGGCTTGATGCGGTCGCTCTCGCTCATCCCGAGTTCGCCCAGCAATGCTTCACCGGCGGCCAACACCTCGGCCTGCTGCTCGGAATGTAGTTCCAGTAGGCCGAATTCACGCTCGATGATCTGCAGTGCGGGTCGGACACCCGCGGCTTTGAGTGCGATATCGGCGGCCTTGAACACTTCGTTGCCCGGCGCCATCTCCACGAACAGCTCGGCCATACCGGCCAGCGGCGGATCGCCGGGACTGGTTGCTGCAACGTGGGCTGCGCACTGAGGCTGCATGCGATCGATGAACGCATAGGTTCGTAGGGTTGCCTGATGGCTCATGTGAAGGTCCTCGGGAATAGTGGGGCGAGCAGCCCCGATGACGATGATGCGAAGCGCAAGAGGCTCACTCGTAGACTCCGCGCCACGGCCGGGCCAGGTGGGCAACTCGCTTGATGTTCACCAGGTGTAGCGGGGTCACGTTGTCGGAGCAGATCGAACCCGACCAGGTGCCCGTGCCCAGTTGAAAGGACGGGTCGACATTGCACGAGTACCCCATGCCGCCGAACAACGCGGGACTGTTGACGATGATGCGTCCCGCGGGCAGCTCGCTGAACTTGGCGATGACACCGGTGTCGGCCGCGTGGATGGCCACGGTGTGTCCTTCGCCCCCGAGCGCGAGGATCTCGCGGCAGCGACGCCAGCCGGCGTCCGATCCGTTCTCACGGTAGATGGTCAGGACCGGTCCGAGGATCTCCCGTGAGAGGAGGATGTCGGAGCCGACCGCGTCCAACTCCGCGCCCAGGACCTTGGTGGTCGACGGCACCGAGAAGCCAGACATCTCAGCAAGTCTCACCGCAGACTGACCAACTGCGTTGGGCCGCAATCCCCCGCTCTCGTCGAAAAGAGTGCGTGCAAGAGCCTGCTGCTGATCGAGCGTCAACCATGCAGTGCCCTCACGGGTCATCTCGGCAATGAGTCGATCGGCGACTGGCGAGTCGATGACCACGGATTGTTCTGCGACACATGCCGTCCCGTTGTCGAAGGACTTCGAGCTCACGAGCATCGTCGCCACTTCCGGGATGTCTGCCGCAGACCTGTCGACATACGCCGGAACGTTGCCCGCACCGACCGCTATCGTCGGCTTCCCGCTCGAGTATGCGGCGGCGACCATCGCTGGTCCCCCGGTGGCCAGGACCAGCCGCACGTCTCGATGTGACATCAACTCCGCCGTCGCAGGCAAGGTTGGCTGATGCAGGCAGGACACCAGATGCTCGGGCGCTCCGGCTTTCACCGCGGCTTCTGCCATCACCTCTGCCGCCGCCAGCGAGCACTTCGCCGCACGAGGATGCGGTGCATGCACGACAGCGTTGCCGGCCTTGACCGCTGCGAGGCTCTTGAACAGGACGGTCGCCGTCGGATTCGTCACCGGGATGATCGCGGCGATGAGCCCCATCGGCGAGCCGATCGCGGTGACCTTGTTCGCTTCGTCGGCCCAGAGAACACCGACTGCTCGGCGCTCGAGCATCCAGTCCGCCACGAAACCCGTGTTGAACCGGTTCTTGATGATCTTGTCTTCGAACACGCCGTAGCCGGTCTCGTCGGCGGCGAGCCGCGCGAGCTTCTCCGACGCCGCGTACCCGGCCTTGGCCATGGCACGAACGATGTTGTCCAGATACTCCTGATCTGCGCCGTCGATGGCGTCGAACGCCGCCTTGGTCGCAGCGACCTGCGACCGGACGTCGGCGAGGGCCGCCAGGTCGGGATCGAGAACTGCTGTCATCTCACTTGCCTTTCCTCACCACCTACTGCAGCGGTGTACGCACACAGCGGGACTCAGGCGCCCTTGGGACGGGTGAGCATTGCCAGAACGCTCTCGGTCTCCTCATGGGGACGCGGAATGACGTGGACAGAAACGACTTCGCCGGCCTTGCCCGCGGCGACTGCGCCAGCATCGGTAGCGGCCTTGACCGCACCGACGTCGCCACGAACCATCACGGTGACCAGTCCCCCGCCGATCTCGCGGTGACCCACCAACGAGACGTTGGCGGCCTTGACCATCGCGTCAGCCGCTTCGATCGCACCGACGAGACCCTTGGTCTCGATCAGTCCAAGCGCTCCCGCGCCGCGCGTAGCGGTTGTCTGTGGTGCCATTGTCGTGCCTTTCTCTTTTGGTTGCTCCTGCGTTGCAGGAGTTGTCGATTCGGCCTTCTTGACCGGACTCGTCGCGGCGGGCTCGGTTGCCCTACGCCCGGGTGTGGCTCTTTCTCGGGAACTCGTCATCTTCGTGAACTGTTCATTTCTCGTAGGTCACGTCTGAACCGACCACGAGGCTGTCGACAATGCCGATGGCCGCCGCGTCGACTGGCGCTTGTGCAGTCGCGGATTCGACCCGCGCCGCACCCCCGGTGGCAACGAGTACGACCTCTCCGCGGCCGGCACCGACGAGATCGACTGCGGCATAAGTACGCGTACTCACCTGGTCGGGGTCGGCAGGGTCAATATCGTTGAGCAGCAGGATGGTTCGACCTGCGATCGAATCCGGTTTGGCCGTGGAGACAACCTGCCCGACGACCCGTGCGACGCGCATCGTGCCCTCCTGTTCGATTCATCCGCCCACCACCTCGCAGGTGAGCGATGGAGACACAGTAAGCAAGCGAGCCGCAGCTACCTCTTATCAGTGCAAGATAAGAATGCGCGGGCCGTTTGTCTACGGAAGAGGTGACGTCCATCGCGGCGATCACGCAATCTGGTTCTCACACGATGGCGTGAATACGAGGGAGAGACAGTGATCGAAGACCAGGACGCCGATTTTCACAAGCCGACCAGCGACGATCCGACGTGGGCGGAGACCAACTTCTTCGGGTTCTATGTACCGGAAGCGCACCTCAATGTCGGCGTGTATGCGTTGTTCCGGCCGAACGTGGGCGTCGTCATCTCGACAGTTGCGATGAACTCCAAGTTCGTCGAGGCGCCGTGGCAGGCCGAGTACTGGGATGCCCAACACCACTTGGCGATCCCGCAGCCACACAATCTGCGCGACTACAAGCTCGCGAACGGGCTGTCGGTGACCTCACCCGACCCGAACAAGGTCTGGGACGTCGAGTTCGACAACGGCGACGGTGTAGCCGTCTCGTTCCGCTATACCGCGTTGGCCGACGCATTCGACATCCACGATCCCGCACAGGATCCGGTCGTCGCCAAAGCGCTCGCGGCAGCCGCCGACGACGACACCTTTGCATGGGGCGAGGCATACGCGGGCCACTTCGACCAGACCGGCAAGTTCGAGGGCGAGGTCTCCCTGCGTGGGCGCACCTACCCCGTCGATTGCGTGTCGACGATGGATCACAGTTGGGGGCTGCGCTCGGAGCATCAAGGACACACGATGAGCTGGCTGCACGCGCACTTCTCGGAGAACTTCGCGATTCACGCCATCCTCGACTTCGACCCCGATGGCGGACCGGACGCCGCAACCGACCTCACGCTGTCACACGGGTACGTGATGGAAGACGGCAAACTGTATGGACTGTCCGACGCAACCGGCCGCACAATCCGCCGCGGATTCTTCGCCCAGTCAGTCGAACTCGAGGTCACCGACAGCCGCGGCAAGACCCACCGCTTGACCGGCCTCGGTCGCACCGCTTTTCCCTGGCAGGCGGGGCCGGGCACCGTCGGCTACAACGTGCTGGCGCAATGGCGTTATGGCGGTGACAATTCCGCAGACGGCTGGGGTGAAATCCAGGACTTCATCGGCCCCCAGCACCTCTGCAAGATCTACAGCGGCGACATCTGAGAGACGTGCGCGACCACCAACGGTGGTCGCGCACGCTCGCCCAATCGGAAAGGACCACCCCAGCTCATGTGTCCACCTCCAACCGCGGTCATCTTCGACCTCGACGGCACCCTGGTGCAGACCCGCGAGGCGTCGTGGCAGGTGTTCGAGCCCATCGGCCGTCGACACGGGCTGGGTATCGACACCCCCGAAGCGTTCTACGAATTGTTCGCGGGCAACTTCTTTGCCTCCCTACGCGACGCGTGTCCACCACACCTTGTAGCCATTGTGGTCTCCGAATTCATGGATGCGCTCACCGACCATTACTCGCCGGTGATGGTTCCGGGACTCATCGACGTCGTCAAGGCGATGGTGCCGCACTCCCGTCTGGCAGTACTGTCGTCGAACACGACTCCAGTCGTCCGACGCGTGCTTCGAAACAACAACCTGGAATATTGCTTCTCACACGTGTTCGGCGGGGACGTAGAACCTGACAAAACCGTGGGCATCGCACGATTCCTCGCCGATGCCGCGTCAGGTTCGGGCCGACTGTGCCGCGCCTACTACGACGAGCCCCCGGTGTCGTCGAGCAATGACGAACGTCCGGAGGCTGACCCGCGCGAGGTGGTGCTCGTCACCGACACCGTGGGCGACGTCGAGGCGGCTGTGACAGCAGGAATTCGAGCCGTCGGTGTCGCGTGGGGAATGCACACCGAGGAGCAGTTGCTCGCGGCCGGAGCGGAATTCGTCGCAATCTGGCCGCAAGAGCTTCTCGCACACCTCTATGGGCGCGCAGAACACGACTGCGAGTGCGCGACGTCGTGTGCGGTACCCGCGGCCGACACCACGAACACCCCCACCGCGAAGCGACAGGGTGAGGCTGCTGCACGCCGCAACGAGCGACGTCGCACATCGGCGGAGCGCCTGCGCATGGCAGTGCACGCAACCATGACCGGGACAGCTGCCACACCCACCACCGTTCATAAGCTACACCGAGAATCACGCACGACAACGGGTTTCGCACCGACAACGCTGCGAAACAGCACTGATCCCGCACTCACCGCAGCGATCACGAGAACCATGCGATGACGAAGACGAAGACTATCCTGGTCACCAATGACGACGGCGTAGCGAGCCCAGGGGTCATTGCGCTCGCCGAGGTCGCAGAAGCCGCCGGACACGATGTGTGGGTCGTTGCGCCAGATCGCCAGTCCAGCGGAAGCGCAGCTGGATTGTGGCGCGATCCCGGGGCATCCCCGGTCGTCACGTCACGTCAGAACAGCACTCTGCGGAATGAGGTCCGTTCTGCAGCAACCCATCCGGGAATGATCGCGCTGCTGGCGATGACCGGCCAACTCGGGCCTATCCCCGACGTCGTACTCTCCGGAATCAACGACGCCTCGAATCTCGGTTCCGGCGTACTGCACTCCGGCACCGCGGGCGCAGCGATCGTAGGCGCCGGGCACGGCGCGGTCGGCGCCGCATTCTCGTTGTACTGCGACGACATTGCCGACAGCGCACCGCGTCAGTGGGACACGGCTCGGACTCTGATCGCCGACGTTCTCGACCACATCGTCACTGCACCGCCCGGCACCATCTTCAATCTGAACGTGCCCAACGTCGAGACACTCGACAAACCGATAGTGCAGGCGCAGTGGCGGGCAGAAGGATGCGTGCCGTCCCTGGTTCCGTTCATTGCAAGCTTTCACGACGCCAACGGAACGACGATGCTGCCGCCCTCGATCGAACGTCGCGTCGGTTCGGACATCGTTCTCGTCGAGGCCGGGTACCCCACGGTGTCGTCGATACGGATCACCGGAGACTCTCCCGTCGAATGGGCGGGTGCGACACCCCACTTGAGGCCAACAACGGATCTCACGACCACTAAGGAGCAATGACATGGCAGGTGCAGTAGGGATGGTGGAGTGCCGCGGTCTCGTCGGTGCACTCGAGGCGGGCGACGCAATGGTCAAGGCCGCCAATGTCACCCTCGACGGCTGCCGCGCATTGCGCAACGGGCAGGTGACGGTACTGGTCCACGGCGATGTGGGTGCGGTCCAGGCGGCGGTGGCAGCAGGCGTGGCTGCAGCCGAACGCGTAGGCGAACTCTATGCCTCACACGTGATTCCACGTCCCCATCCCGAGGCCGAGGTCGTCATCGATGAATCCTTCCCTTCCTGAACGCGCGTTACCACGTAGCGCCACTGATCGTCCCGAAACCCAGCTACTCCTCGACTTCGCCGCCCGATGGCACCGATTTGGCGGCGGCTCGGCAGAAGACATCTTCGTCACGTTCGGTGTGGACAGGGCGACGTTCGGGCGCCGTGTGCTCGCGGTTCTGGACACGACCGTGGTGGATCCCCGTCTCTCCGAGGCGTTGCGAAGCACCTACGGGGTCGGCCTCGGCGCGTAGCGCTCTGTCTGCTGCTCACCATGAGCGAATCGCCAGGCAGGCCCGACCACGGGCCTGCCTGGTGTCGTGCACTGAGAGGCGTTGCGCGCCACGAGGGGCGGTGCGCTGGTAGAGCCAGTGCCCCGCGCAGCTACATGGCCACGCGCACGAATTTCCTGCCGGCCCAACAATGCCTGCAATACCGCCACAGACCCGTCCCCGAGAGCGCCGGATGCTCTCGGGGACGGGTCTGTGCTCGGGCTGCAGGCTCTACCTGGCCACGGCCAGACGAGCCGGTCGTAGCTCGTCAACGGACACTGCGAATCGCTTAATTCCTTTGCGCCGCAGCAGATGCACTGTTTCATCCGACACGGCACCGGCCAATCGGACACTCAGCGTGGCCGGGGACTCGAGCCGCTCCAACGTGTCGTCGACCAGTTTCTCGACGAACTCGCTGATCTTCTTGCGCGGATCGATGTCGATCAATCCGTCACGGACGTAGCTGTCGAGGGGCTCCGCCGCCAAGAGATGTCGCGGCGGGATTCCGTACGTCGCAGCCTGCAATCGCTGCAGCTCCAGCCACACCTGGTCGAGTTCGGCAGCAATCGCGGGGATCTCCAGTACCCCTTGCGTATTGGTGACGTACCCACCGAGTCTGACCGGCACGCCGATCGAATCGCGAAGGGAACGAAGCGCTCTTGCCTCTGCCGCACCACTCATCCGCGGGCTGACGAAGCACACCGACGCGCCGGTGCCCTCCGCAGCCTTGGCGAGGCCTCGCAGTTGGGCGGAGACGAGCTCGGGCGAACCCATCGGCATGGCAACCTGTGGATGCATCGCGCAAAGATTGGCCACCGACAGCAGTTCCGCGACATCGTCAGCGTGGAAGTCCAGACCGCGGATGTCGACCTCGACCGAGCTGCCGACTGCCGCGAACAACGGCGTGAAGGCTTTGACTATCGCCGACTCGAGATCCGCTGCAGCGGCGGTGAGTTCTTTTCCTGATTCCAGATCTGCGACGAGTTGGTCGAGAAGACCGGCCGTCACCAAGACGTCGTCGACGGCGCTCACGACACCATCGCCACCGCGCGAGTTGACCTCGGCAACCTGGTCGACAGTGTGGGCGCGCCCGAGGACCGAGATGCCCGCGTTTGCCGATGCGGCCAGGTCGAGGAGTGCGGCGAGTCCGTCGCCCCCCTCGCCCGCCCCGTCGACCAGGGTGATCTGACCGTCGATCACATCACCGGTCGCACCATCGAGGCTGACGAGGTCACCGGTAGTCCAGGTTCGGTCGCCGACCGTCATGATTCCGGCGGTCGGATCGATCTGTAGTTCAGCACAGCCGACGATGCAGGTCGTTCCCAGTGCTCGTGCGACAACAGCCGCGTGCGACGTCGAACCACCTGTGGCAGTGACGATTCCGTCAGCTGCGATCATGCCGTGCAGGTCAGTCGGGCTGGTGATCGGACGCGCAAGTATTGCCGGACGTCCAGCCTTGGCCGCCTCCTGAGCCGACTCCGAATCGAAGTAGAGTTCTCCGACGACCTGGCCCGGCGATGCGCCCACACCGCGCGTGATCACCTTGCCGGATTCGGTTGCGGCGGCGAGTTCTGCGGGATCGAATCCCGGACGCTGCACATTGCGAACCTGGTCCAGTGATACCGAACCCAGAGCCGCCGCAGCGTCGATGATCCCTTCGTCGTACATGTCCGTTGCGATGCGGATCGCCGCTCGCGCAGTGCGCTTGGCACTCCGCACCTGCAGCATGTACAACTCACCCCGCTCAACAGTG
This sequence comes from Gordonia sp. N1V, assembly GCF_029269935.1. Classification (NCBI taxonomy): domain Bacteria; kingdom Bacillati; phylum Actinomycetota; class Actinomycetes; order Mycobacteriales; family Gordoniaceae; genus Gordonia; species Gordonia sp. N1V. Next base: position 173,344 of record NZ_JARJDD010000003.1, read on the forward strand.
AACTCGATGTCGAGCATGTCCTGCCGTCTGCGTTCCATTGCTTCGCACGTCTGTGTCAGCTCGGCGAACGCGTCGGGAGCTTTCTCGGACATCTTCTGGACGGGGTCTGGCGTTCTGGTTCCCGCGACAACGTCCTCGCCTTGGCTGGCCTCGAGGTATTCCCCGAACATGCCGAGTTCGCCAGTGACCGGGTTCCGAGTGAACACCACGCCGGAACCGCTGTTCGAGTCGAGGTTGCCGAATGCCATCGACTGCACGACCACGGCAGTTCCGAGGTCGTGGGGAATGCCGTGGACGTCGCGATAGGTTACTGCGCGACGCGTGTTCCACGAGCGGAAGACCGCTTCCACTGCCCCGATGAGCTGTTCGTACGGATCCGTCGGCACGACGTCGTCGGAATCCTCGGTCAGTTTGGCGGCACAGTAGGACCAGACGGCGTCGTACACGCCACCCGCTGACGCGTCGTCTGGCAACCCGTCGAGGACTTCGTCGAGTTCGTGACGCTCGGGGACCTCGAAGGCGTCGAGCACCGTCTCGGCATACATACCGTGAAAACGGAATACGACGTCAGCCATGAATCGGACGTTGCCGGTGACATCTGCGAGAGCAATCGCGGATTCTCGGCTCACGCCGAGATTGAGGACAGTGTCCATCATGCCGGGCATCGAGACCGGGGCCCCGGATCGCACCGACAACAACAACGGAATCGGCCCTGCACCAAACGTTTTCGACGTTTCGGCTTCGACGTCGGCCAATCGTGAGGTGATCTCGGAGATCAACGACTCAGTGAGTTCTCCGGCCTCCAGATAGTTGTGGCACGCCGCTGTCGAGATCACGAAGCCCGGCGGTACCCGCAGACCACTCCTGGTCATCTCTATCAATCCGAATCCCTTGCCGCCGACCTCGTTGAGGTCCACATCTCCGGGGTCGGTGAATGCGCGGGTCACGCCGGTGCGCGTTGTCGGCGAGGTGCCGCTCATGGTGGTCATTCCTTTCGCTTTCTGCCCAGGGTGCGCAGCAGGTCTTCGTGGAACTCGAACCAGACGTTGTGCACCGAGTCACGTGTCGGATCGGAGACAAATGCGATGTCGCCCGCATCTACTTTGTCGAGCGAGTCACGAAACCTCGTGATGTAGATACGGAATCGCGGATCGCGTTCACCCAGCGTCTCGAGAAGGCCGGCCAATCGCGACACGAGCTTGTCGATCTGCGAGATGATCTTGTTGTCGTAGTCGGAATCCGAGTGATCGTTGGTGATCTTGCGCCCGCCGACTTCGATCTGCTGCCATGCCGACATCGCCCGCAGGAACCGCGCATTCACGTCTTCGAACTTGTCAGCAACCGCAAGAACGGCAGGATCGGTCCGTACGGAAGCGTAGATCTCGGCCGCGGATTCGGTGAGCGTCTCAGCGCTGGCATCGGTGGGCAACGCGTTGTCGCCGACCAGCACGATGAGATTGCGATCGGCAAGAGTCGCCAGCGCGGCCTGCGCTGCGTCGAGGTCAAGGGTGGTGGTATCCGCCACGCCGGCGGCGGTGGACATCTTCTTCAATGCCACCACGTTGAGCGCATCGTAGAGATCTTTGTCCAAAAGTGTTGATGTCATTGGATTCCTCGGGTTACCAGAAGCCACTCGCGGTGGCCGTCCAGGCGAATACTCAGACGACCACCGCGAGATGACGATCGGTGTCAGTGGATACGTTGGTGGCTGATTACAGCCACGTGTACTTGGACGAGCGGAGGTCCGCGTTCTCTCCGAACGGCAGGTAGCCGCGACCAGAGAAGATCTTGTGCGGCACGACCTCCTGAGCGAATCCACGCTTGGTGATGTCGTAGTAGTAGTTGGCGACCCGCTGGTCGACCTCCCACATCTGTAGATCGCGGCAACACTTCTCGTACACCCCGGCGCGCTGCAGGTAGGGCTGGATCATGTCTACGTAGTAGACGTAGTGTCCCGACCAGATCAGGTCCCGACGCGGCATCCGCGAGATCTTGCGATACAGCTTGAGCGTTGCATCCTGGATCTTGGGCAGTTCGCCGGCGAGGTCACCGATGGGCAGTGTCCGCAGTTCGCTCATCGGGGAGTCCCACTTCTCGCGCGCGAAGACTGCGCCCCCGACGATGGCGGGGATGTAGTTCTTCGGACGGGTGAATGTGGTCGAGATGTCGTTGACACGAATTTCCTGTAGCCCCATCGCTTCTGGATCAATTTCCAGAGCCACGGTGTACGCGTAGGGAAGTCCGGCATCCTCACACACGTCAGCCCAATGGAAGATCGGCTCGTTCACGAAGAGGTCCCGCAGAATCAGCAGATTGCCGTTGGGCAGCTCGTAGGGGCCTGTGTCGCCGAGTCCGAGGCGGTTGTCGAAATGTTGCAGGAATGCCAACAACTCCGCCGCGGCGTTGAACTTCGTCAGCGCGGTGTGGTCCGGGGCGCCTTCTTCGAGCGGGACGAGCTGCGCGGTCAGCGTCGACAGGAAGTCCTCATCGTGGATGGCTCCACGGTAGCGATCCTGGGAGTTCAGGATATAGCCGTCCTGACGCTTGCCCCACAGAATGCGCTGCATGAACTTGAGCATCGTGTTGGATTCTTCGACGTACTCATCTGGGCCGATCGCCTCCAGAGCGAGGAGCCCGCAGCGCCCCATACCGAATCCGACTGCACCGATCGACCAATCGTGCACCGAATTGACCTTGGTGCCGACTTCGCGCCGAGCCGACGCTCCGATGTCCAGAAGACCCTGCGCACCAACGGTATCCGTCGCCAGACGGAGGAACTCGGGCCAACGGTAGAACTCGTGCATGAACGCCAGGATCTCGTACTCCTGCCGCGGGATCATTCCCGAGACACCCTCCGTTGCACGCATGACGAGCGTGTCCCAGATATTCCAGGCGAGGTAGTTGTTGAGGTCATTGAGTTCGTCGAGCGTGAACTGTTCCTTCAGGACGTCATCCTTGCCGACCTTCTCGAGCACTTTGCTCTTGGCACGTGCTCGCATCATCTTGTCGCCGAGGATGCCGTCGGTCACAGGTTCCATCCCGACGAAGTTGCCCTCGAAGGTCAGGTCTTGAAAACGGAGTCCGTCGTCCTCCGCGCGGTAGCGATCCTTGTAGGTGGCCTTGGCCCCTGCTTGCGCGTTGATGGTCATCTCCACTCCCCTCAGACCAGACTCACTCGGCCGACTTCGTCATCGTCGCAAAGCAATTGCACCTTCTTGCCGACGAGCGCCTCCGTGATCTCGACGAAATGCGAGTTGTCGGTGTTACCGACCTCGTACCGCGAGTCACTGTCGGTCAGGTGCGCGGTCATCACGCACGGGATCTGAAACTCGCGCGACAGGATGCCCAGGTGCGACTCCGGCGCCCCCGACATGGTGATGACGCCGATGGCACCCATGCTCAACGCGGGCGTGAGGAAGGTCGTTGTCCCACCCCGGACCAACAAGATGAACTCGCTAAGTTTGCCCGACTGGACGACCTCGATCACGTCCTGGGGCGAGTCGAGGTACTTCACCTCGCCCACCGGTGACTTCGTTGTCTCGAAGGCGTTGTAGCCCTCTGCCACTACCTGCATGGAATCTCCTCTAACTGAACCAGTTTCCCGGTATCTGATGTTCCGTAGCTCACAATGCTCCGTAGTTGTGTGCTGGCGCACTCACCATCGGGACAGACATGGACGCGCCAAGCTATCCGCGACGGATAGGGGCTACGTCGCTGCCATTGAGTCGAGCTCGGAAAGCTTTCTCCTGAGCAGCTTTCCCGACGACGTGGTCGGCAGTTGGTCGACGAACACCACGTCACGTGGCCGCTTGTACGCGGCTAGCCGATCAACACAGAACGCCAGAATCGAGTCCTTGTCCGGCTCTCGATCGGCGCGCAGGACAACGTATGCGACCGCGATCTCACCCTTGACGGCGTCGGGGCGACGACCGATCGCGACCATGGCGACGTCCGGATGTGCGGCCACAACTCGTTCGATCTCGGCTGGATACACGTTGTATCCAGCCGTGATGATCATGTCCTTGAGTCTGTCAACAATGAACGCGTGGCCCGAATCATTCTGGTAGGCAACGTCACCCGTGCGTAGCCAACCGTCCTCGGAGAGCACCTCAGCGGTCGCCTCCGGCCTCCCGTGGTAGCCGAGCATCACCAGCGGCCCACGCACCATCAGCTCCCCCGCCTCGCCCATGGGCACCGGGTCGGTCGACCCGTCGATCGGCGCAACAGCGATCTCGTTGCCCGGTAGGGACACACCGATCGAACCCGGACATGCGGGCGCATACACCGAGTGAGTTGTGCCGAGACCGGACAGTTCGGTCATCCCCCACAGCTCGAGTAGTGGCGCGCCGGTCAGCTTCTCCCACTGTTCGATGATGATGGGCGAAAATGTCTGCCCGCCAACGGTACTCACTCTCAACCCGGAGAGATCGGTGGTCGCCATATCGGGGGCGGCAAGAAGCATCGAATACATCGCGGGTACGCCTTCGAACACTGTCACGCCGTGCTCGGCCATCAGGCCGAATGCCACACCCGGGTCGAATCGCTCCATGAGGACGACGGTCCCTCCGGCCAAGAAGGTGCCGTTGATCGCCACGTTGCCGTACACATGCGCCGCCGGGAGCGCAGACAGGATCACGTCGCGGTGCGTCTTTCCGTGCATCGTCGCCGTGTGCGCGCAGTTGAGCAGTACCGACTCCAGCGACTGCATCGCACCTTTGGGGTGACCGGTCGTCCCGGAGGTGTAGCCGATACTGCCCAGATCGCGGGGTTGGCGTTGCGCGATCGGGAACTCAGCGGCATCACCCGCAGCGAGCAGTTCGTCGAACGCGGCGTCGAAGGTGACGTTGACCACAAGGTCGATATCACCCAGGAACTCGCCGACACGCTCGGCCTCGTCAGCGCCGAGGAACAATCCCCTCGCCCCGCAGTCATTGAGTACGTAGTTCAGTTCAGGGCCGGTCAACATCACGTTGATCGGGTTGACGACACCGCCGACTTTCAGGACGCCGTGATACGCGACGATCCACTGCCAACTGTTCTGACCGAACAACGACACCACGTCGCCGACGCCGAAACCCCTGTCGCGCAGCGCTGAGGCCACCCTGTTGGACAGGGCGTCGAGCTCCGCGTAGGTGAGCGTGCGAGTGGAGGTGATCAGTGCGACCCGGTCGGGGTGGCGGAGAGCTGCCCACGGAAGAAGTTCCGCGAGGCTGACTGCGGGACGAGAGAAGGTCATGACGGTCAGGCCACCGTGCCCTCGACGCGATTGAGGCACACGGTCTGATGATTGGTGTACTCGGCCAGGCCGTGTAGCGAGTTCTCGGCTCCGATACCGGACTGCTTGTGGCCTCCGAAGACCTGGTGGGGCGAATACTGGTGAACTTCATTGAGCCACACAGTTCCTGCCTCGATCTGACGGCCGATCCGCTCGACGGCCTCGAGGTCGTCACCCCACACCGTGGCGCCCAGGCCCCACACGGTGTCATTTGCCCGCGCGATCACGTCCGCTTCGTCATTCCACTTGAGCAGCGGCAGAATCGGTCCGAACGGTTCCTCGGCAACCAGCCGCGACTTCTCCGGCGGATTGTCCACGAGGGTGACGGGCACAAACCAGCCCTCGGCTTCGTTGTCGATCTCCCCACCGAGCGCGAAGGTGTAACCGTTGGCCTTGCAGTCGTCGAAGTACTCGGTGACCTTTTCCAGCTGAGGCTTGTTTTGGATGGGACCGAGTTGCGTATCGGCGTTGGCGCCGTCGCCGACCACGACGGTCTTCGCGTACTCCACCAACTCGTCGCGCACAGCGTCATAGACGTCGTCGTGGATGTACACACGCTTGGCCGCATTGCAGAACTGTGCGTTGTTTTGGAATGCAGCCCAGAAGATCTGCGGTGCAACCTTTTTGGGGTCGACGTCGGGTAGGACGATAGCCGGGTCGTTGCCGCCGAGTTCCAGGGTGACCCGCTTGAGCGTGTGGGCAGCAGAAGCCATCACGTGCCTGCCGGTCTCGGTGCTTCCGGTGAATGCGATCTTCGCGATGCCCGGATGCGACGTCATCCACTTGCCGAGTTCGTCATCCCCGGACAACGCGCTGAACACGCCTGCGGGCACGAGATCCTGCACGATCTCGGTCAACCGCAGATCACAGAGCGGCGTGAACGGCGACGGTTTGACGATGATGGTGCAGCCCGAGACGAGTGCCGGGGCGATCTTCCACACCGCCAGCAGGATCGGAAAGTTCCAAGGAACGATCGCTCCGACCACACCGAGCGGGGTGTGCCGGCTCATCACCTTGCGCTCTGGAGTGTCCTCCAGAACCTCTTCGGGAAGCTCCTGCTTGGCGATCTCGCGGAACCACGCGATCGATCCGTAGACCTCCCACTCGGCCATTGCACGCGGCTTACCCTGTTCGGAGGTGAGCAGCGCCATGAACTCCTCGGCATGCTCCTCGAGGCGGTCGCCGATGGCCGACACGATAGCCTGACGCTCGGCAATCGGCCTCGCCGACCAGGCGGGGAACGCTGCGCGCGCCGCTTCGACGGCGCGATCGAGGTCCTCGGGACTGGCAACCGGAACGTCGGCGATGACCTGGCCGGTGGCAGGGTTGTAGACCGGCGCGGTCGCATCGGACCCGACACGCTCGCCGTTGATGATGTTGGCGTACTTCACGTCCGTGGGCGCACTCATGCGATCTCCTCGAAAGCAGCGATGCGCCTCGGTGTTCGCCGGCACATCGCGTGGATGACTATGGCATTCATCACTGTGAACGCTTGCGTCTGCACCGAGTGTCCTGATTTCGAACACTCCCCGAGGGAGTACGTTTCGGCGCCAGCTACTCCTCGTGGCAGTGATGCAACGCGGACCCACGGCCGCACCAAGGATGCGGATCAGCCGATGCCGTAGTAGCGAATTCGCTGGTAGAGGGTATTCCTGCCGATCCCGAGCGTGGTGGCGGCAGCCGCCTTGTTGCCGTCGGAGGCGCGTAGCGTAGCCATGATGGTCGCGCGCTCTGCGCGCTCGAGCGGCGTGAGAACACGATCAGGCTTTGCGCGATGCGTCACGGGAAGGTCTTCGACGGTCACATCGCCCGCGTTCCTACCTCGCAGTGCCGTGCGAAGCACATGGTCGAGTTCTGTCAGATTCCCCGGCCAGTCCTGGGCGGCAAGCGCCTCAATAGCTGAGGGTGTGATGCGAATCTGCGTCGACGAACGTGAGTACACGCCGGATTCGTCCGGACCTGATGCAGCGATGACGCGATCGAGAGCAGCGCGCACGACGGCTGGAAACTCGGCACCTGCATCGCGCAGCAGAGGACGTTCCTCTCGCACGTCGGCGACGGCGGCCAGCGCTTGATGCTCGTTGGGGAGGTCGTCGTCGGTCAAGGTGATTACCACCGAATTCGTGGCCGCGCCAACCGTCGCCCTCAGTATCGCGGCCTCGCGCGGGCTGCTGAGGTGCGCGTTGTCCACGACCAGGGGCGTTCCGACAGATTCAGCTCGACGGAGCCGCGATGTCCAGTCCTCGGCTCCGCCGACATCGATCCACGTTGCGTCGACGCCGGCGAGTTCGCGCGCGCGCGTCGTCTTACCGGTTCCGGGTGCTCCGATCACCACGGTGATGTGCCCGCCGCGACGTTGACCAGTCGGATCCTCCACGCCGAGACGACTACCTGCCGCGCCTTTCATCGGATGGAAAACCGTCTCATGGGGAACGACCTCGATCAGCACCCCGTCCCTGCTCTCGTCGACGAGTCGTGCGTGCACGTCGACGGGACGACCCGACGCCAGGGAAAGGCTTCGCGTCACATGTTCGCGATCCGAGAGATCAGCAGCGAGAGCCCGCAAGGCAGGGTGATCGTCACCGCTGATCAGATCCATCGCGGCGGCATTGCTCAGTGCCAGATTCTCGCCGAACAGCATGATCGCGGACTTCTTTCGGGCCGCCTCCATCTGAAACTCGGCGAACAGTCGCTGTTCACTGAGCTTCGACCCCTCGTGAAGCCGTTGTTCGATATCCCGAACGGCGCGCATCAGGAAAGGACCCAGCAGGTTGCTGATGTCCTCCACGGGACCGGTCACGTCCAGGACGCCCTCCAAACGCCGAGTGATCGGGTGAATGATCGGCGCGCCGTAGCAACAGAAGACGCGTAGCGCCTCGAGGAAATGCTCGTCGCCGGCAACCGCGATCGGCTTACGGAGTTCGAACGCAGTCGCCAACGAATTGGTGCCACTGGTTTCTTCGAGATAAGTCGCCCCTGGAACCGCTTTGGCACGGTCGAGATGCCGGTCGGCCACGCGGCTACTTCGGCGTAGATCGACGATCCGGGCCGCGTGGTCTGCAAGCAAGATCGAGAACCGGGTGTCACTGAGTTCGTCGACCATCCGGGTCAACACCGGGTCGGCGGCGCGCAGGAGTCGGCTGTGCCGGTCGACCTCGAAGAGCCGAGGTTCCTGTACTTCCATACCGGGGTCGAGACCGCTCATCATCGATCTACGCCAGCCCAGGGCGATCTCGGGTCGGAGGTCAGGACCTGGCATGGCTATTCCTCTTCGTTCCCGGTGACACCGAAAGCAGTCTAGGCACGCATGCGTGACAGAAGCCACATCGGGCACCGGCTCGCGAATCGATATTGCGACTTACAGGGGCGCTCCCCGAGTCATCTTGATAGAGACCACACCAGCACTCTTTTTGATAGTCCTATCCTGAGGGACCACTCACCAAACGGGGAACGAACGCAATCCTCAGTGCTTCGGTGACGACCAAAACCCAATTCATCGACGGGGATCAGCTGTCAGACGTCGTCAAACAAGCCACCAACGCCGTCCGTTGGGCCCTCCTCGGGAACGGCCTCGATAACATCTGATCTGCACTTGGATTGTCTGAGATGCAACGAGGTAGACGCGGACGTTTCGGGTTCAGAACTGGATCTCACACTCAGTCCCGCCCGCATCACCACATAGGCGACGGTGATCTCCCCCTTCACCGAGACCGGTCGACGACCCGCCGCCACCATCGCGACATCCGGGTGTCTACTCAGAACACGATTGCTGTGACGGCGGTCGAGGATTCGGGCCGACTGGTCGGCCAACAATGTCGAGAACCGGGTGTCGTTCGTGGTGAGGACCAGTGTAGGCGCGGGCCTCGCACGGAAACGACCAACTCAGTGGAGACCCGCGAGCGGCGACGGCGTCGCGGTCACCGGTGGGTGAACCGCGGCTCCCGCTTCTCGACGAACGCTGCCATTCCCTCGGTCTGATCATCGGTGGCGAAGGTCGAATAGAACAGCGCACGTTCGGCGCGAACACCTTCGGTGAGGCTCGATTCGAAGGCCCGGTTCACCGCGTCCTTGGCCAGCGCGGTGGCGATCGCCGACTTCGACGCGATGGTCGCCGCCACCTCGAGTGCGGTGTCGAGCGCTTCCTCGGTGGGCACCACCCGCGACACCAGACCCATGCGTTCGGCCTCGGCGACCTTCATCTGCCGGCCCGTGAGTACCATGTCCATCGCCTTGGCCTTGCCCACCGCACGGGTCAGTCGTTGCGATCCGCCGATGCCCGGGATGACACCGAGGTTGATCTCGGGTTGCCCGAAGACGGCGTTCTCGCCGGCGATGATCGTGTCGCACAGCATCGCCAGCTCGCACCCACCACCCAGCGCGTACCCGGTCACGGCGGCGATGATGGGGGTTCGGCTGCGCGACAGCTCATCCCACGCGCCGAAGAACGATTCGCCGACCACCTCGGCATAGGTCTTGGACGACATCTCCTTGATGTCGGCGCCGGCGGCGAACGCCTTCTGCGAGCCGGTCAGCACGATCGCCCCGATACCCGCGTCGGCGTCGAACTCCTTGACCGCGGCGACCACCTCGGTCATCAGTTCCGTGTTGAGCGCGTTGAGCGCCTTGGGACGGTTGAGGGTGATGAGGCCGACGCGGTCGCGGCGCTCGGTCAGGATCGTCTGCGGTTCGGTGGTGCTCATGGTGACTCCTTCGTCAATGGCTTCTTCGTCAATGGCCTTGGTGGCGACGCGGACGGTGGGAAAAGTCAGGCGCCGGTGGAGGATTCGACCTCGAACGTCAGCTCGACGTCATCGGGCAGCGGCGCGAAGAACGCGTCGATCGCGGCGGCGTCGATCGTGTCGGCAGGCCGCCAGGCGGGGTTGCGGTCCTTGTCGATGACCTGAGCCCGGATGCCCTCGGCGAGGTCGGGAAACAGCAACGAGCGCAACGACACCCGGTATTCGCGGCGCAACGAGTCGGCCAGCGTCGCGTCGTGCTGCGACTCCCGCAGCGAACGCAGCGCCACCCGCAGGGCCAGTGGGCTTTTCGCGGCGATCCGCTCGGCGGTCTTCGTCGCGAAGTCCGAGCCGACGGCACGGCACCGCGCGATGATCTCGTCGACGTCGTCGGCGGCGAAGGCCTCGGCGATCCACGATCGCTGCTCGAGCAGCCCCGCGGCGGGCGGTTCGATCGAGAACTGGGCGAGCACCTCGGCGGCCGGCCGGTCGGCGAGCGCTGCGACGAGTTCGTCGAGTTTCTCGGCAGGCACATAGTGGTCGGCAAGTCCGAGGGCGATCGCCTCGGCGCCGTCGATCGGTGCGGCCGTCAGCGCGAGGTAGGTGCCGAACTGGTCCGGGACGTGCGCGAGCAGATGGGTGCCGCCGACGTCGGGCACGAAGCCGATGCCGACCTCGGGCATCGCGAGTTTGGTGCGGTCGGTGACGACGCGGGTGTTGCCGTGGGCGGAGATCCCGACGCCGCCGCCCATGACGATGCCGTCCATGATCGCGACGTAGGACTTGGGGTAGTGCGCGATGTACTCGTTGAGGAGGTATTCGTCGTGCCAGAAGCGTCCGGACGGGCTCGCCGCGGCGTCGTGGTCGTCGTGGGCGCCGCCATCGGCGTCGACGTTGCTGAGTTCGACGCCGTCGCGGTGGATGGCGACGATGTCGCCGCCGGCGCAGAGGCCTCGCTCACCGGCCCCGGAGATCACCACGGTCTCGATCGCGTCGTCCCTCGCCCACGTGTGCAGCGCGTTGTCCATGGTCAGCGCCATCTCGTGGTCGAGGGCGTTGATCGATTTCGGGCGGTTGAGTACCAGGTGAGCCACCCGCCCCCGGCGTTCCGTGCGGATCGACGCGTCGTCGGCCATCGGTTTCCTTCCCTCACGCTGTCACATGCTCGGCGCTGCTCGCCTGTCTGCAATAGTTGCATATCCTAGTTTCTCCCCGCACACAAGGTCCAGGCGCACGGGTCGGCCTACCATGGGAACAGGCATCGGTGGCGCTCCAAGTCGGCCCACGGCTGTGTTACATGAATCGGCCGATCCCTTATTCCTCCGGTAACCACCACGCAATACCCGAGGTCTGAAATTGGTGGCAGGTGATCGACCGGCCCACGCCGACTCCGATCCCCGTTCACATCCCGGGCAACGTCGCCCACCCCCTCATTCGCCGCGCACATCCACGCGCCGTCTCCACAGGAGAAGCCATGCCCGCATTCGACGAGACCATCACCGAGAACATCGCCGCCTCCCTCGCCGAGATCCCCCATCCGTCACTTCCCAAGGGCTCCAACATCTATGGCGGAACCAAGATCTTCCCCGATTACCAGGCGGAGAACGGCGAATCGTACTTCACCCTCGTCCACGGCATCGCCCACGAGTCATCGGTCTCGTTCGTCGCCGTCCTACAGGCCACCCGGGCACTGCGCAAGGGATTCGAGTCGGCGATCTACTTCTACGGACCCGGCGCCATCAATTGCCTTGCCACACGCGGATTCCCGACCACCGGCGATTCGGGCTTCCCCGGCGAACAGAACATCAACGACTCCTTGGCAACCTTCATCTCCGAGGGCGGAACGGTCTTCTGCTGCCGATTCGGGCTCGCCCTGCACGGCGGCCGCGAAGAGGACCTGATCGAGGGCGTGATCCCGGCACATCCGCTCGACGTGCAGGACGCTCTCATCCACTACGCCCGCAAGGGCGCGATCATCAACTCCACCTACATGGTGTGAGACGAGTTCCCATGCTCACCAACAGGATCAGCTCATGACGACACTTGCCGCCGTCGCGGCCAACTTCACCCGCGACCTCGAGGACAACTATCGGGTGATCGCCGACCACGTCGAACGGGCCCGAGCAGCGGGAGTCGATTTCCTCGTCTTCCCCGAGGCCGCCATCGGCGGCTACCTCTCCTCACTGGGCAATCACGGCGACACCGTCGCGACCACCAGCCGCTCACTGCCACCGGCGATTTCGCTCGACGGGCCAGAGATCGCGCGCGTTCAGGCGATCGCGGGCGACACGCTCATCGCGATCGGCTTCTGTGAACTCGCCGAGGACGGGGTCACGCGGTACAACGCCGCAGCCGTTCTCGATGGGGATCGGATCTACGGCAGCTACCGCAAGGTGCATCAACCGTTGGGCGAGAACATGTCCTATTCCGCGGGCACCGAGTACGGGGTCTTCGATACTCCGGTCGGGCGTGTCGGCCTGCAGATCTGTTACGACAAAGCCTTTCCCGAAGCCGCACGCATCATGGCGCTGCAGGGAGCCGAGATCATCGCGAGCCTCTCGGCGTGGCCGGCCGCCCGCACCGCAACGGCGGAGAACCTGCAGGAAGACCGCTGGACCTACCGCTTCAATCTCTTCGATACCGCACGCGCACTGGACAATCAGGTCTTCTGGATCGCCGCCAACCAGTCCGGGACCTTCGGTTCGCTGCGGTACGTCGGCAACGCCAAGATCGTCGATCCCGGCGGCAACGTCCTGGATTCGACGCTCCTCGGCAGCGGGATGGCCGTCGCCGAGGTCGATATCGACGCCACCTTCACCGCCATGCGCGCCGGCATGTTCCATCTGCGCGACCGACGGCCCGATGCCTACGGGCTCATCACCGACACCGAGGCAGCCGCGTGGCGGGAACCCGCTCATGCCTGAGATGACCTTCGCGGTGCGCTGGCCGGACGGGCGTGTGCAGGAATGCTATTCACCGTCGCTGGTCGTTCACGACCATCTGAGCAGCGGGCACCACTACACGGTCGCCGAGTTCCGCGCCCGCAGCCTCGTCGCACTCGGTGAGGCGGCCGAACGCGTCCGTGCCACGTTCGGTTTCGCCTGCACGTCGGCAGCTGCGACGGCCGAGGCGATCACCGTCACCGCAACCGATTTCGCCGACGACGCCGTCGTCGAAGTCCTGAGCATGCACCCGCCGCTCCCCCACCCCTGAATCCCCACATCGTTCGGAGCTCCCATGAGCACTTCCGCCCATCCCCCGCACATCCCCGTCGTCATCGTCGGCGGCGGCCAGGCCGGCCTGTCGGTCAGTTGGTATCTCGGCAACGCACACATCGATCACGTCGTCATCGAGCGCGACACACCGATGCACGCCTGGGCCGATTCCCGTTGGGACAACTTCACCCTCGTGACCCCCAACTGGCACTGCCGGCTGCCCGGTTACTCCTACGACGGCGCCGACCCCGACGGGTTCATGACCCGCGACGAGGTGGTCGCCTGGCTCGCGGGCTGGCTGGAGACCTTCGAGCCCCCGCTGCGTACCCACACCACCGTGACGCGCCTGTCCCGGATCGCCGACGACCGATTCGAGCTGACCGTGAGCGGCGACGCCGGCGACGAGGTACTCACCTGCGATCAGGTGGTCATCGCCACCGGCGGCTATCCACTGCCCGTCGTCCCGGCGTTCGCCTCATCGCTCGATCCCGTTGTCACACAAATTCATTCCGAGCAGTACCGCAACGCCGATCAATTGCCCGAGGGCGCGGTACTCGTTGTCGGGTCCGGTCAGTCCGGCGCGCAGATCGCCGAGGATCTCCATCTCGCCGGCCGCGAGGTACATCTCGCGATCGGCAACGCTCCCCGGGTCGCGCGCACCTACCGTGGACGCGACTGCATGACGTGGCTGGCCGAGATGGGCCTCTACGACACCCCGGCGCAGGAGTATCCCGGCGGAAAAGCCGCCCGGGAGAAGACCAACCACTATGTCACCGGTCGCGATGGGGGCCGTGACATCGATCTGCGACGCTTCGCACTCGAGGGCATGCGGTTGTACGGCACCCTCATCGACGGCAAGGACTCGCACCTGCGATTCGCACCGACGCTGACCGCGGCCCTCGACAACGCCGATACGGTGTACAACTCGATCTGCGCCGACATCGACCGCCACATCGCGGCCAACGGCGTCGACGCACCCCCGCCGACCCGATACACCCCGGTGTGGCAACCGGATTCGCAACCCGAGTCCCTCGATCTGGCCGACGCCGGCATCACCTCCATCGTCTGGGCGATCGGCTACCGACCCGACTACCGGTGGATCGAGGCCAGCGCCTTCGACGGGTCGGGCCGTCCGATGCAGACCCGCGGCGTCACCGAGGTACCCGGACTCAGTTTTGTCGGTCTGCCGTGGATGCACACCTGGGGCTCCGGACGATTCCTCGGCATCGACCGCGACGCCCGCCACATCGCGGAAACGATCTGCGAGGGCATCACCCGCTCCCCGCTACGCCTCGCCGCCAGCCAATAACCCCTGCTCCCTCACCCCACCGATCGGAGGACGATCATGAGCGTCTCCACCCGCGTCGACCTCGCACTGCTGGGCATCCGGGGCACGCCACCGGTCCATCGCACCGGCGGTGCCGGTCCGAGCGATGACGGTCACCTCGTCGTCGACGGACTGCACGCCGCGATCCCTCGGAACGACAACAGCCCCTTCATCTTCGACGGTGATCGCGTACTCCTCGACGGGGACGACGTCGGCGTGCAGATCACGCCGATCGGCCGGCCGAGATTCTACGATCTCGCCACCGCCGACGGCGTGCCGTACGAGCAGATCGCGAGGCTGCACGGTCAGAACGTCCTGGCCACCACCGTCGTTCAGACCTGTATCCGCTACGCCGAGGATCAACGCTGCCGGTTCTGCTCCATCGAGGAGTCGCTGCGAGCTGGTTCCACGACCGCTGTCAAGCGACCCCCCGAACTCGCCGAGGTCGCGCGTGCCGCCGTCGACCTCGACGGTGTGACCCAGATGGTGATGACCACCGGGACATCGGCCGGACGTGATCGGGGAGCACGGCATCTCGCACGATGCGTCCGCGCGGTGAAGGATGCCGTCCCCGACCTCCCCATTCAGGTGCAGTGCGAGCCGCCCGCCGATCTCTCGGTTCTGGGCGACCTGCGCGACGCCGGTGCCGATGCGATCGGCATCCACGTCGAATCCCTCGACGACGAGGTGCGACGCCGGTGGATGCCGGGGAAGTCGACGGTACCGCTCGCCGAGTATCGGGCAGCGTGGGCCGAGGCCGTCCGCGTCTTCGGCCGCAACCAGGTCTCGACCTACCTGCTCGTGGGGTTGGGCGAGGATGCCGACGAAATGATCTCCGGTGCCATGGAACTCGCCGACATGGGGGTCTACCCGTTCATCGTGCCATTCCGCCCGCAACAGGGCACCCTGGCCGTCGATGTGGATGGGGCCACCGGCCCCGACGCGGCGACGGTGGAGAAGATCAGCCGCGAGGTCGCGTCCCATCTACAGCTGATCGACATGGCCGGCAGCGACCAACGCGCCGGATGCGCTGCCTGCGGTGCGTGCAGTGTGTTGGCGAATGTCGGTGGGTGAGAACATGCTCGATCATCGGAGCCTCCCCCACGCCGCGCCACCCGCTCCCGCTCGGGGCGACCTGTCGATCCTCGCGGGCACCCCGCATCGCCGACAGTCCGGCAACGAGACCGCCCACCTGATCCACGTCGCCGACTCCCGCGCCGAGGTGGACGCCTATCGGGCTCTGCGGCGCGCCGAATTCGTACTCCGTCAGGGACTTTTCGACGGTTCCGATGCCGACGACGTCGACGACGATCCACGCATGGTGGCGTTGATCGCGGTCACCGACGACGGTGCTGTGGTCGGCGGAGTGCGGGTGGCTCCTTGTCTGGACCCCGACATCGGATATTGGGCGGGCAGCCGACTCGTCGTCGACCCCGACCGTCCGATCCGCGGTGTCGGCGCGGCATTGATCCGGGCCGCGTGCGCTTATGTGGAGACCGCGGGCGCCCTACGGTTCGACGCATGCGTCCAGGACCGTTTCGCCGGGTTGTTCACCGGACTCGGCTGGGACGATTGCGGTGCAGACGTCACCGTGCGCGGTCGGGCTCATCGCCGGATGCGCTGGCCGATCGGGCGCATCCAGCGAGCCGCCGACGCCACGAAAGCGCCACTGGCACAGATCCTCACGCCGTTCCTGGCGCAGCAGACAGGGTTGGGACCGACGGGATTTCGGGGCGACGACGGTGCGCCGGTACCGGGTAGCGATTTGATCGCGGCCTGCGATGCGATCGTGCCGTCCATGGTCGAGCGGGATCCCGAGTGGGCCGGGTGGTGCTCGGTGCTGGTCAACATCAACGATCTCGCCGCGATGGGAGCGACGCCGGTCGGTGTGCTCGACGCCGTCGGCGGCCCGACCCGGGTACACGTCGAACGGGTGGTCCGCGGTATCGCCGAAGCCGCCAATGCTTGGGGCACAGCGGTTCTCGGTGGCCACACGCAGTTCGGGGTTCCGTCGGCGTTGGCGGTGACGGCGCTGGGCCGTACGGATCGTCCGATCGCCGCGGGCGCCGGCCGCGTCGGCGACGTCGTGTCCCTGCTCGCCGACACCACCGGCGGGTGGCGACCCGGATATCACGGAAGACAATGGGACAGCACCAGTTCACGCGATCCCGAGGCGCTACGACGGATGACGGAGCTTCCGGCGCGGTTGCGCCCGCGCGCCGCAAAAGATGTCAGCATGGCCGGCGTGGTCGGCACGTTGGGAATGCTCGCGGAAGCGTCGGGGACCGGTGCCGAACTCGATGTTGCCGCGGTGCCGCGGCCTACCGAAGCCGCGATGGGTGACTGGCTCACCTGTTTTCCGGGGTACGGCATGCTCCTCGCCGACACCCGACCCGCCGACCCCGGGTCGGCCGCACCCGTGGTGTCGGCAGCATGTGGACGTCTGGTTGCGGGAGCCGGGGTACGGCTGCGCTGGCCGGACGGGGTCAGTACCGTCGCCGTGGCCGGCGGTGTGACCGGGCTCGGGGCGGCGTGAGTTGCCCATCAACCGACCACCTCACTCGGTAGGCTGAACGTCCATGACAACCGTGACACTCGGAGCTCTCGCCGCGCACTTCGGCCGCGACGTCGAGCGCGCAGTGTCCAAGGCGCTGGGCATCATCGAGGCCGCCGCACGCGACGGTGTGGACCTGCTGGTGTTTCCCGACGCGGCACTCGGCGGGTACATCGGCGATCTCCGCGCGCCCGACGTCGACGACCTGCCACCCACCCTCGACCGTGACGGACCCGAATTGGCTGCCATCGCCACCGCCGCGGGAAAGATGGTGGTGTGCATCGGTTATGCCGAGGCCGCCGATGGGGTGCGATACAACTCAGCGGTCTGTGTCAACGGTGACGGCGTGCTCGGAACGCATCGCAAGGTCCACCAGCCCGCCGGCGAGTCCCTCGCGTACACGGCCGGTGATCGGTTCGAGGCGTTCGACACCCCGATCGGCCGGCTCGGCATGCTGATCGACTACGACAAGACCTTCCCGGAGTCGGCGCGCACCCTGGCCCTCGACGGGGCGACGACCATCGCCGCGCTCTCGGCCTGGCCGGCCAGCGTCACCGACCGCGCCGCACGGCTACCCGCCGACCGACAGTCGCGCCTGTTCGACCTCTACGACAGCGCCCGCGCCGCGGAGAACCAGGTGTTCGTCGTGTCGTCGAATCTGACCGGCATCACCGGGTCGCTGCGATTCCTCGGTCAGGCCAAGGTCGTCGGCCCCGGCGGTGACATCCTGACGACCACCCGCTCCAAGGGTGGGCTCGCCAAGGTCACCGTCGATGTCGAGCACGAGATCGGCCGGGCCCGTAGGGTTCTGGACCACCTGGCCGAGTTGCGCACCGACGCCTACCGGTTGCCGAGCGATACCGAGATCAGGAGATGACGAACTCCATGCGCATCGCGCTCCTGACGTATTCGACCAAACCTCGTGGCGGGGTGGTCCACACCCTCAATCTCGCCGAGGCACTGGCCGATCAGGGCGCCGAGGTGACGGTGTGGTCGTTGGCGCGAGGAGGCGACGAGGGATTCTTCCGAACCGTGAATCCATCGGTCGCGGTGCGCCTCATCCCGTTTCCCGATCGTGAGAACGAGTCCATCACCGACCGGATCCTGCGGTCGATCACCACGATGCGTGAGCAATTCGACGCCACCGCCACCGACATCGTGCACGCCCAGGACTGCATCAGTGCCAACGCCGTCGGACGGTGCATCCGCACGATCCACCATCTCGACCAATTCACCACCCCGATCCTCGTCGATTGCCACGAGAAGGCCGTCGTCAACCCGTATGCGCGGATCTGCGTGTCACGGTCGGTCGCCGAAGAGGTTCGAGCCGGATGGGGACTGCACCCCACGGTGATTCCCAACGGGGTCGACCACGATCGATTCTCGGTCGCGATGGGTGCAGACCCGGCGGCAACGGCCGCTCGGCAAGGATGGCGGGATCGCCTGGGCCCCTTCGTGTTGGCGGTCGGTGGCATCGAACCCCGCAAGGGCAGTATCGATCTCGTCGAGGCGTTCGCGTTGCTGCGGGCTCGCGTTCCGGACCTGTCACTCGTCTTCGCCGGCGGTGAGACCCTCTTCGACTACCGCGACTACCGTGCGGAATTCGACAGGCGAGCCCACGATCTCGGGGTTGAGCCCATCGTTCTCGGGGCAGTCGCCGACGACGTATTGCCGTCGCTGGTCGCCGCGTGCGACGTCTTCGCCTTCCCGTCGACCAAGGAGGGATTCGGGCTGGCCGCCATGGAGGCACTGGCCGCCGGCCGCCCAGTGGTCGCCCGTGACCTGCCGATTCTCCGCGAGGTGTTCGGTGAGACCGTGCGGTATGCCACCGATCCTGCCGACCTCGCCGACCACCTCGCCGCCGCTCTCGCCGATCCCGATTCGCGCGTCGACGCCGGCCGCGTCCTGACCCGATCCCTCACCTGGGAATCCGCCGCGAGGGCGCACCTGGACTTCTATCGCGAACATCCGATCCGGTAGTCCGCCTGGGCCGGAACCAGCACCGTGGCAAGCGGTCTCGAGGCTCGGCGCACGCGCCTCACACCTCGACCATCGGGTGGGGAGAAGCCGCGGCGTTCCCCCCGATGACGGTCGCCGTTCCCCGATGGTCGAGGAGCCCCGCGCGAGCGCAGCGAGCCGGAGCGTCTCGAGACCACCCGAGCCAACGCTGAGATCCGAAACCAGCCTTGACACAAGCGGTCTCGAGGCTCGGCGCACGCGCCTCGCACCTCGACCACCGGGGAAACGCCCCGAATACATAGAACTCGGTCAAAACCCTTGACCGACTTGACCGTTACGGGAGTTTCCGGCCACGAGTGTGTTACAGAAGTGGCAGATGAGGTGTCAACTGAGGCGTACAGACCTATCCTGGGGCGCATGATGCGCCGTCGTCTTGTCATGTCCGCCACCGTCGCGACGGTGGTGGGTGTCGCCGGCTCACTGACCGTTGCGCCGGCTGCCGCGGCCCCGTCGGTCGGGCCGGACGTGTCGAGTTACCAGCATCCGAACGTGTCGCTGATCAACTGGTTCGCGGTGCGCGCCGCCGGCCAGCAGATCGCCATGGTGAAGGCGACCGAATCCCTCACCTATGTCAATCCGTACTTCGTTCCAGACAGCCTCACCATGCGTGCCGCCGGCCTCATCCGCGGCACCTATCACTACGCCGACCCCTCGCAATCAGCTGCCGCGCAAGCACTTTTCTACGCCGGGGTCGTGCTCGGGCAGAACGGAATGCTCGATCTCCCACCGGTTCTCGATCTGGAGAACTCCGGTGGGCTCAATCCGACGGATCTCGCCGCGTGGGTGCGCGAGTTCTTTGCCACCCTGGAGTCGCTGACCGGGCGCAAGACGATCCTGTACACCTATCCGAAGTTCTGGGACACCGCGATGGGCGGCACCACCCAATTCGACGACCACCCGCTGTGGATTGCGTCCTACAACGGCCAGGCCGCACCGGAGATGCCTCACGGCGGCTGGAGCACGTGGACGTTCTGGCAGTACACGGATTCCGGACAGCTCCCCGGCATTCCGACGCCGGTCGATCTCAACCGATTCAACGGCACCACACCGCAATTGCAGACGATGGGCAACGCGAGCGGAACGAGTACTACCGGCACACCCGGGAGCTGAGCGGGGCGAGCAGTTCAGCGGGCCACGGCGTCGGCAACCGAGCGCAGGTCGTCGACGACCGAGGCGATCGCGGCGCGCGGATGCGGCCGGGTGAATGCCTCGTACACCCGCGCCGCACGAACTCCCTTGAGCTCCAACGCGACCACGTCGGGGTGCCGGGCCGCATGCCGCGGCATCAGGGCGATCCCGTGATCGGCGGCGACGAGCGCCTCGATCGTCGTGAAGTCCAGCATCCGCTGGATCACCCGGGGTGCCACGCCGGTGAGTGCCGAGATCGATTGCAGCACATCGTCGACCGGGAATCCGCCCTCCACGCTGATCCAGTCGCGGTCGGCGAGTTCGGCGACCGCGACCCGCCGATGATCCGCGAGGTCCGAGGTGCGCGCGACGATCACGTCCAGCGGTTCACGCATCAGCTCGGTGACCGTGACCCGCGGATCGGTCAGCGTGGGCATCCGTTCGTCACGGTGGGTGACGACGATGTCGAAATCGGCCAACGCCGGTGCGGCCTCGGGATATCCGACGTCGAGATGGAAGGCGTGCACGTCGATCGCCGCCTCGGCGGCCCGCGTCAGAACATCGGGGAGCAGTAGCGTCGCCCCCGACGGGAACATCCCCAGACGGACCGAGGCGTGACCGGATCGGTACGACGCCATCTCTTCCTGCGCCCGCTCCACTGCGGCGATGACGTCCTCGGCGCGCAGCACCAGCGCGTGGCCCGCACCGGTCAGGCGGATGCGTCGGCCATCCGGTTCGAGCAACGCCACGCCGGCCTCTTCGGCGAGCACCTTGAGTTGTTGCGAGACGGCCGACGGCGTCATGTGCAACGCGTCGGCGACCGCGCCGATCGAGCCACGGTCGGCGAACTCGCGCAGCAACCGCAGTCGACGAACCTCCATGGCGCGATCCTATGACGGTGAGATCCCACGCCAGGCAAGCTCCATGCATGTCGGGCCCGGCACGCATGATGGATGAATGCGCAGTCGCCACGTAAGTCACGTCATCGCCGCCTCGCCGGATCAGGTCTACGAGTTCGCGTCCGACCCGGGCAACCTGGCGCTCTGGGCGTCGGGGCTGGCGCAGGCACCGGTCACGCGCCGAGGCGGCGACCTCCTCGTCGAATCCCCGATGGGCACCGTCACGGTGCGCTTTGTCCCGCCCAACGAGTTCGGGGTCATCGACCACGACGTGACCCTTCCGTCGGGGTCGACGGTCACCAATCCGGTGCGCGTGCTGGCCCACCCCGACGGCTCGGAAGTGGTCTTCACCCTGCGCCAACTCGACCTCACCGACGAAGAGTTCGACCGTGACGCCGCGACGGTCGCAGCGGATCTTGCCCGCCTCGCCGACCTGGTGGAACAAAGCGGACCCAAGTCCGGTTAACTGGTGTCATGAGCAAGAAGATTGGCTTCCTCTCCTTCGGACACTGGTCCCCGTCGGCCGGTTCGCAGACCCGCTCGGCCGCCGACACCCTGTTGCAATCCATCGACCTCGCGGTCGCGGCCGAAGAACTCGGCGCGGACGGCGCCTACTTCCGCGTGCACCACTTCGCGCGACAACTCGGTTCGCCGTTCCCGCTCCTCGCCGCGATCGGCGCGAAGACCGAGACCATCGAGATCGGCACCGGAGTCATCGACATGCGGTACGAGAACCCGATGTACATGGCCGAGGACGCCGGCGCGGCCGATCTGATCTCCGACGGACGACTCCAGCTCGGCATCAGCCGGGGGTCCCCCGAGCAGGTGATCGAGGGTTACAAGTACTTCGGCTACGTTCCCGCCGACGGCGAGACCGACGCCGACATGGCGCGCTCGCACACCGACGTGTTCCTCCAGGTCATCGATGGTGCGCGTTTCGCCGAGCCGAATCCATCGCCGATGTTCCCCAACCCGCCGGGACCGCTGGGCATCGAACCCCAATCACCGGGCCTGCGTGATCGCATCTGGTGGGGTGCGGGCACTCGCGCGAGCGCCGAGTGGACCGCGGAGAAGGGCATGAACCTGATGTCGTCGACGCTGCTCACCGAGGACACCGGTGTGCCGTTCCACCAACTCCAAGCCGAACAGATCCAGCGGTTCCGCGACGCCTGGAAGCTCGCCGGACACGAGCGTGAACCACGAGTATCGGTGAGCCGCAGTATCTTCCCGTTGGTCAACGACATGGACCGGGCCTACTTCGGCCGGGACCGGCACAGCTCCGACCAGGTCGGTCACATCGACGGCGGTATCGCGCGGTTCGGCAAGTCCTACGCCGAAGAACCCGACAAGCTCATCGAACAGCTCCGGGAAGACGAGGCCATCGCCGCCGCCGACACCCTGCTGCTGACGGTTCCCAACCAGCTCGGCGTCGACTACAACGCGCACGTCATCGAGGCGATCCTGAAGGACGTGGCACCGGCGCTCGGGTGGCGGTAGCTGCCCGCAAGCAAAGATGAAGCAATAACGAACGGTTACTGTAGAAGAATTCGATTGTTCTTCATCGATGTCGCCCCGACGATGGACTCATGACCACCCGCGATCGCCTGCTCGGCCTCACCGTCGTCGTCCTCTGGGGCCTCAACTTCATCGCCATCCGCGTTGGTCTCGACCACTTCCCGCCGTTCTTCTTCGCGGCTCTGCGGTTTGCGGTGATGGCCGTCCCGGTGGTGCTGTTCGTGAAGTTCCCGCGCGTGCAGATGCGATGGTTCCTGCTGTATGCAGTGGGCTTCGGGTTCGGGCAGTTCGCATTCCTGTTCCTCGCCATGAACCTCGGGATGCCCACCGGGCTGGCCTCGTTGGTCCTACAGACCTCGGCGCCGTTCACCGTGCTACTGGGCGTGTTCTTCCTGCGAGAGCGGTTGGTGCCCGCGCAGATCCTCGGCATCGCGATCGCCGTCGCCGGGATCGTCGTCATCGGCGTCGACCGCGCCGGACATTCGTCGATCGGTGTGGGCATCGTCGTCCCGATGGTGCTGACCGTGCTGGCCGGCCTGTCCTGGGCGTTCGGCAACATCGGCAGCCGTCTGGCCCAACCCGACGACGCCCTGCGGATGACACTGTGGATGTCGGTGGTGCCGCCGATCCCGTTCCTGGCGTTGAGCTTTGCCACCGAGGGTCCTCGCGCCGACCTGACATCGTTGACAACGTTGGGTTCGTCGTCCGGGCTGATCGCGCTGGTCGGCCTCACCTACGTGGTGCTGCTGGGCACGATCGCCGGGTCCGGGCTCTGGACGATGCTGATGAAGCGGTACGAGGCCAGCCGGGTCGCGCCGCTGTCGTTGCTGGTACCGGTGGTCGGGATCAGCGCTGCCTGGCTACTGCTCGGCGAGGTGCCGAGCGGGGTCGAGATCGCCGGTGCCGCACTGGTCATCGCCGGATGCGCCGCCGGGGTGTTGGCGGCGCCGCGGTCGAGGGTGCGGGCCGGCGCGGGGGCGACCTCTGTCAGAGCACCCCACGCACCACGTCGTGCATCCCCGAGACCGCTTGTCGGGCAGCGGGACTGAAGCCGAGCATGTTGACGAAGCCGTGGATCATGCCCGACTCACGTTGCAGCGAGGTGCGTACGCCGACACCGGAAAGGGCGTCGGCGTAGGCGATGCCCTCGTCGCGCAACGGATCGAAGCCGGCGACCACCACGTGGGCGGGCGGCAGTCCGGTGAGGTCATCGGCGAGCAGCGGGGAGATCCGCGGATCACTGCGCGGCACTCCGGCCGGGATGTAACGCTCGGTGAACCACTCGATGCGCTCGGCGGTGAGGAAGTAGCCGGTGGCGAACTCCTGCCGCGAACCGCCGGATCGCGTCATGTCGGTGACCGGATACAGCAGCAGCTGCAGACGCGGCGTCACCTCCTCGCCGCGCACGAGTTGGGACAGCACCGCGGCCAGGTTCCCGCCTGCGCTGTCGCCGGCGACGATGAGGCGATCGGTGTCGACACCCCAGCGCGAGGCCCCACTCACCGCGAAGCGCCACGCGGCCAGGGCGTCGTCGACGGCCGCCGGGAACGGATGCTCGGGGGCGAGCCGGTACTCGACGGACAGGACGTCGGCGCCGGTGTCGAGGGCCAACCGCCGACAGTAGGCGTCGTGGGTGGCGCGACTGCCCAGCGAGAACCCGCCACCGTGGAAGAACAGCACCAGCCCCGCCGAGGAGACCTCGGCGCGGTATCGGGTGGCCGGCAGGTCGCCGCCCGGCCCGTCGATCAGCAGATCCTCGACGACAGCGAGCGGCGGGGTCCGCTCGGCGGAGATCGCCGAGTTCACCTCGAGGTTGTGACGGGCGCGCTCGACGGTCGCGCCGCTCATGTCGCCTCCGGGCATGAGTCGCGTGGCGACGCCGGCGGCCAACATCTCCGGGGCGATGTGCTCGCCGTCGGAGTTCACCGGGCAGATCCGGGAGGCGACGCCCAGCACACCCGGCGGCAGGTGTCCGCCGAGACGCATCACCGAACGGACGGCGCGGAACGGAAGCGGAATCGTCAGCGTTGTGGCCCTACTCACGGCCGCGAGGGTACCCCGCCGAGGTCCGGCGGCACCGTCGGCGCCCCTGTGCCAGACTCGTCCCCATGTCCGACCGAGTTCCGCTGCGCACCTCGCTGGCCCTGGCGGCCGCCGCGTCCGCCCGCTGGGCCTCCCGCACCGCCGGACGCGGCAAGGGCTCGATGATCGGCGGGCTGGTCGCCGAGAAGATCGACCCGCAGATCATGGGCCGGCTCGCGGCCGGCAAGCGTACGGCGCTGATCACCGGCACCAATGGCAAGTCGACGACGACGCGGATGACCGCGGCGGCGCTTGCCGAACTCGGCGAGGTCGCCACCCAGGCCGACGGCGCCAACATGGACGCCGGGATCATCGCCACGCTCAGCCTGCAACGTTCGGCGCCGATCTGCGCACTCGAGGTCGACGAATTACACGTCCCGCACGTCGCCGACGCCACCGATCCCGAGGTGGTGGTGATGCTGAATCTCTCGCGCGATCAGCTCGACCGAGTGGGTGAGATCAACATGATCGAACGCGCCCTGCGCGCCGGCGTCGCCCGCCACCCCGACGCGATCGTCGTCGCCAACTGCGACGACGTCCTGGTCACCTCGGCTGCCTTCGATGCGCCCAAGGTGGTGTGGGTGGCGGCCGGGTCGAGCTGGGTCGGGGACTCGGTGAGCTGTCCGCGCACCGGCGAACCCATCGCGCGTGCCACCGCCGAGCCCGGCGACGGACCGTCGATATCACCCGGCGGTATCGACTGGTATTCGACCGGTGACGAGAGCTTCCGGCGCCCCACCCCGGACTGGTGGGTCGACGACAACAACATCTACGGCCCCGACGGCTTCATCGCGCCGATGACTCTCGCCGTGCCCGGCCGCGCCAACCGCGGCAATGCTACGCAGGCCGTGGCCGCGGCCGTCGCGATGGGCGCCGACCCGGCCAAGGCGGTGGCCGCGGTGCAGACCGTCGGCGAGGTCGCCGGACGCTACGGCATCCATCAGGTCGGCAACCACTCGGTGCGCACACTGCTGGCCAAGAATCCGGCCGGCTGGCAGGAAGCGCTGTCGATGATCGACCACGACGCCGACGGGCTGGTCATCGCCGTCAACGGCCAGGTCCCCGACGGTGAGGATCTCTCCTGGCTGTGGGATGTGCGGTTCGAGGCGTTCGAGACGATGACGGTGGTCGCCGCAGGCGAACGCGCCGCCGACCTGTCGGTGCGGCTGCTCTACGCGGGCGCCGAGCACACCACCATCGCCGACCCGATGAAGGCCATCGCCTCATGTCCCCCGGGACGCGTCGAGGTCCTGGCGAACTACACCGCCTTCCGCGATCTCGGCACCGCGATGGAACGCGTACGGGAGGAACGCAAATGAGCGACTCGACACTGCGCATCGGGCTGGTGCTCCCCGACGTGATGGGCACCTACGGTGACGGCGGGAACGCACTGGTGCTGCGGCAGCGGGCCCGGATGCGGGGCATCGACGCCGAGATCATCTCGATCACCCTCGACGACGAGGTCCCCGACTCACTCGACGTCTACACCCTCGGTGGCGCCGAGGATTACGCGCAGCGGCTGGCCACCCGGCACCTCACCCGCTATCCGGGGCTGCAGCGTGCGGCGGCAGCAGGCCGTCCGGTGCTGGCGATCTGCGCGGCCATCCAGGTCCTCGGCCACTGGTACGAGACGTCGGCGGGCGAACGCGTGGACGGCATCTCGCTGTTCGACCTCACCACCGCACCGCAGCAGACCCGCAGCATCGGCGAGCTCGTCACCGACCCGGTGTTGCCCGGACTCACCCAGCCGTTGTCGGGATTCGAAAACCATAGGGGCGGAAGTACTCTCGGGGCCGATGCCACCCCGCTCGGGCGGGTGCGTCACGGCGTCGGCAACGGCGTGGGCGACGGCACCGAGGGTGTGGTCGCCGGCTCGGTGATCGGCACCTACCTGCACGGCCCGGCGCTGGCGCGCAACCCTGAGCTAGCCGATTTTCTCCTCGCCCGGGCGATCGGGACCGATTCGCTTGCGCCGCTGGACCTCCCAGAGGTTAACCGGCTGCGCTCCGAGCGACTCGCCGCCGCCCGGCGCTGAGCCGTCGGCCGCACCCGGTCCGCGCCGATGCCAGAAGCGGGGCCGGCGGAACCGCGAGCAGCCCGACGCCCCGCACTGGGCGCAGTCGGTGCCCGCGCGCAGATGGTCGTGCGCCGACCGCGGATGACCGCACCGGCACACCTGATCACCACGCTGGGACATGGCCTCACCCTACGCCGCACGACGACGGCGGCTGTCGGGAATCCGCAGCCCGACGTACTGTGTCGCCATGACCACGATCTCGCCCTGCAGCGCCGACGATCACGACGACTGGCTGCCGCTCTGGGACGGCTATCTGCGCTTCTACGAGACCGACCTCGATCCCGAGATCACCGCAATCACGTTCCGGCGCATCGTCTCCGGTGACGGTATCCATGGTGCGATCGCACGTGACGACCAGCGTCGCGCCATCGGCCTGGTCCACTGGCTCGCCCATCCGTCGACCTGGAGCCCCACCGGCTACTGCTACCTCGAGGATCTGTTCGTCGCGCCGGACAGTCGCGGGTCCGGCGTCGGGCGCGCCCTGATCGACCACGTCTGCGACGCGGCACGCAACGCCGGACTCACGAAGGTCTACTGGCTGACCCAACAGCACAACGCCACTGCGCGAAGACTTTACGACGCCGTCGCCACCGACACCGGATTCGTGCACTACGAGATCGATCTCGACACCCACTGATCGACAGCCCACGTGATCGACGGCTCACCCGACGGCAGGCTCACCCGAGAGTGCGGTCGCGGGCGGGCAATCCGGCGTACCGGGCGGCCTCGACGATCACCGCCCGCAGCATCGCCGGGGTGAGCCGCCCGGTGAACGTGTTGTGCTGGCTGACGTGATAGCTGGCGAAGACCGTCAGCTCGGCGCCGTCGTCACGACGGATGACCGTACGCGCACCGTGGCCGAATTTCGTTCGGGGACGGTCGATCTGCCAGCCGAGTTCCTCGAACGTCCGCAGCCCCACCTGCCATCCGAAGCCGCCGAGCACCATCACCGAGCGCACCGTGGGCGCCAGGAGGTCCAGCTCGGCACGTAACCAGTGGGCGCATCGGTCGCGCTCGGTGGTGGTCGGCTTGTTCTGCGGCGGAGCGCAATGCACCGGGGCGGTCATGCGTACCCCGAACAACTCCATCCCGTCGTCGGCGGAGACGACGGTCGGTTGCGAGGCGAGTCCGACGTCGTAGAGCGCGCGAAACAGCACGTCACCACTCTGGTCCCCGGTGAACATGCGGCCGGTGCGATTGGCGCCGTGCGCGGCCGGCGCGAGCCCGAGGATGAGCATGCGGGAGTCGCCGGGCCCGAACCCGGGGACGGGTCGTCCCCAATAGTCCCAGTCGGCGAAGGCGGCACGTTTCTCCCGCGCCACCTTCTCGCGCCACGCGACCAGACGAGGGCAGGCACGACAGTCGATCAGCGCGGCGTCGAGGTCGGCGAGATCGCGGTATCGGGATCGTCGTCGGGCCATGCGGTACTCACCGAGCCGAGCTCAGTCGAGGACCTTGCAGCGCTCGCGGGTGCGATCGACGGCAAACCAGCCGCGCTCGAACTGCTGCCATCGTTGCAGCAGGGGGCGCGAGGATTCACCGTCGCGGGCGACGGCGCGTTCGAGCCGCGCGTCGGCGTCGCCACCGTCGAGCCACAGCGCGTGGCTGAGCCGGTCGGCGATGCGACGCCGCGCCGACGACACCCCCTCGATCACCAGTAGCGGCTCCCACCGCACCCACACCCGACTACCGAGTTGCGGCACACCGTCGACCCACTCCCGTGGCCGATAGCGGTAATCGTGCCGACGCACAAAGGCGTGCAGCACATCGGTTTCCAGCTCCGGCCACCACGCGACCGGGTTGTCCCACGTGGCGAAGTCGTCGGTGCGGACGAGTACCACCCCGGTGCCGCGGGCCCGCAAGCGGGCGACGAGGGCGTCGGCGACCGTCGACTTACCCGCGCCGGACGGACCGTCGATGGCGACGATCCCGGAGATCATCTCCGCGGCGAGGTCATCGAGCCGGGCGTCGAGATCGGTGGACAGGGTGGGCGCGGTCATCGTCATGCCAGGATGCGGCGGCCCGACAGCGCACGGCCGAGGGTGAGTTCGTCGGCGAACTCCAGGTCGCCGCCCATCGGTAGCCCCGACGCCAGACGCGTCACCGACAGCCCCGGGAAGTCCTTGAGCATCCGCAGCAGGTACGTCGCGGTGGCCTCGCCCTCGGTGTTGGGGTCGGTGGCCACGATGATCTCGGTGACGTCGGTGCCGTCGGCGGTGGTGGCCAGCCGTCGCAGCAACTCGCGGATGCGCAACTGGTCGGGGCCGATCCCCGACAGCGGGTCGAGTGCGCCGCCGAGGACGTGATAGCGGCCGTGGAACTCCTTGGTGCGCTCGATCGCGTGAACGTCCTTGGGTTCCTCGACGACGCAGATCTTGGTCGCGTCACGTCGGGCATCCGAGCAGATCCGACAGAGATTGTTGGCCGAGACGTTGCCGCATTCGGCGCAGAAGGTGACGTTGTCGCGGACCTGGATGAGAGCCGCGACCAGCCGGTCGATCTCCTTTTTCTCGCCGGCCAGCAGCGCGAACGCGATGCGCTGGGCACCCTTCGGGCCGAGCCCGGGTTGTTTGGCGAGCTCGTCGATCAGATCCTGGATGGGGCCCTCGTACATCGGTGCGTCGTACCTCAGCCCAGGCCGGGCAGTCCGCCGCCGAGGCCTCCGGCGAGCGGTCCCATCTTCTCGCCGGCGAGTTCCTCGCGCTTGTTCGAGAGGTCGGCGAGTGCGCCGAGCAGCAGATCCTGGAGGGTCTCGACGTCGTCGGGGTCGACGACCTTGGGGTCGATGGTGACCGCGGTGATCTCACCGGTCCCGTTGCCGGTCACGGTCACCAGACCGTTGCCCGCGGTGCCGGTGACCTCGGTCGCCGCGATCTCGTTCTGTGCTTCGAGCAGCTTGGCCTGCATCTGCTGGGCCTGCTGCAGCAACCCGGCCATCGGGTTGTCGCCGCCGGCACCGCCGCCGAAGAGTGCGCTGGGATCGAAAGGTTGATTCACGGGCCCCAGGGTAGTCGGCGGTGCCGACGGGGCGCGCGTGCCGGGCCGCACCGAACTCAGCGCAACAGACGCTCGACGTGGGCCACGATGTCGTCGACGGTGTCGTCGCCGACCGGGGTGATCTCGAAGGACAGCTCCTCGTCGCCGAAGAGCCGGCTCGCGCGAGGGGTGAGGGCGAACTCGAGGCGATTGTGCTCGACACGACGCCATTGCCGGATCGCATCGTAGATCGGGGCGCTGGCACCGGTGGAGATGCAGTACCGATCGCCCGCGCGGTCTCCGCCGACGAGTTCGCGTTGGATCTGGAAGCACGCCATCGATTCGTCGTCGATGAACACCACGGCCTCGCATCCCAGGTCGGGGTGGCGTTCGTAGGAGGCGAGGATGGTCACGGGGACAGCGTAACCAGTTCCCGCGGTGGTCAGTGGTGACCGCCGGTGAGGGTGCGGCGGGTTTCGAATCGACGGTGCTGCCCGGTCAACGGATCGACGAACGACAAGCTGTGCGCGACGAGTCGAAGGGGCTCGGAGAAGTCCCCGTGCTCGGGGCGCCCGGCCACGTCGGGCCGGACCTCGGGGTAGAGCGGGTCGCCGACGATCGGCACGTCGAGCAGCGCCATGTGCAGGCGCAGCTGATGGGTGCGGCCGGTATGCGGGACCAGCCGATACACCGACCCGCTCGCGGTCTGCTCGATCTCGGTGATCTCACTGATCGCGTTCACCGGGCCGTCGACGACGCGTGCCCGCAGGTCACCGGCAGTTTTCTCGATCCGATTGCGGACCACCCGGGTGTCGGCGATCCCCGCTGCCGGGGCGAGCGCCCGATACTCCTTCTCGGCCCTGCGCTGCGCGAACAGGTCCTGGTAGGCCGAACGCACCTCGGGTCGCAGCGTGAACAGCAGCACGCCCGCGGTGAGGCGGTCGAGCCGATGTGCGGGGGCGACGAGATCGGTGCCGAGTGCGCGGCGTAACCGCACCAGCGCGGTCTGGGTGACATGCTGCCCGCGCGGCATCGTCGCGAGGAAATGCGGTTTGTCGACGACGACGATGTTCTCGTCGCGATACAGGATCGGCAGATCGAAGGGAATCGTGATCTCGTCGGGCAGGTCGCGATAGAGGTAGACCGACGTGTTGACACGCGCGGGCTGCTCGAGCGTCAGCGGCCGGCCCTCGGCGTCGACGATCTCGCCTCGGTGCGCGCGATCGGCAAGGTCGGCGTCGGTCAGCTCCTGCAATGACGGCGTGGCCCGCAGACAGTCACCGACGGTCGACTCCGGCCCCGACCGCAACACCACGCGGGTGGCGTCGACGCCGTCACGCGGCGGCAGCGGTGAAGGTCGCGCGCGACCGCGTTGCCTTCCGGTCCGGCGGCCCACCGCGACGGGCTACTTCTCCAGTCGCGTCTTGAGATTCGCGAGCAGGGCGGCCTGGATACGGGCGAGTCCCTTGGGCGCGAAGGTCTTCTCGAAGAAGCCGCCGATGCCGCTGGCGTTGCTGTTCCAGGTGGTCGTGGTGGTGACCTTGCTGCCCGAGCCCGCCGGCGACACCTGATAGGTGGTCACCATCGACGAATTCTCGTCTTTCTCGGTGATCGTGGCTGCGGCGTTCGGCCCGCTCGCTGCGCTCCCGGCGCCGGGTGTCACGGAAACGGTGGCCTTGACGTCACGCTGACGCTTGGAGGTCGCCTGCAGAATCCAGTGCACGACGGTGCCGTCGCCGTTGCCGCCGCTGATCACCTGGTAGTCGCGGTACTGCTCGGGCAGGATCGCCGGGCGGGTGTCGGCGTAGTCGGCGAGCGCGCCGATCACGGCATCCGGGGACGCGGCCACCTCTGTCGTTTGACTGGCGGAAATCTGACCCACTGACCCAACTCCTTCACGATGTACTGATTGGCGGGCGTGCTGCTCACGTCCTAGGCTAGCCAAGTGAGCTCGGCACAGATGGAGATGGGGGCAGCGGCATTCGACGAGGGTGTGGCCACCCTCCTGGCCAGCTACCGCGCCATCGGGCCGCAGGCCACGGTCCGTCTGGCGAAGAAGACCTCCAACCTCTTCCGGGCGCGGGCCAAGAACCCGCACCCCGGTCTCGACGTCTCCGGCCTCGACCGGGTGATCTCGGTCGACGCAGCCGCCAAGACCGCCGATGTCGCGGGGATGTGTACCTACGAGAACCTCGTCGCCGCGACGCTGCCGTACGGGTTGGCTCCCAAGGTCGTTCCGCAACTCAAGACGATCACCCTCGGCGGCGCGGTGACCGGACTGGGCATCGAGAGCACCTCGTTCCGCAACGGTCTGCCCCACGAGTCGGTCCTCGAGATCGACATCCTCACCGGCGACGGCGAGATCATCACCGCGACCCCCACCAACGACTATGCGGATCTCTTCTACGGATTCCCCAACTCGTATGGGACGCTCGGCTATTCGGTGCGGCTGCGCATCGAGTTGGAAGAGGTCGCCCCGTACGTCGCACTGCGGCATGTGCGGTTCACCGACCTGTCGGCGTTGCAAGAAACGATGGATGCGATCGTCACCGACCAGTCCTACGACGGCGAGCGGGTCGACTATCTCGACGGCACGGTGTTCAGCGTCGACGAGGCCTATCTGACGTTGGGTCGGCAGACCGATGAACCCGGCCCGGTCAGCGACTACACCGGGATGGACATCTATTACCGGTCCATTCAGCACGATTCGACGCACACCCCCCAGCGCGATCGGCTGACCATCCACGACTATCTGTGGCGGTGGGACACCGACTGGTTCTGGTGTTCCCGGGCGTTCGGGGCGCAAGAGCCCCGCATCCGTCGGCTGTGGCCGAAAAGGTTGCTGCGCAGCAGTTTCTACTGGAAGCTGATCGGCTACGACCAGCGCTTCGACATCGCCGATCGTCTCAACAAGCGCAAGGGTCTACCCGCCAACGAGCGTGTCGTGCAGGATATCGAGGTGCCGATCGAGCACACCACCGACTACCTCGACTGGTTCTTGACCACCGTGCCGATCGAGCCGATTTGGTTGTGCCCGTTACGGCTTCGGGAGAAGGTCGGCGGTAGCGCACCCGACGCGAATCCGCGGCGGCCGTGGCCGCTGTACCCGCTGCAGCCCGACCGCACCTATGTCAACGTCGGCTTCTGGTCGGCGGTTCCGGTGACCCCCGGCGATCCTGGGCACACCAACACACTGATCGAACGCAAGGTGGCCGAACTCGATGGCCACAAGTCTCTGTATTCGGAATCCTTCTACAGCCCTGAGGACTTCGATGAGCTCTACGGAGGCGAGCACTACCGACTGCTCAAGAAGCGGTACGACCCACGCGGCCGGCTGCTCGATCTCTATGCGAAAGCGGTGAAACGGCAATGACGACGTACAAGGACAGCGCACCGTCGAAAAACGATGCGCAGCATGCCAAGATGACCCTTGCCCAGGTGTTCGAGTCCATCGTGGGCGGCAATCTCAACATCCGCGTCACCGCCTACGACGGCAGTGCTGCCGGTCCCGAGGATGCCGAGTTCGGCCTGAACCTGGTGACGCCGCGCGGCACCACCTACCTGGTGACCGCCCCCGGTGACCTCGGATTGGCCCGCGCATACGTCTCCGGTGATCTGGAGCTGATCGGCGCCCACCCCGGCGACCCCTACGGCGCGCTGCAGGCCCTGGCCGCCGACCTCGAGTTCAAACGCCCCTCCCCGCTGGTGCTGGCGCAGGTGGCGAGGTCGCTCGGTATCGAACACTTCAAGCCGATCGCGCCGCCCCCGCAGGAAGCGCTGCCGCGCTGGCGTCGATTCGCCGAGGGATTGCGGCACAGCAAGGCCCGTGACGCCGAGGTCATCCACCACCACTACGACGTCTCAAACACCTTCTACGAGTGGGTACTCGGACCGTCGATGACCTATACCTGCGCGGTGTACCCCGACCTTGACGCATCGCTGGAAGCCGCCCAGGAGAACAAGTACCGGCTGATCTTCGACAAACTGCGACTCAAGGCCGGCGATCGGCTCCTCGACATCGGTTGTGGCTGGGGTGGAATGGTCCGCTACGCCGCCCGCCGCGGGGTGCACGTTCTCGGCGTGACACTCTCCGCCGAGCAGGCACAGTGGGCCCAGCAAGCCGTCATCGACGAGGGGCTGTCCGAGTTCGCCGAGGTCCGCCACAGCGACTACCGCGACGTCGCCGAGTCGGGATTCGACGCGGTGTCCTCGATCGGTTTGACCGAGCACATCGGCGTCCACAACTACCCGGCGTACTTCTCGTTCATGCGTGACAAGCTGCGCGACGGCGGAATGTTGTTGAACCACTGCATCACCCGTCCCGATAACGCCAAGAGTTCGCGGGCCGGGTCGTTCATCGACCGCTACGTCTTCCCCGACGGCGAGCTGACCGGATCGGGCAAGATCATCTCCAAGCTGCAGGACATCGGCGGCGTCGAGGTGCTGCACGAGGAAGACTTCCGCTATCACTACGCGATGACGCTGCGTGACTGGAACCGCAACCTCGTCGAGCACTGGGACGAGGCCGTCGAGGAGGTCGGTGAGGGCACCGCGCGCCTGTGGGGCCTCTACATGGCCGGCTGCCGCATCGGCTTCGAACGCAACATCGTTCAGCTACATCACGTCCTGGGCGTCAAGCTCGACGACAAGGGTCGTCACGAGCTGCCGCTGCGGCCGTGGTGGGACGCGTAGAGCGAGTACACCTGCAGCACACCGGGTCTCGAGGCTCCTCGCCTTGCGGCTCGTCGCACCTCGACCATCGGTCGTAACCCCCGCCGGCCGACCACCTCGACCACCGGTCGTAACCCCCACCGGCCGACTACCTCGACCATCGGTCGTAACCCCCGCCGGACGCCCTCCACCCCGCTGGTCGAGGTGCGCAGGCGCGCCAGCGCCGGAGCCTCGAGAACCCGTGCGCCACAGCTGGTTCGCTACTCGAGCGGCCGCGCACCCAGCTCGGTCTGAAGTAGATCCAGGGCGAGTTTGTCGGGGTCGATCCGCGCGTCGGGGGTGGCGTTGTGCGCGTCGGCGACCATCTCCGCCCGCTCGTCGTCACTGATCTCCTCGTCGGAGCGTGGCGGTTCGGGTTCCTCGGGTTCCGGATCGGGTTCGGGCGCGGGAGCACTTCCCTCCGCCGAGTCCGAGCGGGCACGACTCGGCCGCGAGAACGTCTGCCGTTTGGGTGCGGCAGCAGCCTGCGGACGCGCGGCCGCGGGCCCCGGCGTCGAGGTGTCACGGTGGACGGTGCGAACGTCGAGATCGGTGCCGAACACCTCCTGTAACGCCTCACGAATGATCGAGACCGCATGCGGTGCAGACAATCTGCCCACCAGCACGTCGATCGGATGAGCGAGGACGACGGTGGTGCCGTCGAGATCGTCGACGACCGCCGCCGACAACATCGGTTCGAGGCTCTTCGATCGGGTCCGAACGGCGGTCCGCACCTCCTGGAACCGCTTGCGCACCGTGTCGGCGTCAAGGCCCGACTGCAGCGCAGGTGTGGGTTCGGGCTCCGGTGCGCTACGCGGCGCCGCCGGGACCGGCTCGTCCGGGGGCGCGTCGTACTCGTCGAATGGCTCGTCGGGCAGCGGAATCTCGTCGTCGAAGCCGGCGACCTCCGGGATCGGCTCGGGTTCCGGCGTGGGCTCCGGCCGGGGCCGTGACGGCGGTTGGGGGGCAGTCGGATCCGCGGCCGACGACTGTGCCGACGACTGTTCTGCCGCGGCTTTCTCCGCTGCCGCCCTCTCCGCCGCCTCGCGCTCCGCTGCCGCCTTCGCAGCAGCAGCCTTCTCGGCCTCACGATCTGGCGCAGCCTTCTCGGCCGCAGCTTTCTCCGCTGCCGCCTTCTCGGCCGCCGCGCGCTCGGCTGCCGCGCGCTCCGCCTCATCCGGAGCACCGGCCGACGGTGGCGTGTCCTGTTGTCCGACTTGATCTTCGGCGCTCTTGCGCTGGGACGGCCGCACGTACTTCGGTGGCGGCTCGTCGGCGGGGGGCGCCGGGGTGGGGGCCACCGGGGCAGGCGCCGACAATACCGCCGGGGTCGGGGCCGCCGACGCCGCGGGTGCGGCCACGACCACCCCGGATTCGATCCGCTCGAGACGTTGCAGTAGTGCCGCGTCGTCGGCAGAGGTGGTGGGCAACAGCATGCGCGCGCACATCACCTCCAGCAGCAGGCGCGGTGAGGTGGTGCCGCGCATCTCGCCCAGCGCGTTGTGGACGATCTCGGCAAAACGCGTCAGACCGCCCGGGCCGAGACGATCGATCTGACTGCGCATCCGTGCCAGCTGATCGCCCGGCGCTTCCACCAGACCACGGTCGGCGGCATCCGGAACCGCTTGCAGCAGAATCAGATCCCGGAGACGCTCGAGCAGATCGACGGCAAAACGGCGGGGATCGTGGCCGGCGTCGACGACCTGCTCCACCACGGTGAACAGCGCGGCTCCATCGGCGACGGCGAGAGCGTCCACGGCGGCATCGATCAGGGCGATGTCGGTGACACCGAGGAGGGCGAGCGCGCGCTCGTAGGTGACGCCCTCGTCGCCGGCTCCGGCGAGGAGCTGATCGAGGATCGACAGCGAGTCGCGCGGCGAACCGCCGCCGGCGCGGATCACCAGCGGATAGACGTCGGCGGCCACCTGCACGTGCTCCTTGGCGCAGATGTCCTCGAGGAGCCCGCGCATCACCGGCGGGGCGAGCAGTCGGAACGGGTAGTGATGGGTGCGCGAGCGGATCGTCGGCAGCACCTTCTCCGGTTCGGTGGTCGCGAACACGAAGATCAGATGCTCCGGCGGCTCCTCGACGATCTTCAACAGGGCGTTGAACCCGGCGTTGGTGACCATGTGCGCCTCGTCGACGATGAACACGCGATAGCGCGACTCGGACGGGGCATAGAACGCGCGATCCCGGAGCTCACGGGTGTCGTCGACACCACCGTGGCTGGCCGCGTCGAGTTCGATGACATCGAGGTTGCCCGGCCCGCCCGGCGCGAGCGCCACGCACGACGAGCACTCACCGCACGGCGTCGACGTCGGGCCCTGCACGCAGTTGAGCGAGCGGGCGAGGATGCGCGCCGACGACGTCTTGCCGCAGCCGCGCGGCCCGGAGAACAGGTAGGCGTGATTGATCCGTCGGCTGTCGAGTGCGCGGCTCAAGGGGTCGGTGACGTGCTCCTGGCCCACGACTTGGGCGAACGTCGCCGGACGGTAGGTGCGATACAGGGCCACGCGTCGAGAGTACCGGCGAACCCCGACAGTCCGACCCGCTCCCCCACAGGTCGGATCGGTTGATCATCCCTGGGGGACGGGTGTGGAGAACTGCTCACGAAGCTGGTATTTGAGCACCTTGCCCGAGGGGTTGCGCGGCAGGGCGTCGACGAACTCCAGACGCAGCGGCAGCTTGTAGCGGGCGAGTTGATCCTTGGCGAAGTCACGCAGTTCCTCGAGGGTGACCTCCTGGCCGGGGGCGGTGGCGATGACGGCGGTGACCGCCTCGCCCCACTTCGCGTCGGGCAGCCCGAGGATCGCGATCTCGGCGACCGCGGGATGGCTGTAGAGAACGCTCTCCACCTCTGCGGGGTACACGTTCTCGCCGCCGGTGATCACCATGTCCTTGACGCGGTCGACGACGGAGATGTAGCCGTCGTCGTCCTCGCGACCGATGTCGCCGGTGTGGAACCACCCCTCGTCGTCGATGACCGCGTCGGTGGCGGCCTGGTTGCGCCAGTACCCGACCATCACCTGCGGGCCGCGGACGCAGACCTCGCCCGGGGTGCCCACCGGGACAGGCGAATTGGTCGCGTCGACGAGTCGCACATCCGACAGCGGCAACACCTTGTTGCCCGCGGCGCCGATCTTGGCCGCCGACTCGTCGAGCCCCATCACGAGTGCGAGCGGGGCGGTTTCGGTGAGTCCGTATCCCTGGGCGAAGGCCAGCCCCCGCTCGGCGTAGCGCCGCATCAACGGTTCGGGCACCGGCGCGCCACCGCAGATGAGGTAGCGCAGGCTGGACAGGTCCGCGGTCTCGAACTGTGGCACCTGGGACATGAACAGGAACATCGCCGGCACACCGAACATCGTTGTCACACAGTACTTCTCGATGCCGGCGAGTGCCGCGGCGGGATCGAACGTCGGCGCCAGCACGATGTGACCGCCCTTCTGCAGGGTGACCAGCGTCGTGACGTTGAGTCCCCCGATGTGGAACAGCGGGGCGGCGCAATAGCTGATGTCGGAGGTCTCGACGTCCAGACACAACAGCGAATTCATGTTGTTCCAGAACAGGTTTCCGTGGGTGAGCATCGCCCCCTTGGGGCGGCCGGTGGTTCCCGAGGTGTACATGATGACCGCGATCGCGTCCGACGCCGGACGGGCGGGGTCGGCGATCGGCTCGGCGTGGGCGATGACGGCTTCGGCCGACTCCCAGCCGACGTGCTCACCGACGGCGACGCGTCGCTGCAGTGTGAGCTGATCGGCCACCTCGTCGACGACGGCCGCGAGCGCGGGGTCGGCGATCAGGGTGTGGGCACCGGCGTCGTTGATGATGTAGGCGAGCTCGGCTC
This sequence comes from Gordonia sp. N1V, assembly GCF_029269935.1. Lineage (NCBI taxonomy): Bacteria > Bacillati > Actinomycetota > Actinomycetes > Mycobacteriales > Gordoniaceae > Gordonia > Gordonia sp. N1V. Next base: position 211,701 of record NZ_JARJDD010000003.1, read on the forward strand.
CGGTGAGCCGAAAGTTCAACGGCACGAACGTCGCTCCTGCGCGCGCCGAGGCGAACATGGTGACAAGGAACATCGGATGGTTCAGGCCGAGATAGGCGACGCGGTCACCGACGCCGACGCCTCCGGCGCGCAGGGCGGCGGCCAGTCGGTCGATGCGGTCGGAGAATTCCCGGAAACTCATCGTCGTGTCGTCGAAGGTGATGGCGGGGCGGTCGGGACCGATGGCGGCCCGGCGGGCGATCCACGATCCGAGGTCCATCGATTCCGGGGTACTGATACTGGGCATGGCAGTTCTCCTCACACGCGGGTCGACTGATCCAGCGGTGGTCGGCGACGATGGCGTCAGCGTAGATCGCGGCACACGGCGCCATGTCCGATTCGGTGAATTTCGACTAACCGGGAACCAGCTGGGCAGCCCGAAATCAGCTGGGCAGCGCAGCGGTGTCCGTCGGGTCCGTGTTGTCCTGGGTCGGGCGCGCGGGGCGGTCGAGCAGTCCGAGAACGACAAGAGTCGCGATGGTCGTACCGAGGAAGATCGCGTTGTACGGGTAGACCAGGAACGCCTGTGCCCACGCCGGTCCCGTCTCTGCCTTGAAGAACAGCCCGGTGAAGTACGCGTCCGGCACGGTCCGGTTCACGAACCACATCGGATAGGCGAAGTGTGTGCGCCAGGCGAACGCCGTGAGTACCAGCGCAACGAGCCCGATGCCGGCGAACGCGCGGCGTCTCGCCGACAGATCGGTGCGCAGCAACAGATTCACACAGATCACGACGATCGGCACGAACCACACCCAGTGATGTCCCCAGGCCATCGGCGACACCGCACACGAGGTCATACCGACGATCGAGATCGCGAGCAACTCATGGCCGCGCCGATGGGCGAGCACCGCCGAGCCCATCCCGAGGGCCAGCGCGATGAGCACGAGGACCATCCACACCGCGGTGTTGGGGGCGTCGGTGTGCATCAGATTGGCGATGAGCCCGCGCAACGACTGATTACCGAGAGTCTGCGGCGCGCCCACGCGATTGGAGTCGAAGATCTTGTCGGTCCAGTACGACCAGGATTCCTTGGGCAACAAAACGAATCCGACGACGACGGTCAGTAGGAATCCGCCGAGTACCCCGGCCGTCGCACGCCAGCGCCGTAGCAGCGCGAAGTAGAGGACGAAGATCAGCGGCGTCAATTTGATGCCCGCGGCGATGCCGGTGCCGGCGCCCTTGAGCCGTGAACCGTCGGGGCGGACGAGGTCGGCGAGGATGATCAACAGGAGGAACACGTTGATCTGGCCGTACCAGATGGTGGTGCGCACCGGTTCCAGGAGCATCGAGAGGGCGACAAGGGCGATCGCCAGACATCGCAACGGCCAGTTCACTTCTCTTCCGAGGGCCCGGAAGCACAGGACGATCACCAGATAGAGCGCGATGAGGATACCAACGCTCCACACGATCCGGGCGGCCTCGAACGACATCCAGGCGAACGGCATCAAGACGATGACCGACACCGGCGCGTAGGTGTAATCCATCTGGCCGAGCAGTTTTGCGTCGTAGAGGCTGCCGCCGTCCCACACGGTCAGTGCGCCGGCGCGGTAGACGTCGAGGTCGAGTTGATAGTCGAACAAGCCCCAGAACGGGGTGGAAAACGGCAGGATCAGGTGCTGGCACCACAGGGCGAGTGCGGCGATCGCGAGCGCAGCCACACACAAGGCTAATCGGCGCCCGCGGCCACCTGTCACGATCGGTCACCCGGCACGCCCACCGAAGATCGGCGCCTTTCAGGAACCGTGCGCGGAGAGCAGCGTCTCCGTCGCGGCGAGCAGCACGCAGGTGGCGACACCGTCCATCGCGACCTGCAGGTCGTCGATGCTCGGGAAGGTCGGCGCCAACCGGATGTTGCGGTCGTGCGGGTCGTTCTTGTACGGGAACGTCGAACCCGCCGGTGTCAGCGCGATACCCGCGTCCTTGGCCAACGCGATGGTCCGGCTCGCCGCGCCGTCGGGCACGTCGAGGTTGATGAAATAGCCGCCCTCGGGTTCGGACCACGACGCGACCTTCGACTCCGCGAGCCGATCCTCGAGGATGCCGAGCACGGTCGCGAACTTGGGGGCGAGGATGTCCCGATGGCGGGCCATGTGGGCACGCACCCCGGCGGCGTCACCGAAGAACCGCGCGTGGCGCAGCTGGTTCACCTTGTCGGGACCGATGGTCGCGAAGCCGATGTTCTCGACGAACCAGTCGACGTTGGCCTTCGACGATCCGAAGAACGAGACCCCGGCACCGGCGAAGGTGATCTTCGACGTCGAGCCGAGGACGTAGACACGATTGGGATTGCCTGCGGCAGCGGCCATCTCGATCACCGGCAGGGGTGTCGGCGGCTCATCGACGAGGGTGTGCACCGCGTAGGCGTTGTCCCAGTAGATACGGAAGTCGTCGGCGGCCGGCATCGACAGCAGGCCCTCGGTGACCTCCTCGGAGAAGGTGACGCCGGTCGGGTTGGAGTAGGTGGGTACCGCCCACATGCCCTTGATCGACGGGTCGGCGGCGGTCAGTGCCGCGCACGCGTCGACGTCCGGACCGTCGGGGTTCATCGGCACCGGCACCATCTCGATGCCGTACTGCTCGGTGATCGCGAAGTGACGGTCGTATCCGGGCACCGGACACAGGAATTTCACCGGACCCGACGACCACGGTTGCGACGAATCCACGGTGCCGCGCAGCAACCCGAACGTCGTCAGATGATGCATGATCTCGAGGCTCGCGTTGCCGTAGGCGATCAGATTCGCGGGATCGACCGCGAAGATCTCCCCAAAGATCTCCCGCAGTTCCGGCAGACCACGCAGGCCACCGTAGTTGCGGGTGTCGGTGCCGTCGGCGGCACGGAAATCGGCGCCGGGCAGTGACAGCAACTCACTGGACAGATCAAGTTGCTCGGGCGCGGGCTTGCCGCGGGTGAGATCCAGGGTCAGCCCGGCCGCGCACAGCGCGTCGTAGAGCTTTCGGAGGTCCTCCTGGGTGGCGCGAAGCTCGTCGGCACTCTTGGAGTGATAGTTCAACGGGGGACCTCATGTATCGGACTGAGATGTGCATCGGCGTGAGATGTATGCGGACCCCGCGCACCCGAGAGAGCCCGTTGACCCTTGCTGCCTTCCGGCCCTGGGGGAGTTCACAGGATGCACGCCGCGCGGGATCCGTCGTCAAGTGTAGCGAGTGCGTCGGCGCGTTCTGCAATCGGTCCGTGCGACGGTCCCCACCAGCGGCGATCCTCGCCGGGCAATGCCCGGGACCTCCCTCGAATCGGACAAAGTTCGCATCCGCTGCGAGTCCGCCGCACCCGCCGTAGATTCGGTCACCGCGCCCCCACAAGGGGCTGAATTCTGTGTGAACTCTCACCACCGTAGGAGACGCAACCCATGACCTCTGTCGACCGACAATCCTCCGAATCGACCGCCGCGGGCGGCCACGGTTCGCTCGGGTCGAGCCTCAAGCCCCGACACATCACCATGATCTCGATCGCCGGCGTCATCGGCGCCGGTCTGTTCGTCGGTTCGGCGAATGCCATCGAGAAGGCCGGCCCGGCCGTATTGATCTCGTATGCGATGGCCGGCGCCCTGGTCGTGCTGGTGATGCGCATGCTCGGCGAGATGGCGACCGCCAACCCCGACACCGGCTCGTTCTCGGTGTACGCCGACCGCGCCCTCGGCCGCTGGGCCGGCTTCTCCGTCGGCTGGCTGTACTGGTGGTTCTGGGTGCTCGTGATCCCCGTCGAGGCGACGGCCGCGGCGTCGATCCTCACCGATCTCATCGGTGGCGCGCAATGGATCTGGGCTCTGGCGGTCACGGTGTTGTTGACCGTCACCAACCTGATCAGCGTCGGCAACTACGGCGAGTTCGAGTTCTGGTTCGCGTTGATCAAGGTCGTTGCGATCGTGTTGTTCATCCTCGTCGGCGTGGCGGCGATGCTCGGCTGGATTCCGAGTTCGGAGGTCAGCGGCATCCATCATCTGTGGCAGCCGGACGGCTTCATGCCCAACGGTTTCGGCGCGGTCATCGCCGGCATGCTCATCACGATGTTCTCGTTCATGGGTACCGAGATCGTCACCATCGCCGCAGCCGAATCACCCAACCCGGAAAAGGGCATCACCAAGGCGGTCAACTCGGTGATCTGGCGGATCTCGCTGTTCTACCTCGGATCGATTTTCGTCGTCGTGTCCCTGCTGCCCTACAACAAGCTGCCCGATGGCTCGTACCAGTCGGTGCTCGAGGCGATTGGCATCCCGCACGCCGCGCTGATCATGGACATCGTCATCCTGACCGCCGTCGCCTCGTGCCTGAACTCCGCGCTCTACACCGCCTCCCGCATGCTGTTCTCACTGGGCACCCGTCACGACGCACCGTGGGCCGTGCGACGGCTGACCCGCAACGGCGTGCCGTGGGTGTCGGTGCTGTTGTCGATGGTCATCGGATTCCTGGCGGTGATCGGCAACTATGTGTTGCCGGACAAGATCTTTGCGTGGCTGCTGGCCACCAGCGGCGCGATCGCGCTGTTCGTCTATCTGACCATCGCCGCCAGCCAGCTGAAACTCGGCCGCACGCTGCGTCAAGAAGGGCATCGGCCCGCGGTGACGATGTGGTTGTTCCCCTACCTGACCGGTGCGGTGATGGTGTTCATCGTCGCGGTACTGGTGCTCATGGTGTTCGACGCAGGACAGCGCCAGGCGATCATCTTCTCCGCGATCTCCGCGCTGATCATCGTCGCGGCCGGGGTGATCGTCCAGAAGCGCAGCACCGATCCGCATCCGGTCACCCCCGCGCAGCAGTAGCACTTTCGTCGGGAATGTCACATTTCCGGCAGCGGCGGCGATAGGGCAGTCAAGGAGGTCACTCATGACGATTCGCACTCTGATCCGCTCTTTCGCCGCCGCAGGCGTGGCCCTGGGAGCACTCGTTCTCGCACAACCCGCCGACGCGTCGGCGTCGGTCACGGCCATCGGGTTCCAGATCAACCCCGCGCCGTACGGGATTCCGACCGGCAGCCTTGACTCCACACCCGCCCGGTGTTTCGCCGAGGTCGGCCGCCACCGCGGCGAGGTCACCGTCACCGCCGAGGAATGGGCGCGGTGGTTCTGCCCACCGAATTCCGAGGTGCGGTGGATCAACCTGTCGACCGGTGCCACCGGCGTCGCCCGACTCAGCAACGGGCTCAACGACATACCGGCGCACGCCGACCTGCGCACCGGTCCGGGACAGGTCGCACTGACCTTGCTTCCCGGCGGGGTGTACACGCCGGGGTTCGCCACGGTTGCCGTGCCCTGACACCGGCCGACGAAGGTCACCCGCCCTCAGGCGACCTCACGGATCCATTCCGCGATCATCGCCGCGCCGATCTGATTGGGGTGACCGAAGACCGCGATCTCGCGCGGGACGGCTCCCTCGAACCACGGCTGAGCCGAGCACGGGTCATGTCCGGCCGAGCGCGCTCCGACGTCGACGAACGCTGCGCCGTATCGTGCCGCGATCCGCGCCTGAGTCGCATTGAACTGTGCGAGAAAGTCCTTCATCCAGGCGGCGTCGCCATCGGAGGCGGGGACGAACGGCCAACATCCCCGTCTGCCGACCTGACCACCGTGGCCGACGAGCACGATGCGGGCGTTGGGTGCGGCCTTCTCGCGCACCGCGCGCATCACGCCGTTGACCTGGCCTTCCATGTAGGCGAGCATGCGATGCGCCGCAGCGATGTGCCCGACGTTGAATCGACAGCGCGCGTCGTTGCCGGGTAGTGGGACTTGGCACCGCTCGGCGATGGCTCCCCAGTTGAGGTCGTTTCCGCCGATGGAGATGGTGACGAGGTTGGTGGTCTTGCTGACGCCTCGGATCTGGGGTGGGATCGGCCCGAACGGCCCGTTCTCCGGCAGATGGGTGACGTTGGCCGCCCACGCACCCGCACACGAGCGGTCGACGAAGCTGCGCACGTGCGCGATGCGCGCCAGCACACTGGGATATGACGTGGAACTCCGCCAGCAACCGTCGGACGGTTGCAGACCCGGCATGTTGCCGGAGGCGCGGGAGTCGCCGAGCGCGACATAGTTCAAGCCCGACGGCAGAGCATGAGCCGAGGGGCTCTCGACGACCGCGCCGAGCATCGAGGCGAGCAGAGCGACGATCCCGATAACGGTTCGCCGCAGCATTGCGGCACCGGGCATATCTGGCATGGAAAGCAAGGTGCCATGTGGGGCCCGCCGGTTCAACTTCGGACGCCGGCAGATCTGGCATGATCGTTCACCATGCGCGTGGCCGATCTCTCCGCGCCGTCAACAGCCGCTGCTCGCGGGGCTCTTGAGGTGGCCACCGAGTACTGCACGCCGGCGCTTCTCAAACACAGCCTGCGGTCCTACGTGTGGCCGCCGCGCACGCCCACGCTTCTCGCCTTCAACTCGATCACGAACTTCTCTACGTCGCCGCGCTGTTGCACGACATCGGGCTCGTCGCCGAGTTCGACAACCACTCTCTCGCCTTCGAAGACGCGGGCGGGCACATCGCCTCGGTCCTGACCGCCGGAGCAGGTTGGGACATCACCCGTCGCGCTCGCGCACGCAAGATCATCGTCGAACACATGGCGCCCGAACAACCCAACACCGACGAGGAATCTCGCGCGCTATGGCTGGCAACGGGTTACGAGATCTCGGGTGCGCCACTCCCCATGGACACCGGTTTCCGTGCTGAGGTACTCCGCCGATACCCACGCCTGGACATTGCCTCCGAGTTCTCGACCAACTTACGTGATCAGGCCGGCCGAAAGCCCGGCTGCGCTGCTGCACACGCCGTCACTGATGACATCCTGACGCGCATCGCCGCCAACCCACTCGACGCTGAATAGATGAAACTCTGCAGCAGTACGAATACGGATGCCTTCGCGGGACGAGAGCCGCTCACGTGGAATGCACTTGCCGGCCATCCACTTCGACGCACAAAAGCAATGAGTCGCGACACCGTATGTCAACGATGTCGCGACTCATGACTTGGCGGAGCTACCGGGACGGTTTTCGAACCCTGGAGCCGAAGCAGCGCGGCTACTGACCTGGTGGCGAGACCGGTCACATGCAGGTTCTCGCACCGACAGATGACGTAAGGTGCTGAACTCGGCAAGCTACTGATTCCCGAGGTCTGGCTCCCACATCGCCACAATTAGGTGGTCGCCGTACCGCGCATTCCACGATTCATATCCATCGTGATTTGGTTCAACGAAGAAGGAGAACCCACTATCGAGTAGAACAGTCAGCTGATATTCCTCGGTGTAGGCCGCCGAAGTAATCGGACTCTCCATCAACGGTGTTAGCAATTCAACGCGCGGAGACCCCTCTCGTGGATCAACAACGAATCTTTCGCCCGCATTAGTGACACAGACCATGGGGTCCTCAAGAGTGAGGAAATTGTCATTGTTCGTTCTTAGAATAATCGTGTAGCCGCCGTCAATATCGATAACCTTGTCGCCAGCCAGCGGGAGTGGTACGGCTACGCTCATGGTTTCCACCCTTTCGGCAGTGGGAATGACCCGTCGGGCTTGATGGGAATATGTGTCTGGGGGTTGCCAGAGGGTTTACCGTCGAGGTCAATCGGCTGGCCATGCCCATTGTAGATCCGCACATATCCGGAGGGATTTCGGCCGTCTGGCTCCATCACGCGCACTGAGTCCGCGTTACCTTTCGCCCCCGGCTTCTGCCATACCCAGCCCTTTCCATTGTCGGAGCGCCTCGGTACCCAATCGCTAGGAACACCGTCGGGACGGTCTGGGGGGCTGTCACCCTGTCCTTGCCACGGCTTTGACCGATCAGGTGCGTCGTTACCGTTGCCGTCATGATTCTCCGTGAAGTACTGACTGATCCAGTCCTTCACCTTATCGACCTGGTCGGCGAGCCATCCAGGAAGCTTGTCGATCATCAGATCGGGCAGCTGGTCGGGGTGGGTACGTACCCACTCCCAACCGTATTCGCTGATGATCGTGGCCATGATGGCGGAGAGCAAGAGGGCAAGAATCGCAGCTTCGGCAGCGTCATCGATGATGAAGAAGACCGGGTCAGCCTCGATCCCCTTGTCGCCGCCAGGAGCCACGTAATTCGGCAACGTGAACGACGGCTGCTCGTCCTGCGGATCGGGAGACGGCTCAACATCAGGAGCAGGAGCAGGAGCAGGTGCAGGCGCTGGCTCGGGTGCCGGAGCAGGTGCCGGTGCGGGCGACACCGCAGCCGGAGGAGACTGTGGTGTGTACTGCGAGTCTCCCCCCGTCCCACCACTGCCATTTATGGTCGCGTTGTCGCCGTTACCGCTGGTACTGCTGCTTGCTGGCGGATCGTGATGCTCGTTATCCGCCCGAGCATCTGCATTCGGATCGTCGGGCCCTGTTGCGGCCGAATCGCTGCCGCCTGAACATAACCGAAGCGGCGACCCCAAACACTCTGCGAAGCAGCAGAATTTCCCGACTTAGCCGACCCGCCACCAAATGCTGCGCGCCGTACCCGCGGATTCGCCGCAGCGAATGCCGCCGCACCCGCCACGACCCACGCCGCGAGCGGGATCTCCGGCTGCTTCGAGCCTGAATCCAGAGCATGAGGCGGGGTACCTGGTTCAGGGTTCGCCGACACTGCACCAGGTACCGTCGTCACCGCAGGAGCAGCCGTGGAGGGCACCACCGGAACCTGCCCGGCGGTGTCGCCTGGTGGTGCCGGTTGCGGTGCGGTCGGACGGACGCCGCCAGTGTTCGAGGTGGTCGGCGCGGAGCTGCCGTTGACGGCGCCTGCGGGTGGTTGCAGGGCAGCATGTCCGGGGACGGTCACGATCGGTGTGCCGTTACCTTCGCCCGGGCCTGGCCCGATGTTGGAGCCGACCTGTGGCCCACCCGATCCCGCACCGTTGGCACCGGTCGTCGGTGCCGGGGTGTTCGTGGTGGGCTGGAAGGTGTTGGTGGGTACCGAGATACACGGCCAGTTCGACCCGTACTGGGCGCGCATCTGATCACACAACGCATCCGCGTGTGCCGGAGCGGGGTCACTGCCGAGCGCGGCCACCGTGACCCCGCCGCCGATCGCCAACACCGCTGCCGCGAGCAGCCCGGCGCCGAGTCGGCGGCGCGGGAGCCGGTGACGCCCCCGACGAGACTTCGACATCACCGACTCTCCGGCGGGTTCCGGGCCACGTTGATGGTCACTGTCAGTCATTTGGCCTTGCCCCACATCAGGGCGCCGAGGATCGCGTCCGCACCGGCCCAAAACCAGCGCCCGGCAATCGACATCACCAGAAAGAACACCAGGAACACCGGGATCACACCCCACCGCTCCGACCACTCACCAAGATTCGACAGGTTCACCGCCGCCAGCACCAGCAGGACGCAGCCGACGAGGAACAACACCACCTTGAGCACCGGCACCCCACCGGGCGCATCGTCCTGCGCAGCGGAGGTGTCGGCATCTGCGGGCGAACCACCAGCACCGCTCGGCGTCCTGGGGAGTTCGGTGGTCGGCGCATCGGCGTCGAGGCGATGCGCTCCACCTGGAACGGACGACGAAGTAGGAGCGGTCATACCGGATCACAGCCCTTCAGGGAGAAGATCAAAGAACAAGGAGCGAACGTCGTGGCTCACGTATCGTGCGGCACGCACTACGGAGCGGAGGTCAGTGCCGTCAGGTCACAGGTAGTGGGGTTTGCCATACACGTTGATGGTGTTGTCGTTCAACGCTGTTGACACGCTCACGGTCACATACGCGCGCAGGGCGACCGGCCCGAGACAGCCGTCGACCTTGACATGCACGCCGTCGACGGTGATGCCGGCTTTCCCGGTCTGCATCTTCTTCGACCCGAACGGGATATCGGCGATCGTGCCCGGCCGCAACGTGGTGGAGATATTTGGGGTGACCGTCGCACCGATCACCACCGCCGGCGGATAGGAAATATTCATCTGCGCCGACGGACCACCCGACACCCCGACCGTGGCACCTGACGTCACATCGGTGTTGCAGCCGATCTGAAACCCGGCTGCGACAGTGCCCGCCTGCACCGGCACCGAGCCGGCCCCGGCGATGACACCCTCGCCCTTGAGACTCAGGAAACCCTCACGGGTCCACGGTGATTGGTTAAGGGGCGGTACCGACCGCACCTGCTCATGGGACTTGATCACCGACACGACCCACCCGTCATCCGTGCGTTTGATGGTCTGCCGATCAGCAAACGAACTCGGTGCAGCACCAGACACACCCGACCCGAGCACCGACGCGGCCACCGCCAGCGCCACACACACCCCTGTCAGCCCCGATCGTCCCGATCGTCCCCACTCCCGACTGCCATCGCTCACCATGACGCCACCCCCACCACATCAGCGCATCACAACAAAATTATGATGCCAGATTCTGAACTACTCTCGAATACCCAAACACGCCTCACAGAATTCGGCAACCTAAAGATCGACATCGATTTCTTTGATTCTGCAAGTGTGCTGGTCGCGGCTACATGCGAGAATTCCGGACCGGAAACAATCCCCACGAATGGGGACACACAGACCGGCAGCACGAATGGCACCCAGGCCGTCTCCCTCAGCATGTGGGGCGGCCGGCCATCCACGTCGAGGCACAAACGCAATAAGCCGCGACACCGTATGTCTACGATGTCGCGACTCATGACTTGGCGGAGGATAGGAGATTCGAACTCCTGAGGGCTGTTAACCCAACCCGCGTTCCAGGCGAGCGCCATAGGCCACTAGGCGAATCCTCCAACGACGGTCGATCATAGCCGGGAGCGGGGGTCCAACCCAAACCGCGCCGTCATGACCGACCTCCGGAGCCGCCCCTAACGCAGGTTCGCGGGCAGCAACGCGACCGGGGCGATGAGGGTGTCGGTGTCGGAGCTACCGGCCGACAGGATGCCGATGACGTTGCCCTGCGCATCCCGGATGCCCGATCCGCTGTCACCCTCGGCCGAGCGCAGGAGCGCGCGGACGCTGGTCGTCGTGTTCTGCAGGAGGAAGGGCGGGGCGAAGGAGTATCCGTACGCGGTGCGCATGGTCGGCTTGGGGTCGGTGATGGTGCCGGCACTGAACCGCGTGGTCACGCCGTTCTTGGTGACACGTTCGCCCTTGACGATCGGAGCGCTCCAGGCGATCGAGTCGACCTGCGCGTGGGTGTTGCGTCCGAGACTGATGACCGCGATGTCCAGACCCTTGGTGATCCGGTTGGCGGTGATGCGGCCGATCGTGTCGCCGTGCTCGTCGTATACCTCCTGACCGATGTGTCCGCAGTGACCGGCGGTGAGAGCCTTGGTCGGGGAGACGACGGCACCGAGCGTGCAGGAAGTGGCAGTAATGATCGTCTCGTCGACGTTGATCTCCATACCCGACCGCACTGTCGGGACAGCCGCCTGAGCGGAGGCAATCGGGGCTGCGACGAGTCCCGCGGCGCTGAGCACGAACGCGGCGGCCATCAGTTTGATACGCATGTGTTCCGTCTTTCGTCAGGTTGGCGAACTGAGGGCAATCTATCAGGCGACTTTGAGATAGCAAATCTCCGGTTGCCCGGTTGTCCCCATTTGGGAGGAACGTCCGTAGACTCGTGGCGCCGTCGTCGAAGGGAACCCACATGTCCACTGCTTCCACTCCCACCGGGCCGATCGCGGTCCTCGGCGCCACCGGAGGTCAGGGTGGCGCCGTGGTCGATGCGCTCCTCGACGCCGGACGTTGCGTTCGGGCCGTCGTACGGTCGCCGGAGTCCTCGCGCGCGCAGGCACTTGCCGACCGCGGTGTCGAGCTGGCCGTCGCCGACCTCATGAGTGGCGACGGGCTGACCGAGGCGTTTGCCGGAGTCGCCGGAGCGTTCGCGCTCACCACGCCGTTCGAGTCGGGTGTCGACGCCGAACTCACCCAGGGGGATGCGATCATCACCGCGGCGCGTGCATCAGCGCTGCCATATCTCGTGTTCTCGTCGGTGGCCAGCGCCGACCTGAATACCGGTGTCCCTCACTTTGATTCGAAATATCAGGTCGAGCAGCGTCTCGCCGCAACCGACATCGCCCACACCGTTGTCGGACCGACATACTTCTACGACAACATCTTCGGCGATCGTGATGCACTCGCAGCCGGATTGCTCCTGATGGCGATGCCGACCGAGAAGCCGCTGCAGCAACTTTCGCGAGCGGACCTGGGGTCGTTCGTCGCGAATCTCTTCGCCGATCCCTCCGCGCATGCCGGTGAGCGCATCGACATCGCCTCCGATTCGGTGACACCCGGTCAGATGGCCGCGGTCCTGTCGTCGGTCACCGGCAACGACGTTCACGCGGAATCCTATGATCCCGAACGTATTTCCTCGCCAGACATGCGTGCGATGTTCGGTTTCCTCTCGACAACGGGCTACAACGTCAACATCACCCAGCTGCATCAGCAGTTCCCCCAGGTCGGGTGGCAGTCGTTCGCCGAATGGGCGGCCGGCGCGTTCAGCTAGGGAGACACGCACCCTCGAAAGGACTCAACTCACTCCACCCGGTTGCCGTGTTCATCCCAGTGTGCGGCAACCTTTTTGCTCGGTTGGACACGTGGCGGCTCGCCGGGCATCTTCGGGTAACTCGGCGGGTACGGCATGTCGTGCAGCCCGTCGGCGTCGTCGCGCTGCACCATCTCCAACAGTGGTTCGAGCCCGACGCGGTGCTCGGCGATGTCGGCCATCGGATCACCGCGTCGGGCAACCAGGTCGGGGACGGTGGCCATGGTCGCGTCGTCGGGGTATATCTCGGCGAGTTCGGCCCACGACACCGGCGTCGACACGCGGGCGTTGGCGCTGCGGCGCACCGAGTACGGCGAGGCCATCGTGCGGTCCCGCGCATTCTGGTTGAAGTCAATGAAGATCCGTTCTCCGCGTTCCTCTTTCCACCAGGAGGTGGTCACCGCATCGGGATCACGACGCTCCATCTCGCGCGCGATCGCGATCACCGCACGGCGGGTGGCGATGAAGTCCCACTGCGGCTCGATCGGCACGAACACGTGAATACCGCGCCCACCCGAGGTCTTGGGGAATCCGGTGTATCCGAGTTCGTCGAGCAATGGGGCGAGCACATCGATCGCCACCCGACGCACATCGTCGAAATCGGTGCCCGGCTGCGGATCGAGATCGATGCGCAACTGGTCGGGATGATCGTTGTCACCATCATGGGTGGGCCAACTGTGAAAGGTGACGGTACCGAGGTTCGCTCCCCACACGATGTCGGCAGGCGCTTTGGGGCACAGCGCATCTCCGGTGCGTCCGGAGGGGAACGTGATCCGGGTGGACGGAACGTGCTCGGGACGTTTCTTGGCGATGTGTTTCTGGTAGATCTCGTCGCCCTCGATACCGTCGGGGAAGCGCTGCAGGAAGGTGGGCCGGTCGCGCAGCGCGCCGTCATGATCGGGCCGTCGCCGCCGTCGTCGAGTAGGGCCATCTGCCGGTAGTAGCCGACCAGATCGCGTTTGCGGCCGCCGTTTTCACCGAGTTCGGGGAAGTAGATCTTGTCCGGGTTGCTCATACGTACGGCGATACCGCCGACATCGAGTTCTTCGGCGGGCGAGCGAGAAGCCATGTCAGTCCTGCCCTTCCAGCACATCGTGCAGGTCGTAGGTCAGCGGCACGTCGAGCTGCTCGTATCCACAACTGTCGGGCTCGCGGTCGGGACGCCACCGCAGAAACTTGACGGTGTGCCGGAAGCGGCCATTCTCCATCTGGTCATAGGCAACCTCGGCGACGAGTTCGGGCCGGATCGGAATCCACTCCCCCGACTTCTCCGAACGCCACCGCGTCGGTTCCCCGGCAGAGGGTTTGTCCGGGTCGAGACGCATCGGCTCGAACATCTGCTGCAGCTCGACGCGCTTGGCATCGGTGAAAGCACCTGCACCACCGACCATTCGCAGCTCGCCGTCGTAGAACAGCCCGAGCAGCATCGACCCCAGACCGGTGCCGCTCTTGTGCACCCGGTAGCCGATCACCACACAGTCGGCGGTCCGCTTGTGCTTGACCTTGATCATCTCGCGTTTGTTCTCCACGTAGTGGCCGGCAAGGCGTTTGGCGACGACGCCGTCGAGTCCGGCGCCCTCGAACGCCGAAAACCAGTCCTCGGCGACGGCCGGATCGGCGGTCACCCGACTGACATGGAATCGGCGCTCGCGTCCGCCCGGTCCGATGGCCTCCACGAGCGCCTCCCGACGGGTGAGGAAAGACTCGTCGACGACGCCGACGTTCCCGAGCGCCAGGGCGTCGAAGCCGATGAAGATCGCCGGTGTGGTCTCGGCCAGCATCGCGACCCGCGACGCCGCCGGATGGATGCGCTGGGCCAGCGAGTCCCAGTCGAGTCGATGAGTGTCGCTGATGAGTGAGGGCACCCCGATCTCCCCGTCGAGCACCACTTTCAGGGGCAACTCCTCGCGGGCGGCGGCAACGATTTCGGGAAAGTAGCGTGCGAGGTCCTTGCCACCGCGAGAGCCGATGACGACCTCATCGCCGTCGCGAAAGATCAACGCGCGGAATCCGTCCCATTTCGGCTCGTAGGACCATTCCGGATTGTCGGCGGGTTGGGCCGGAACCGCGCTCGCCGCTTTGGCGAGCATCGGCGCGATCGGAGGAGTGACGGGGAGATCCACCTCACCATCGTCACCCACTTGTAGCCTCTAGGGCAATGACCGAACACCCTGGCGTTTCCGCGGTCGGCCCGGCAGGTCGATTCGCCCCGTCGCCCTCTGGAGACCTCCACGTGGGCAACCTGCGTACCGCCGTGTTGGCGTGGCTGTTCGCCCACACGACGGGACGACGGTTCTTGCTGCGCATGGAGAATCTGGACCGCACAGCCGTCGGTTCGGACGCCGGACAGATCGCCGACCTGCACGCACTCGGCCTCTCCTGGGAGGAGCCGGTGCTCTATCAAACCGATCGCCTGCCACGCTACCGGCAGATCATCGACGATCTGACCGCGGCCGGACAGACCTTCGAGTGCTTCTGCACACGCCGCGAGATCCTCGAGGCACCCAGCGCACCGCACACACCGCCGGGCGCGTACCCGGGAACCTGCCGCACCCTGACCGTCGCGCAACGCGAGGCCAAGCGTGCGGCCGGCCGCCCACCGGCGATCCGGATCATCGCCGACCGCAGCACGTTCACCGTCGACGACGTACTCCACGGCCACTACACCGGTGCGGTCGACGACTTCGTCATCCAACGCGGTGACGGCACCCCCGCCTACAACCTGGCCGTGGTCGTCGACGACGCGGAGCAGGGCATCGATCAGGTCTGCCGCGGCGACGACCTGTTGTCGTCGGCGCCGCGACAGGCGTATCTGGCGACACTGCTGGGCTATTCGCCGCCGACCTACGCCCATGTCCCCATGGTGCTCAACCCCGACGGCGTCCGGCTCAGCAAGCGCGACGGCGCGGTCACCCTCGCCGATCTCGCAACCACCGGCGTCGATGCCGGCATCGTCCTCGATCACATCGCCGTGTCACTGGGTCTCGCCGCAGCGGGCGAGCACATTGACATCGCCACGCTGGCAGCGAGATTCGATCCCGCTGTGCTACCGCGCACGCCGTGGATCGTGTCCGATCTCGAGTGGCGCTGACTGCGCTTGGCGCACCGGTCGCGGCTGCGCTCAGCTCGCGGTGGCAAGCAGTCGGGTCAGAACGTCGTCGATGGACAGCACCCCGATGACCCGGCCGTCGTCGACGACGACCGCGATGTGATTGCGGTACTGCCGCATTCGGCTCAGGGCGTCGTAGACCGGAAGTGCGGGCGTCATTTCCAGCACCGGCCGCATGAGGTCGGCGGCGCTCGCGTCGGGGGCGGCCTCGAGACAGTCCCGGACGTGGACGACACCGCTGACCCGCGGCCCGTCGCGGACCACGAGACGCAGATGCCCGCTGTCCCGGGCCCGTGCTTCGATGACGGCCGCCGTCGCATCGTGATCGACCCCATCGGGATCGACCACCGTCGCCACGTCCGCCACCGTCAACGACGCGAGATCCAATGCGCTCGAGAGGTGTTCATGATAGCGGGCCTCGAGCGTGCCGACGGTCGCCGAATGCTCGACGAGCTGGCGCAACGTCTCCGGATCCTGCCCGGAAGCGACCTGGTCGACGGCCTCCACACCGACCATCCGCAGCACCCGGTTGGCCAGCCTGTTGAGTTGGACGATCACCGGGCGGGTGAACCACATGAACATCCGCATCGGGATGGCCAACAACACCGCCGACCGTTCCGGGTGGGCGATCGCCCACGACTTCGGCGCCATCTCACCGACCACCAGGTGCAGGAACGTCACGATGATCAGCGCCAGGACGAATCCGGCGATGTCGGCCAACCACAGTGGCGCGCCGATGTTCTCGAACGCCGGCGTCAGCCAGTGATGGACGGCCGGCTTGGTGACCGCACCGAGCGCCAACGTGCACACGGTGATCCCCAACTGCGAACCGGCGAGCAGTACGGACAGTTCCGACGCGCTGCGCAGGGCGGCACGCGCGGAACGGCTGGTCGCCGCGGCATCTTCGAGGCGGTGTCTGCGCGCAGCGATCAGCGCGAACTCCACGGCGACGAAGAAGGCGCTGGCCGCGATCAACGCGACCGTCACGGCGAGAACGACCCAGGGGTTGCTCATCGCTGACTCTCCTTCGGTGATTCGTCGGCGGCCGGGACGGTCTCGCGCGTCACGTGCACCATCGCGGGTACGCGGTGGGCGATCTCGACGACCGTGGCGATCAGTCGCGGCGGGAGCGCCGGTTGGTCGTCGACGAGGCCGGCCGGGTCGGGTTCGATCGGTAGCACCACGCTGTCGCCGACGTCGGGCAGTTCCCCCGCGGTGGCGATGACCAGACCGCTCAGCGTTTCGTAATCCCCTTCGGGGAGTTCGTATCCCAGCGTGCGGGACACCTCGTCGAGGTGTGCGTCACCGCGGATCGCCCAGCCGTCGGCGAGCACAGCGATGGGGCCGGTGTCGGCGGGATCGTGCTCGTCGTCGATCTCACCGACGAGTTCCTCGGCCATGTCCTCGGTGGTGACGATGCCGGCGAATCCGCCGTATTCGTCGATGACTACCGCCATCTCGTCGCCGGCGGCAGTGATGTCGTCGAGTACCTGCGGCAGCGGCAGTGTCGTCGGGACGATCACCGCGGGGCGTGCGAGGTCGCGGGCGGTCCTTGCAGTCGGTGCCGGGGTCGCCGACCATTCCAGGATGTCGGCGAGGTGGACCACCCCGACGACGTCGTCGGTGCCCGCATCGATCACGGGATAGCGTGTGTGGCCGCTCGCCATCCGGCTACGGACCGCGGCGAGATCGAGGTCGGCGGGCACGGTGTCCACGCGCGGACGCGGGATCATCGCGTGATCGGCAGCGCGGGTGGGGAATTCGAGAACGCGATCGAGAAGCTGGGACAGTTCCGCGGGGATCTCCCCGGCCTGCGCCGACTCCGCGACGATGTGTTCGAGGTCGCGGGGCGTCGCCGAATGCTCGACGTCGTGCACCGGTTCGATGCGCAGCGCCTTGAGCAGCAGGTTGGACGCCGCGTCGAACACCGTGATGAGTGGACCGAAGATCTTGAGGTAGGTGCGGGTGGACAGCGCGAGTCGACGGGCGACCGGTTCGGGACGGGCGATGGCGAGGTTCTTCGGGAACAGTTCGCCGAAGACCATCTGGATCACCGTCGAGAACAGCACCGCGAGGATCGTGCCGATGGCCACGCCGACCGACACCGGGACCCCGACGTCGCCGAGCAGGTCACCGAAGCCGCTGCCGATGAGCGGTTCGGCGACGTAGCCGACGAGCAGGCCGGTGACGGTGATGCCGAGCTGAGCGCCGGACAGCATGAATGATGTGCGTCGGGTCACTGCGAGCGCACGGGTTGCGGCGGTGTCGCCCGCCTCGGCGCGTGCCTTGAGGCGGGATCGGTCGACGGCCATGTAGGCGAATTCCTGGGCGACGAAGTAGCCGGTCAGCGCCGTGATCACCAAGACCACCAGGATGCCGATGAGGATTCCGAGCAATGTCAGCAGCATGATGCCCCGCTCTCGGGGGGCATGACCGCGGCTCGGTCAGAAAACGGTGCCCCCGGATGGGGGCCGGATCGTCGGGGTTTCTTGCGTTTGCGCTTCGCGCGGGTCATCGGAGCTTTCGGTCTCGGGTCGGGGGTGGTTCACATGATACGCAAAGCCAACGGGTCGGGCGCTCTCGGAGTTCCCGGGGGCGCCGTCGGCGGAAAGACGGCCGCCGTCGGCGTTAAAACGAGCGCTGTCGGCGGGGAGAAGAGCGCCGTCAGCGCGCGGCACGGCCGGCGTAGTAGCGACCGAGGAAGTCGTCTCGGTAGGCCTCGTAGTCGCCGTTCTCGACGGCGCGGCGGGCCCCGTCGACCATGTCGATGACGAAGGAGACGTTGTGCAGGGTTGCCAGCGTCGCCGCGAGCCCTTCCTTGGCCTTGAACAGGTGATGCAGGTAGGCGCGGGTGTATTGCGAGGTGTAATTGGTGATCTCGGGGTCGATCGGCCCGAAGTCCTTGCGGTAGCGCGCGTTGGTGATATTGACCCGGCCGTCGCGGGTGTAGACGGCGCCGTTGCGCGCGACCCGCGTCGGCGAGACGCAGTCGAAGGTGTCCGCGCCGTTCTCGATGGCGGTGAAGATGTCATCGGGCTCGCTGATACCGAGGAGATGTTTGGGTGCGTTCTCCGGAAGCTCGGTGTTGACCCAGCCGACGATGGTGCCGAGGTTGTCTTTCTCCAACGCACCGCCTATCCCGTAGCCGCCGAAGCCTTTTCCGCCGTTCTCCCGGTCGATGCGGGACAGTTCGGTCAGATCCCGCGCGGCCTTGCGTCGTAGATCCTCGTACTGCGCGCCCTGCAACACGCCCCACAGCGCTTGCTGCGGGCGGTGGCTGCGCTCGACCGAGAGCCGATTGTGTTCGGCGAGACAACGAATCGCCCAGAGCCGGGTCCGCTCCAACGAATTCTCCTGATAGCCACGGGTGTTCATCAGGGTGGTGAGCTCGTCGAAGGCGAAGATGATGTCGGCGCCGAGCTGATGCTGGATCTGCATCGACACCTCGGGGGTGAAGCGATGAAACGAGCCGTCGAGGTGCGACTTGAAGGTGACGCCGTCGTCGTCGACGTGGGAAAGTCGTTCGCGCCCTTCGGCGATCTTGTGATCATCCTGCTCGCCGGTCACGTCCATCGAGATGACCTTCTTGAACCCGGCGCCCAGCGACATCACCTGGAACCCGCCGCTGTCGGTGTAGGTGGGGCCCCGCCAGTTCATGAACGCACCCAGCCCGCCGGCCGCGTCGATGATCTCCGGCCCCGGCTGCAGATACAGGTGATAGGCGTTGGCCAGCACCGCTTGTGCCCCGAGCGCGGCCACCGACTCCGGCAGCACGGTCTTGACCGTCGCCTTGGTCCCGACCGGCACGAACGCGGGCGTGGCGATCTCCCCGTGCGGCGTCGTGATGACACCGGTGCGCCCCAATGTGCCGGGGAGTCGGGTGCCGATCCGGAAGGTGTCGTGCGAACTCACCGGAGCATCTTCGCAGGCCATGAGCGTGCAGCTCAAACCGACGGTTGTCGTCTGTTCGTTCTCCGGGGCGGGTTCGCTACGGTGAAGACCATGTCGCATCCCACTTTGACGCGCTGGTCGGCCCGGTCGTTGGCGGTCGGCGGTATGGCCGCACTGGCCACGGTGTCGCTGGCCGCATGCGGTGACGAACAGCAGTCCGGTGCGCAGGACTCCTCCGCCGCCCCCTCGGTCACCACACCGAGTACAAGCGTGCCGGTCGTCGCCGGCCCGAGCCCACAGTCGCGCACCACCGAGGCGTCCTCGGGCGCTCAGTCGGCCTCGACCTCGTCGACGAGCAAGACCTGCGGCAGCGTGGCCGGCCCCGACGGCGCGCTGCGCGTGCTCGTGCTCGCCGGCGACGTCGACTGCGAGACCGCGAAGAAAATCGGCACCGAGTACAGCCCGAAGATCGCGACCGGCCAACAGCAGAAGGTCTCCGGTTGGACGTGCGGCCCGTCGGAGGTCCGGGGCATCCTCGCCGCCTGCCAATCGGGAGACAAGGTCCTCGGTTTCACGCCCTGACCGACCGCATCCCGTTCCCACCGGCGCGACTTGACCCTCACGTGACGTGAGACCCGAAGGTGTGGGGAGTGAGCGAAGGACATCCCGAAGTGCTGACGGTCGGCGCCACGGCGCGGCTCGTCGGAGTCAGCGTGCGAACGTTGCACCACTACGACGAGATCGGCCTGGTGACGCCGTCGGCGCGCACCCATGCCGGCTACCGCGTCTACGACGACGCCGACGTCGAACGGCTCCATCAGGTCCTGACCTACCGGGAGCTGGGATTTCCTCTCGAACAGATAGCGACCCTGCTCGACGATCCGTCGGCCGACGCGCTGGAACACCTCTCCACCCAGCGTGATCTGCTGCACGACCGTATCGCTCACCTCACCCGAATGGTCGCGGCTGTGGAGGACATGATGACTGCGAAGAAGACCGGTATCGCGTTGACGGCGGCCGAGCAGGCCGAGATCTTCGGCGACGACTGGCTCGGCGACGAGTACGCCGACGAGGCACAGGAACGTTGGGGTGACACCGATGCGTGGCAGCAGAGCCAACAGCGCACCGCCGGATACTCGAAGGACGATTGGCGTCGGATCAAGGAGGAGACCGACGCCTTCGAGACACGCGTGGCCGATGCGATGGGCCGCGGTGTGAGCCCTGGGTCCGCGGAGGCCAACACCCTGGCCGAACAACATCGGGCCGCCATCGAGAAGTTCTACGACTGCGGCTACGAGATGCAGGTGTGCCTGGCTGACATGTACGTCGCCGACCCGCGTTTCACCGAGCATTACGACGGTGTCGCGCCGGGCCTGGCGACCTACCTGCGCGAGATCATCCGGGCCAACGCCGCGAAACAGCAGACGACATAGCTGTTTTCTCGCAGCGGTATCACCCCAGTGCGTCGGCGACCCGCTCGAGTGCGGCCACCCGACTGCCCTTGACGAGCACCACATCACCCTCGGTGAGGTCGTCGAGGGCGGCGACGGCGGCCTCGACGTCGCCGACGTGCCGGGCCACCGTTCCGTAGGACGGTTCGTCGACGGCGATCACCTCGACCCCGAGTGATTGCGCCTGCTGCGCGATCTGCTCGTGCGCGGCCGGTGCATCGGCCCCGAGTTCGGCCATCGTGCCGAGCACCGCGATCCGGCGGCGACCGTCGAGCGCGGCCAGCGACCGCAGCGCCGCGGCCATCGATGTCGGGTTGGCGTTGTAGGCGTCGTTGAGGATCGTGACACCGGCGTCGGTGGTGTGCAGTTCCATCCGCAACCCCGACAGCGCCGCACCGAGCAGGCCGTCGGCCATGGCCTCGACGGGCACCCCCAGCCCGCCGGCGGCCGCGGCCGCGGCCAGCGCGTTGGACACCTGGTGTTCGCCGCGCGCACCCAGACTGACCTGCGTCGACCCCCACGGCGTGTGCAGCCGGAACGATGCGCGCAGGGCCGCGTCGACGGTGATGTCGGTGGCGCTGACGTCGGCCGACGAAGTCAGCCCGTACCTCAGCACCTGCGCCGAGGTGCGCTCGGCCATCGCGGTCACGCGCTCGTGGTCGGCGTTGAGGACGGCGATGCCGTCGGCGGGCAGCGACTCGACGAGTTCGCCCTTGGCCCGGCCGACCGCATCGATGTCGCCGAACAATTCCAGGTGGACGCCCTCGACGCGGGTGACGATCCCGACGGTCGGGCGGGCGATGGCGCACAACTCGGCGATGTGCCCGACGCCGCGCGCCCCCATCTCGACGACCACGGTCTCGGTGTCGTCGGGGGCGTTCGCCAGCGTCAGCGGCAGGCCCAGTTCGTTGTTGAACGATTTCTCGCTGGCGGCGGTGACGAAGGTCGTCGCGAGCACCCCGGCGAGCAGGTCCTTGGTGGAGGTCTTGCCGACCGACCCCGTCACCCCGACGACGCGTTCGGGCAGACGGCGACGTACGAGTCGTCCGACGTCGGCGAGCGCGGTTGCGGTGTCGGCGCAGGTGATCGCGGCGGCGGCGACGTCGGCGCGCGGGGGCTGCGAGGTGAGGTATGCCGTGGCGCCCGCGGCGACGGCCGAACCGATGAAATCGTGTCCGTCGCGGGCGGCGACGATCGGGACGAACAGTTGCCCGGCGGCGACGGCACGCGAATCGATGGTCGCGCCGGTCACCGTGACGTCCTCGCCGTTGGTCAGCTCTCCGCCGACGGCGTCGGCGATCTCACTTGCCTGGATGTGCACGCCCTAACGCTATCGTGACCCCATGGCCTCTCCCCTGCTGCGTCTGATCGTGCTCTACGGCGGTGTGTCCGCCGAGCACGACGTCTCCCGGGTCACCGCGGCGCACGTGATCGCCGCCGCCGACCCCGCCAAGTACGAGGTGAGGCCTATCGGCATCGCCAAGGACGGCACCTGGGTGCGCAACGACAAGGTGATCGCCGCGCTCGCCGAGGGCACCGAGCTGCCCGGTGAACTCGAGATCGCCGGTACGGCCGTCGAACCGCTCGCCGAGTTGCGCCGACAGTCCGACGACGCCATCGGTGTGGTGTTGCCGCTGCTGCACGGACCGCACGGTGAGGACGGCACGATCCAGGGCATGTTGGAGCTGTTCGGGCTGCCCTATGTCGGCGCCGGGGTGCTCAGTTCCGCGGTGTGCATGGACAAGGCGATGGCCAAGGTGGTTGCCGCGCAGGCCGGGATCCCGCAGTGCCGGTGGCTGGAGTTCCGCGATGGCGTCGACGATCCGCGCACCATCGCCTTCCGGGCTATCGAAGAGATGGGGCTTCCGCTGTTCGTCAAGCCCGCGAACATGGGCTCGTCGGTGGGGATCACCAAGGCCCACGATGCCGCCGAACTCGACGCCGCGATCAATCTCGCGCTGCGCTACGACGACGTCGTCGTCATCGAGGAAATGGTCGACGGCCGTGAGGTCGAGGTGGCCGTGCTCGGCAATGCGCTGCCGGAGACGTCGGTGCCCGGTGAGATCATGCCGGGCAGCGAATTCTACGACTACGAGGACAAATACATCACCGGTGCCGCGAAGCTGGTGATCCCGGCACCGCTGTCGGCGCAGGCCGCCGCCGACGTCCGCGAGCTCGCGGCGAAGGTGTTCACGGCGATGCGTTGCGCGGGCATGGCGCGCGTGGACTTCTTCTACGAGGAGTTCGGTCGGGGCTGGCTCCTCAACGAGGTCAACACGATTCCCGGTTTCACCCCGGGCTCGATGTATCCGAAGCTCTGGGATGCCACCGGACTGCCCTACCCCGACCTCATCGACCGCCTGGTCACGCTCGCGCTCGAATCGCATCGCCGTCGTACCGGGTTCTCCACCGAACACTGACGTAGCATCGATCCCGTGAGCGGCACCGACCACGCGACCAGCACCGATGATGCTTTGCCCCAGCGACCTTCGGTGTTGCGGGTGTTGGTGTACTCCGACGACGCCGACACCCGTCGCCAGGTCATCGGCGCGCTGGGCACCCGGCCTGTGCCCGATCTGCCGGAGTTGAGCTTCTTGGAGGTGGCGACCGGGCCGATGGTCTTCGCCCAACTCGATGCCGGCAACGTCGACGTCGCCATCCTCGACGGTGAGGCCTCGCCCGAGGGTGGGCTGGGTATAGCCAAGCAGATGAGCGACGAATATGATCCGCGGCCGCCGACGCTGGTGTTGATCGGTCGCGCCGCCGACCGCTGGCTGGCCGACTGGTCGCGGGCCGACGCCGCCGCGACGCTTCCCGTCGATCCGATCGAGTTGCCCGCCGCCCTGGGCGACATGTTGCGCGGAAGACTCTCGCAGCAACAGTCCTGAACAGGTATTTCGGCTCCCGGTCGGGACGGTCGTCCGAAAACTCCGCCAAATGTCTCGACACGGCGGCATGCGCTTGTAAGGTTGTGTTGTAGCTCACATCAGCCCGCTACTACCCAGCAGCTCACACCCACTGAGCGAGCGCACGGAGGGAGTCGATCGGCGATGAACGCCTATGTTCCGATCCTCGTTCTCGGCGCGATCGCGCTCGGCTTCGCGGTGTTCTCGGTCGTCATCGCGTCGGCGGTGGGGCCGCGCCGGGCCAACCGCGCCAAACTCGATGCCTACGAGTGCGGTATCGAACCCATCGGCGGCGGTTCGGGGACGTCCACCCTGTCCGACGTGAGACGGACTGTGGTGCAGAGAATTCCGGTCAAGTACTACCTGACCGCGATGCTGTTCATCATCTTCGACATCGAAATCGTCTTCCTCTACCCGTGGGCGGTGGCCTTCGACGCGCTCGGCTGGTTCGGCCTGGCGGCGATGGCCCTGTTCATCGTGAACGTGTCGGTGGCCTACGCCTACGAATGGCGCCGCGGCGGGTTGGGGTGGGACTGACGTGACAGATCCGGCACGAGTCGAGCACAAGGGAGCGCACCGATAGCGAGTTCGGCACACATGTGCCCGTGACCCGTCCGGCGCGGCGAGGAGGTAGGCGATGGGCCTCGAAGAGAGACTGCCCAGTGGATTCCTGCTGAGCACTGTGGAGGACCTGGCGGGATTCATGCGCAAGGGCTCGCTGTGGCCCGCGACCTTCGGCCTCGCGTGCTGCGCCATCGAGATGATGGCGAGCACCTCCGGTCGCTACGATCTGGCGCGGTTCGGGATGGAGGCTTTCCGCGCCTCGCCGCGTCAGGCCGACCTGATGATCGTCGCCGGACGGGTCAGCCAGAAGATGGCACCGGTGCTGCGCCAGATCTACGACCAGATGACCGAGCCCAAATGGGTTCTGGCGATGGGCGTTTGCGCCAGCTCGGGCGGCATGTTCAACAACTACGCGATCGTGCAGGGCGTCGACCACGTGGTACCCGTCGACATCTATCTACCGGGCTGTCCGCCACGCCCGGAGATGTTGCTCAACGCCATCCTCGCGCTGCACCGCGAGATCGGCGAGATGCCGCTGGGCGTCAATCGCGAAGAGGCCATCTGGGCCGCCGAACAGGCGGCCCTGCAGGCCACTCCGACGATCGAGCTGAAGGGCCTGCTGCGATGACCGACGACGAGACGACCGGCGCGGCCGCACCCGACGAGGTGATCGCGGTGCGCCACGGCCTGTTCGGGGTGCACGGCAGCGGCGACACCTCCGGATACGGCGGGCTGGTGCAGACGGTCACCCTGCCCGCCGCGACCCGGCCCTACGGAGGATACTTCGACCACATCGCCGACATACTCTCCGCCGCGCTCGACGCAAACGGGGGGCCGGGTTTCGACGAGGCCATCGAGAAGGTGGAGATCCACGCCGGGGAGATGACGATGTACGTCGTCGCCCGACATCTGGCCGTCATCGCACTGACGCTGCGCAACCACGAGGCGCTGCGCTTCGAATTGTGCTTGGGCGTCAACGGGGTTCACTATCCCGACGACACCGGCCGCGAACTCCACGCGGTGTATCCGCTGGCGTCGATCACCCACAATCGGCGGCTGCGGCTGGAGGTGGCGGTCCCCGACGCCGACCCGCACATCCCGAGCTTGTGCGAGATCTACCCGACCAACGACTGGCACGAACGCGAGACCTTCGACTTCTTCGGCATCGTCTTCGACGGCCACCGCGCGCTCACCCGGATCTCGATGCCCGACGACTGGGTGGGTCACCCCCAGCGCAAGGACTACCCGCTGGGCGGGGTTCCGGTGGAGTACAAGGGAACCCAGGTTGCACCCCCAGATCGCCGGAGGTCGTACTCATGACCGATCTCGACCCGCGGCCGAGTCACGCCGCTCGGCCCGAACACACCTACACCGTCTCCGGCCAGGATTGGGACGAGATCGTCGCCGAGGTGTCGGCGCGCGCCGCCGCCAACTCCGGCGAGGAGCGGATCGTGGTGAACATGGGTCCGCAGCACCCGTCCACGCACGGGGTGCTGCGGCTGATCCTGGAGATCGAGGGCGAGACGGTCACCGAGGCACGATGCGGAATCGGGTACCTGCACACCGGGATCGAGAAAAACCTGGAGTACCGCAACTGGATTCAGGGCGTCACCTTCGTCACCCGCATGGATTATCTCTCACCGTTCTTCAACGAGACGGCCTACTGCCTGGCGGTGGAGAAGCTCCTGGGCATCACCGAGGCCATCCCCGAGCGCGCCTCGGTCATCCGGGTGATGCTCATGGAGCTCAACCGGATCACCTCCCACCTTGTCGCCCTGGCCACCGGCGGTATGGAACTCGGTGCGGTGACCGCGATGTTCTCCGGTTTCGGTATCCGCGAACAGATTCTCGATATCTTCGAGCTCGTCACCGGCCTACGGATGAACCACGCCTTCATCCGGCCCGGTGGAGTGGCCACCGACCTCCCCGACGGCGCCGTGGAGCAGATCGCCGCGATCGTCGCCGGCCTGCCCGAGCAACTGGCCAAACTCTCGGACCTGTTGACCGACAACTACATCTGGAAAGCGCGCACCTGCGACGTCGGTTTCCTCGACCTCACCGGGTGCATGGCGCTCGGCATCACCGGCCCCGTCCTGCGATCCACCGGCCTCCCGCACGACGTCCGCAAGACCGAGCCCTACTGCGGGTACGAGGACTACGACTTCGACGTGATCACCGAGACCACCTGTGACTCCTACGGGCGCTATGTGATTCGCGTGCGAGAGATGAGTGAGTCGGTGCGGATCGTCGAACAGTGCCTGGCACGGCTGCGGCCCGGACCCGTGATGGTGACCGACGCGAACATCGCCTGGCCCGCCGATCTCGCGCTCGGACCCGACGGACTCGGCAACTCCCCCGCCCACATCGCCGAGATCATGGGCGAATCCATGGAGTCGCTGATCCACCACTTCAAACTCGTCACCGAGGGTATGCGGGTGCCACCGGGCCAGTGTTATGTGGCGATCGAATCGCCGCGCGGTGAGCTGGGTGTCCACATGGTCTCCGACGGCGGAACCCGGCCCTACCGAGTGCATTTCCGCGATCCGTCGTTCACCAACCTGCAGGCCGTGGCGGCGATGTGCGAGGGCGGCATGGTCGCCGACGTGATCACCGCCGTGGCCAGCATCGACCCGGTGATGGGAGGCGTGGACCGATGAGCGAACCGGTGTACCTCGAACTGGGAATCGACGGGCCGCCACCCGAACCCGCGCCGGCCGAACCCGCCGCGTGCGTCGCACGCCCGCACGGACCGATCGAATTCGACGGTCCGGCAACCTATCCAGATGACGTCGCCGATCGTCTGCGACAGGCTGCCGCCCCGATCGTCGCGCGTTACCCGCAGTCCCGATCGGCGCTGCTACCCTTGCTGCACCTGATGCAGTCCCAGGACGGACACCTCACCCGCGCCGGTATCGCACTGTGCGCCGAGATCCTCGACCTCACCGACGCCCAGGTCGCCGCGGTGGCCACCTTCTACTCGATGTTCCGCCGCACGCCCACCGGCGAGTACCTGATCGGTGTGTGCACCAACACCCTCTGTGGGGTCCTCGGCGGTGACGAGATCCTACGCACGGTGTGTGAACACCTCGGTGTCGCACCCGGTGAGACCACGGAAGATCACCGCATCACCGTCGAGCACCTCGAATGCAACGCGGCCTGCGATCTCGCCCCGGTGGTGATGGTCAACTGGGAGTTCTTCGATCAGCAGACCACGGAGTCGGTCGTCGAGCTCGTCGAGGACCTGCGGGCCGGGGTCGAGGTGACGCCCAGTCGTGGTGATCGGGCGGTGGCCGGATTCCGGGACACCGCAGCCGTATTGGCCGGAGTCGTTGAGGTCGCGTCCCCCACCGCAGGTGATGCCGGGGCCGGTGATGGCGCGGCCACCGAGTATCCGGTCGAGGACGAGCCCGCAGCGCCTCCGGTCCTGTCGCGGCACTGGGCGGAGCCGGACTCGTGGACCCTGGACAACTATCTGCGCCACAACGGATATCGCGGTCTGCGGGCCGCGCTGGACATGGCTCCCGACGCCGTCATCGAGGCGGTCAAGTCGGCGGGATTGCGCGGGCGCGGCGGGGCGGGTTTCCCGGTGGGACTGAAATGGTCGTTCATCCCGCAGAACAAAGGAGACGACCCGAATCCGGACGCGCCACCACACTATCTGGTGGTCAACGCCGACGAGTCCGAGCCGGGCACCTGCAAGGACATGCCGTTGATGCTCGCGTCTCCGCACGCCCTCGTGGAGGGGGCGATCATCGCGGCGTACGCGATCCGGGCACGCCACGCCTTCATCTACCTGCGCGGTGAGGTCGTCGGAGTGCTGCGTCGCCTGCGTCAGGCCGTCGACGAGGCCTACACCGCAGGCTATCTGGGGCGTGACGTCCTCGGATCGGGAGTCGACATCGACCTCGTGGTGCACGCCGGCGCCGGCGCCTACATCTGCGGTGAGGAAACGGCGTTGCTCGATTCGCTCGAGGGGCGTCGCGGGCAGCCCCGACTACGGCCGCCGTTCCCCGCGGTCGCCGGCCTGTACGCGAGTCCGACCGTGGTCAACAACGTCGAATCGATCGCCAGCGTCCCGGCGATCCTGCGCAACGGCATCGACTGGTTCCGCGCCATGGGCACCGAGAAATCGCCGGGATTCACCCTGTACTCGCTGTCGGGACACGTCAACCATCCCGGCCAATACGAGGCTCCCCTCGGGATCACGTTGCGGCAGTTACTCGATCGGGCCGGTGGCGTCCGCGACGGGCACCACCTCAAGTTCTGGACGCCGGGCGGATCGTCGACACCGATGCTCACCGCCGACCATCTCGACGTACCGCTGGACTACGAGGGCGTCGCCGAGGCCGGATCGATGTTGGGTACCAAGGCCTTACAGATCTTCGACGAGACCACGTGCGTGGTACGGGCGGTGCTGCGCTGGACCGAGTTCTACGCACACGAGTCATGCGGCAAGTGCACACCGTGCCGGGAGGGCACCTACTGGCTGGTGCAACAGCTACGCGCCATCGAGTCCGGCGACCTCGACGCCGACGAGATGTCCGCGGCACTCGCGGTCCTCGCCGACGTCACCAACAGCATCGTCGGGAAGTCGTTCTGCGCACTCGGCGACGGCGCCGGAAGCCCGATCGTCTCGGCGCTCAAGTACTTCCGGGACGAGTTTCTCGCCCACACCCGCCCCGGGTCGGGTCCGGATGCGCGCGGGCGCTGTCCGTTCGATCCCGCCGCGTCGACCGTCTTCACCGACCACCGCACGCTGTACGTCCCGGGAGCGAGCCGATGACCGCACTGTCCGACCGGCCCTCGTCCGCCGAACCCGTCGAACTCGTCACCGCGACCATCGACGGCACCGAGGTCCGGGTACCCCCCGGCACCTTGGTGATCCGGGCTGCCGAACGGGTGGGCATCCAGATTCCCCGGTTCTGCGATCACCCGTTGCTCGCCCCGGTCGGTGCGTGCCGGCAGTGTCTCGTCGAGGTCGAGGGGCAGCGCAAACCGCTCGCCTCATGCACCACCACGGTCACCGAGGGCATGGAGGTCCGCACCCAACTCGGCTCGGAGATCGCCGAGAAGGCCCAGCGCGGGGTGATGGAACTGCTGCTCATCAACCATCCGCTGGACTGCCCGATCTGCGACAAGGGCGGTGAATGCCCGCTGCAGAACCAGGCGATGACCGCCGGGCGTCCGCGCTCGCGGTTCACCGGACCCAAACGCACCTACACCAAACCGGTTCCGCTGTCCTCGGCGGTGCTGCTCGACCGGGAGCGGTGCGTGCTGTGCGCCCGCTGCACCCGCTTCGCCGACCAGATCGCCGGCGACCCGCTCATCGACCTCGCCGATCGTGGTGCGCTGCAACAGGTCAGCACCGCCGACGGAACCCCGTTTGACTCGTACTTCTCCGGCAACACCGTACAGATCTGTCCCGTCGGTGCGCTGACCGGTACCGCCTACCGCTTCCGCGCCCGGCCGTTCGATCTGGTGTCCACCCCGAGCGCCTGCGAACACTGTGCGAGCGGCTGCGCCCAGCGCACCGACCATCGGCGTGGAAAGGTGTTGCGGCGCCTGGCCGCCGACGACCCCGCGGTCAACGAGGAGTGGAACTGCGACAAGGGACGCTGGGCGTTCGCCTACACCGCCGGCGCCGATCGGCTCACCACTCCGCTGGTCCGGGACCGGCACGGACAGCTGCGGGAGGTGTCGTGGGCGCAGGCGTTGCGCGCCGCCGCCGACGGACTGCAGGCCGCCCGGGGACGTACCGGAGTCCTCACCGGCGGCCGGATCACCGCCGAGGACGCCTACGCCTACGTCCGGTTCGCGCGAACCGTTCTCGGCACCAACGACATCGATTTCCGCTCCCGGCCGCACAGCGCCGAGGAGACCGCCTTCCTCACCCGCCACGTCGCCGCCCGCGCCGACGACCTCACCTACGACGCACTGGTCGCGGCGCCAACCGTGCTGCTCGCCGGATTCGAGCCGGAGGAGGAGTCACCGATCGTCTTCCTGCGACTGCGTCGCGCGGTGCGCACCACCGGCACCCGGGTCCACGCGATCGCGCCGTGGCGTAGTCCCGGCATCGAGAAGCTCAACGGCACTGTGCTTCCTACCGTTCCCGGCGCCGAGGCCGCGGTACTCGATGACGACTCCACCGCGGCGCTGCTCGACGACGCGGGATCGGTGATCATCGTCGGCGAACGTCTCGCCAGCGCACCGGGCGCCCTCCCGGCGGCGGTACGACTCGCCGAACGGACCGGCGCACGACTGGTATGGATACCACGACGCGCCGGCGATCGCGGAGCGGTGGAAGTCGGCGCGCTGCCGACGCTGCTGCCCGGCGGCCGGCCGGTCACCGATGCCACCGCACGACTCCAGGTCGCCGGGCTCTGGCAGGCGCGCGATCTCCCGTCCATCCCTGGGCGCGACAGCGGTGAGATCCTCTCCGCCGCAACGACCGGCCGCCTCGACGCGCTGCTCGTCGGTGGCGTCGATCCAGCCGATCTCCCCGACCCCGCCGCCGCGATCGCCGCCCTCGACGTGGTGGGATTCCTGGTGAGCCTGGAGATCCGGACATCGGCGGTGACCGAACGCGCCGACGTGGTGCTGCCGGTCGCGGCGGCCGCGGAGAAGGCGGGGATGTTCCTCGACTGGGAAGGGCGGGCACGCCCGTTCCCGGCCGCCCTCGCCGACACCGGGCGTTTGTCGGATCATCGGGTCCTCGACGCGCTGGCGCAGGCGGCGGGTGTCTCGCTGGACTGCCGCGAGATCACTGATATTCGAGCACAATTGGGCCGCCTCGGGCCGTGGACGGGCCCTCGACCGGAGATACCGGTACCCCCGGTATCGGCGGCCCGCACACCCGGCCCCGGCGAGGCGGTGCTGTCGACCTGGCATCTGCTGCTCGACGACGGCCGACTCCAGGACGGCGAGCCGTATCTCGCCGGCACCGCGCACCCATCGGTGGCACGGTGCTCGGCGGCCACGTCGAGCGCTGCCGGACTCACCGACGGACACGACGTCGAACTGAGTACCGACTCGGGCACACTGACCCTTCCACTGCTGATCACCGACATGGTCGACGGCGTGGTGTGGGTGCCCACCTATTCGGTGTCCTCGCATGTCCGTTCGCAGCTGCATGCAGAATCCGGCGACGTCGTCGCCGTCCGTCCGGCGGAAGGGCAGTCGTGAACCTGGCAGCCACCGACTATCCCGATCTCGCCGACTTCGGTCACGACCCGTGGTGGCTCGTGCTCATCAAGGCGGTGGCGGTCTTCGCCTTTCTGGTGGCCAATCCACTCGTCGCGATCCTGGCCGAACGAAAGATCATGGCCCGCATGCAAGCCCGGCTCGGCCCGAATCGGGTCGGTCCGCACGGGGTGCTGCAGAGCATGGCCGACGGTGTGAAACTCGCACTGAAGGAGGGCATCACACCGTTCGGCGTCGACAAGGTCCTCTACCTGGTCGCACCCGTCATCGCCGTGGTCCCGGCGATCATGGCGTTCGCGGTGATCCCGTTCGGCCCGATGGTGTCGGTGTTCGGCCACCACACCCCGCTGCAACTGACCGACCTGCCCGTCGGGGTGCTGTTCATCCTGGCGATGGCGTCGATCGGGGTCTACGGAATCGTGTTGGCCGGGTGGTCCTCCGGGTCCACCTATCCCCTGCTCGGCGGACTGCGCTCGACCGCACAGGTCATCTCCTATGAGATCGCGATGGGCCTGACCTTCGCCGCGGTGTTCCTCGACTCGGGCACCATGTCAACCTCGGAGATCGTGGCCGGACAACACAACTACTGGTACGGCCTGGTGTTGCTCCCGTCCTTCGTCATCTACGCGGTGTCCATGGTCGGCGAGACCAACCGTGCGCCCTTCGACCTCCCCGAGGCCGAGGGCGAACTCGTCGGTGGCTTCCACACCGAGTACTCCTCACTGAAGTTCGCGATGTTCATGCTCGCCGAGTACATCAACATGGTGACCGTGTCGGCACTGGCCACCACGCTGTTCCTCGGCGGCTGGCAGGCGCCGTGGCCGCTGAGTCTTTGGGACGGAGCCAATTCCGGCTGGTGGCCGATCCTGTGGTTCACCCTCAAGGTCTGGGTCTTCATGTTCGTCTTCATCTGGTTGCGCACCAGCCTGCCGCGTCTGCGCTACGACCAGTTCATGAACCTCGGCTGGAAGGTCCTCATCCCGGTGTCCTTGACCTGGGTGATGATCGTCGCGCTGATCCGCGCCGCATTCGGTTCGGCGAGTGACACGGTGCCACGAGCGTTGGTGTCGGCGGCCGTCGGGCTGGTGGTGACCCTCCTGTTGTTCTGGCTCGTCCGGCGCGTCGTGCGCCCGGCACCGCACACCCCGGTACCCGACACCCCCGCGCCCCGAAGCGCGATCCCGTTCGACCCGATGGCCGGCGGCTTCCCGGTACCGCCCCTACCCGGCCAACTCCCCGCGAAGGAGACCACCGATGCCTGACTTCCTCAAGCCCCCCAAACCCTTGAGCGGCATGGGTGTGACGTTCTCGTCGATGTTCGCACCGACGGTGACCGAGCAGTACCCCGAGGAGAAGAAACCCACCGCACCGCGCTATCACGGTCGGCACCAACTCAA
Source organism: Gordonia sp. N1V (assembly GCF_029269935.1). Classification (NCBI taxonomy): domain Bacteria; kingdom Bacillati; phylum Actinomycetota; class Actinomycetes; order Mycobacteriales; family Gordoniaceae; genus Gordonia; species Gordonia sp. N1V. The sequence continues at coordinate 244,728 of NZ_JARJDD010000003.1, forward strand.
TCGGCACCCCGACGGTCTCGAGAAGTGCGTGGGCTGCGAACTCTGCGCATGGGCCTGCCCGGCCGACGCCATCTTCGTCGAGGGCGCCGACAACACCGACGAGCAGCGCTATTCGCCGGGCGAACGCTACGGCCGCGTCTACCAGATCAACTACCTCCGGTGCATCGGCTGCGGCCTGTGCATCGAAGCCTGCCCCACCCGGGCATTGACGATGACCAACGACTACGAGCTCGCCGACGACAACCGCGCCGACCTCATCTACGAGAAGCAGCAGTTGCTCGCGCCATTACCGGCGGGCACCGCGCCGACACCGCACGATGTCAGCGCCGCGGCCGCAGCCGGGACCGCACCACGAGAGGCCGACTACTACCTGGGACGCGTGGGCCCCGACGGTACCGTGACCGGCCGGACCGCCGACACTGAGACCACCAGTGCCGTGACCACCAGCACCGGGACCACCAGCACCGAGGTCGTACCGTGAGTGCCTCGACAGTCGTGGCGCACTCGGGTGCGGCACTGACCGATGCGGTGCTCGCCGACGCCGCCCGCACCTCCACCGGTGAGGCGGTGCAGTTCTGGATTCTCGGCGTCGTGGCCGTCGCCGGCGCGTTGGGGGTGGTCTTCGCCACCAAGGCCGTGTATTCGGCGATGTTCCTGGCCACCACGATGATCGTGCTCGCCGTCTTCTACGTCGCGCAGGGCGCCCTGTTCCTCGGCGTCGTGCAGGTGGTGGTCTACACCGGCGCGGTGATGATGTTGTTCTTGTTCGTGCTCATGCTGATTGGCGTGGACTCGTCGGATTCCCTGGTCGAAACGCTACGCGGGCAACGGGTTGCCGCGGTGGTGTTGGGAATCGGGTTCGGCGCGTTGTTGTGTGGCGGTATCGGTGCGGCGACCGTCGCGATCACCGCACCGCCGGGCGCGGTGGCAGCCCGGCCACCGGGGAGCAACGGAGCCGTCGAGGCCATCGCCGAACTGATCTTCGTGCGCTACCTGTGGGCGTTCGAACTCACCGGCGCCCTGCTGATCACGGCGACGCTGGGCGCGATGGTGCTGGCGCACCGAGAACGCTTCGGGCCGAAGCGGACCCAGCGGGAGATCTCCATCGAGCGGTTCCGCAGGGGCATCGACGTCACACCGCTGCCGAGTCCGGGAGTCTTCGCCCGGCACAACGCCGTCGACATCCCCGCCCTGCTGCCCGACGGCACCCCGTCGGAGTTGTCGGTCAACGCACGATTGCGCGCCCGACAAGCGGATCGGGGGACGGCGAAGTGAATCCCGAGAACTACCTGTATCTCTCGGCCCTGCTGTTCGCCATCGGTGCGGCCGGGGTGTTGTTGCGGCGCAACGCGATCGTCGTGTTCATGTGCGTCGAGCTGATGCTCAACGCGGCGAACCTGTCGTTCGTGACCTTCGCGCGCATGCAGAGCAGCGTCGACGGGCAGGTGATCGCGTTCTTCACGATGGTGGTCGCGGCCGCCGAGGTGGTCGTCGGACTCGCGATCATCATGATGATCTTCCGATCCCGACGCAGCGCCTCGGTCGACGACGCTGCCCTGCTGCGGAGATAGGGACGGCCGGGAGATGAGGAGGGCGGCATGAGCACCGACACATCGGCGAGCATTCTCTGGGTTGTTCCCGCGCTGCCGCTATTGGGTGCGGCCGTCCTGCTGCTGGCGGGCAGGCGCACCGACCGCTGGGGGCACTATCTCGCATGCGTGCTGGCCGCCGCATCGTTCTGCGTCGGCGTCGCGCTGTTCGTCGGGATGCTCGGCCGGAACACCGCCGACCGTCCCGTACACCAGGTGCTGTTCACGTGGCTGCACATCACCCCGGCCGGCACCGGCAGCGGCGGCTTGAGCGTCGACATGGGGCTCTACCTCGATCAGCTGTCGATGTGCTTCGTGCTGTTGATCACCGGCGTCGGCACCCTGATCCACATCTATTCGATCGGCTACATGGTCTCGGATCCCGATCGTCGCCGATTCTTCGCCTACCTCAACCTGTTCCTCGCCGCGATGCTCGTGCTGGTACTCGCCGACTCCTACCTCGGCCTCTATCTCGGTTGGGAGGGAGTCGGTCTCGCGTCCTACCTGCTGATCGGGTTCTGGCAGCAGCGGCCCTCGGCGGCGACCGCCGCGAAGAAGGCGTTCGTGGTGAACCGCGTCGGCGACATCGGGTTGGCGGTCGCGCTGATGGTCATGTTCGCGACCTTCGGATCGGTCTCGTTCACCACCGTGTTCGCCGGCGCCGACGCCGCCGGACACGCCACCATGACCGCATTGGGTTTCCTGCTGTTGCTCGCCGCGTGCGGCAAATCCGCCCAGGTACCGTTGCAATCGTGGCTCGGTGACGCGATGGAGGGCCCGACGCCGGTGTCGGCGCTCATCCATGCGGCGACCATGGTGACCGCAGGCGTCTATCTGATCGCCCGTTCGCACGCGATCTTCGACGTCGCCCCCGACGCCCGTCTGGCCGTGGCGGTCGTCGGAGCGGTGACACTGCTGTTCGGCGCGATCATCGGTTGCGCCAAGGACGACATCAAGAAAGCACTGGCCGCCTCCACGATGAGCCAGATCGGATACATGGTGCTGGCCGCCGGATTGGGGCCGGCCGGTTACGCATTCGCGATCATGCATCTGCTCACCCATGGATTCTTCAAGGCCGGGTTGTTCCTCGGGGCGGGCTCGGTGATGCACGCGATGAACGACGAGACCGACATGCGCCGATTCGGCGGGCTGCGCACGCTCATGCCGATCACCTTCGTCACCTTCGGGCTCGGGTATCTGGCATTGATCGGGGTACCCCCGTTCTCGGGATTCTTCTCCAAGGACCCGATCATCGAGGCGGCCTTCGGTGCAGGTGGCGCACGCGGTGTACTCCTCGGTGGGGCCGCGCTGCTCGGCGCGGGCATCACCGCCTTCTACATGACCCGCATCATGCTGATGACCTTCTTCGGCGAAAAGCGTTGGGCACCTGAGGCACATCCGCACGAGGCGCCGGCCACGATGACCGGCCCGATGATCCTGCTCGCGCTCGGATCGGTCGCCGCGGGCGGGTTGCTGGTCAGCGGCGACGCACTGGTGCACTGGCTGACACCCGTGGTCGGCGAGCATCACAGCGAGCTGCCGGTGCCCACCTGGGTCGTGACGGTGGGTGTCCTGGTCGTGGTCGCGGCGGGTATCGGTGTCGCGTGGGCGCGATACGCCCGGGCTCCGATCCCGCTGACCGCACCGCGCGAGGTCACCGCACTGACGGTCGCGGCACGCCGCGACCTCTACGGCGACGCGTTCAACGAGCGCGTGTTGATGCGACCCGGCCAGGCACTGGCACGAGGTCTCGACGTCCTCGAATCCGAGGGTGTCGACGGCGCCGGGGTCGGCGTCGGCACCTTGGTCACCGCATCGTCGAATCGAATACGGCTGTGGCAGAGCGGTTTCGTCCGATCATATGCGCTGTCGATGCTGGCCGGGGCGACCGTCGTGGTGGCCGCGCTGATGCTGGTCAGGGGGGTGTAGACGATGGGCTGGTTGACGATCCTCTGGCTGATCCCGGCGGTGGTCGCCGTCGGTGTGCTCGCGATCCCGGCGCAGCGCCCCGATCTCGCGAAGTGGGCGGGTCTGCTCGGCACGGTGGCCGCGCTGGCGGTGTCGGTCGGGCTCACGATCGGTTTCGATCCCGACGGCCCCCGCTATCAGTTCGTCACCGACGTGCGGTGGATCCCGTCCTTCGGCGCGCGCTACGAACTGGGTCTCGACGGCATCGGGCTGGTCCTGATCCTGCTCACCACCGTGCTCATGCCGATTCTCGTGCTGGCCGGCTGGCGTGACGCCGATCATGCAGGCTCCCTGGACCATTCGGGCGGTCGCCGGCAGAAGGGCCCACACACCTACTTCGCGTTGATGCTGGCGGTCGAGGCGATGGTGCTGATGAGCTTCGTCGCCACCGACGTCCTGCTGTTCTACATCGTGTTCGAGGCCATGCTGATCCCGATGTACTTCCTCATCGGCGGTTTCGGCAGCGGTGGCACGCAGGCCGCCGCCGCGGTGAAGTTCTTGTTGTACAACCTGTTCGGTGGGCTGCTGATGCTCGCGGCGGTGATCGGGCTGTACGTGGTGACCGCACGCTCGGGAATCGGCGCCGACGGCCGCGGCACCTTCAGTCTCCCGGCGATCTCCGACGCGGTGGCCGGCGGACGCCTCGACGCGAGCACCGGGGTACTGGCATTGCTGTTCGGCGGCTTCATGATCGCCTTCGCGATCAAGGCCCCGCTGTGGCCGTTCCACTCGTGGCTCCCCGATTCGGCGGTCGCGGCCACCCCGGCGTCGGCGGTGCTGATGATGGCCGTCGTCGACAAGGTCGGCACCTTCGCAATGCTGCGGTTCTGTCTGCAGCTCTTCCCCGAGGCGTCGAAAACCTTTGCCCCACTGATCATCGCGCTGTCGGTGATCGGTATCGTCTACGGCGCGATCCTGGCCATCGCACAAACCGACATGATGCGGTTGATCGCCTACACCTCGATCTCGCACTTCGGTTTCATCATCCTCGGCGTGTTCGCCATGACCAGCGAGTCCCAGAGCGGTGCGACCCTTTACATGGTCAATCACGGAATCTCCACCGCGGCACTGTTCTTGATCGCCGGGTTCCTCGTCTCGCGGCGTGGTAGCCGCCTGATCGCCGACTACGGTGGCATCGCGAAGGTCGCGCCGGTCCTCGCCGGCACCTTCCTCGTCGCCGGGCTGGCCACCCTGTCACTTCCCGGGCTGTCGCCGTTCATCAGCGAATTCCTGGTGTTCATCGGCACCTTCACCCGGTACCCGGTGGCCGCGATCGCGGCGTCGAGCGCGTTGGTCCTGTCCGCCATCTACATTCTCTGGCTCTATCAACGCGTGATGGGTGGCCCGCCGACACCGGTGGAGGGTCCCGGCGCCGCCCGTCGGACGATGCCTGATCTACACGGCCGCGAACGTCTCGTCGTGGCACCGCTGCTCGCCCTGCTGCTCGTCTTCGGGTTCTTCCCGCAGCCACTGCTGAATCTGATCACCCCCACGGTCTCGCACACGCTGACCACCGTGGGACGCGACGACCCGGCACCGGCCGTGGTGGTCCAGAACAACGGAGGTGGCAAGTGATGGCGGCACACGTGACCACTGCGCACGAAATCACGGCGGCGCTGGCCGCGATCACCCCGCCCCACGTCGAATACTCTCTGCTGTCACCGATGTTGATCGTCTTCGGCGTCGGCGTCATCGGGGTGCTGGTCGAGGCGTTCGCGCCGCGGGCCGGCCGGTGGCGCGCCCAACTGGTGCTGTCGACGGCGGGGCTGGTGGCCGCGCTGATCGCGGTCATCGTGCTGGCCGTCCATCTCACCGACGACGGTGGTCAGGGACAGACCGCGGTGTCCGGGGCGGTGGTGCTCGATCGGCCCGCCCTGTTCCTGCAGGGGCTGTTGCTGGTGATCTCCGTGCTCGCCGTGGCGTTCATGGCCGAGCGCGGACTCGAACGGGTCGTGGCACCGTCGACGCGCTTGGTGAAACACCCCGCCGGACGACGTCGGGTCAGTGACGGGCCGGGGGCGGCAGCACAGGCCACGCTGACCGGCGACCGCGCCGACATGTTCACGCCGTCGGGAGCGAGTACCCCGAATTCCGACGACGAATTCGACGCGACCCGAGCCGGTGGCGTGACCACCGAGGTCTTTCCGCTGACCCTGCTCGCGGTCGGTGGGATGATGCTGTTCGTCGCATGCGGTGATCTGCTCACCATGTTCATCGCGCTCGAGGTGTTCTCGCTGCCGCTATACCTGTTGTGCGCCCTGGCCCGGCGCCGCCGCCTGCTCTCCCAGGAGGCATCCCTCAAATATTTTCTGCTGGGCGCCTTCTCGTCGGCGTTCTTCCTGTTCGGCGCCGCCTTCGTCTACGGCGGCACCGGCTCGCTGGACCTGACGGTCATCGGGATCAGTGTCGATCGCGCCGCCGCCGGAACGTCGGGTGAGGTACTGCTCCCGCTGATCGGGTTGGCGTTGCTCTCGGTGGGGTTGCTGTTCAAGATCGGCGCGGTGCCGTTCCATTCGTGGGTCCCCGACGTCTATCAGGGCGCACCCACGCCGGTGACCGCGTTCATGGCCGCGGCCACCAAGATCGCCGCGTTCGGCGCGCTGCTGCGTGTTTTCTACACGAGCTTCGGTGCGCTCGCCGACGATTGGAAACCGGTGTTGTGGGCGGTGGCGATCGTCACCATGCTCGGTGGTGCGGTGATGGCGGTGACCCAGTCCGACGTCAAACGCCTGCTCGCCTACTCCTCGGTGACACACACCGGGTTTATTTTGTTGGGGCTCATCGCTTTTGACGAAGCGGGCGTCAGCGCCACCCTGTTCTATCTTGCCGCGTATGCTTTCTCGACGTTCGGTGCGTTCGCCACGGTCTCGGTGGTTCGCGAGCCGACGACGTTCACCGGGTCGGCGCGCACCGGCGGCGCCACCGGAGCGCACCTGTCCGGACGCGAGGCCACCGGCATCGATCAGTGGGCCGGTCTCGGGCGGCGCTATCCGCTTGTGGGAGCAATGTTTTCGATGTTCCTGCTGGCGTTCGCCGGCATTCCGTTGACGAGTGGCTTCATCGCGAAATTCGATGTGTTCGCCGCGGTCTCGGGTAGCGGCGGTTCGGTGCTGGTGGTGATCGGTGTGATCAGCAGCGCCATCGCGGCGTACTTCTACATCCGCATCATCGTGGCGATGTTCTTCTCCGACGTTCCCGTCGACGCCCCGCATGTGGTGCGGCCCAGCGCATTGACGACCACGTCCATCGCCTTGTGCACGGCGGTCACGATCGTGCTCGGGTTCTTCCCACAACCACTCCTCGACCTCGTCGGTGGAGCCGGATCGTTCCTGTGAGTCAGGCGAACAGCGGCACCGTCGTGCCCGGTTCGGCTCCGTAGCGGTCGACGATCTTGTTCAGTTCGCTCTGCATGTAGAAGGTGTGCAGACCGAAGACGAAGCCGAGTACCCAGCACAGCAACGGATTACACGTCTCGGGCAGCCCGGCGCAGCGCTGGGCCTCACGGATGCGCTTGCCGGTGTTGTGGAAGCTGATGATCGGGGCGATGACCGTCCAACTGAGGAAGATGATCACCAACAGTGGCCCGACCGCCGAGATCTCCTTGCGCCGATCGAAGGCGGCCATCTCCTTGTTGATCTTGTAGTACCAGACCAGCGAGTAGATCCCGAGGGTGATCAGCGGCAGGCCGATCCACACCGCAATCGGGTTGCGCTTCTTCATCGCCTCGCCGTCGGCGACGGGGCGTCCGGTCGGAACTTGTCCGCCCGGTGCCGGAGGTTGTGCGTCCGGCCGTGCCGGCGGTCCCGGCCGTCCGGGCGGTACCTGCGACTGCCCCATGCCGGGCTGCCCCGTCGCCGGCTGCTGCCCCATGCCGGGCTGGGCGGTCGGTGGGATATGGCGTGGCTGGCCGGCCGGCGGCGCCACCTGTGGCCGTGCGTGCACCCGCGTCGGCGCCTCGGTCGGCCTCGGCACCGGCGGACGTTGGTACGCAGTGGTCCGCTGCCCGTCCGGACCCAGCGGCGCCCTACCCTGCTTCTGATAGTGGGTCGTCGGCGCGTTCGACGGTCCGGGCCGGTTCTGGTCGTTACCCGGCTGCTGCGGAGTGCTCATGCTGTTGATCATCGTCCCGTCATCCGCCCAGGTCCATGGGATTCACACGAACGATCGACGGCAGATACGGCCGCCATGCGCGGCGTGCCGTACTTTCAGGTCACCTGTGACCCACGAATACGGCACAAGCCTCCCCGGACAGCACAATGGCCCCCTACCTGCGAGGATAGGGGGCCATTGCCGGCGGTGGCGGAGGGATTTGAACCCTCGGTACGGGGTTACCGCACACAGCATTTCGAGTGCTGCACCTTCGGCCGCTCGGACACGCCACCGCCGAAGACTGTACCGCAGGCCCGTGTCCGGCCTTAAATCGGCTGGTCAGACGGGCAAACGGCGGGTATCAGTTACCGCTGAGCTTGTCCTTGATGTCGTCGACCTTGCCCTTGACGGCGTCGGCCGCGTCGGCGATCTTCTGCTTGCCCTGGGCGACGGCCTGGTCGCCCTTGCCCTCGTTCTTGAGGTCCTGGTCGTCGGTCAGGCTGCCTGCGGCTTCCTTCCCGCGTCCCTTGAGCTCTTCGGCCTTGTTCTTGGCGTCATCGGATAGTGCCATGGTGAGCCTCCTCTGCCGGGTGCGCGCGCGGCGCGCACGTCGAGGCGATCGGATGATGCGTCCACGCCTGGTCTCGACGGGCCGCATGGGAGGGGGGTTGCCCCGCCTTCCACCGTACCGACCGGCAACCGGTGGCGTCAGTTACCCAACTTGCCCCTCAGCTCGTCGAATTTCTCCTTGGCGGTGCCCAGCGCGCCCTGCACCTTCTCGTTTCCGGCGAGCTCACCGATCTTTTCCTTCGCGGTGTCGAGGGCTTCGTTGACCTTCGGGTTCTCCGCGAGCTCGCCGATCTTCTCTTTCGCCGTGCCGAGGGCCTCGGCGACCTTGGGGTTGTCGGCGAGTTCACCGAGCTTCTCCTTGGCCGTACCGATGACCTCGTTGACCTTGTCGCTTGCGTCGGCCATGCCGTCCTCCTGCGGTTCGGGGTGGAATACGGTTTTATCCGATGTCGTGCACCGTCAAATCTGCCACAGAGTCACAGGTCGCGGCGGGTGGTGAAGAAGTCGACCATCAGCATTCGGCACCGTTGCTCGAGGATGCCGCCGCGTACCTGTGGTCGATGGGTCAGCCGCGGATCACGAACCACATCCCAGAGTGAGCTCACCGCACCGGTTTTCGGTTCCCACGCACCGAAGATCAGGGTGTCGAGGCGGGCAAGGCCGATGGCTCCGGCGCACATCGTGCAGGGTTCGACGGTGACGGCGATGGTGCATCCGGGTAGTCGCCATCCGTCCCCGAAGGCAGCGGCTGCCGCGCGCAACGCGAGGATCTCGGCGTGCGCGGTCGGGTCCGAGTCGGCCTCTCGACGGTTGGCTGCGCGGGCGAGTTCGACGCCTGCGGGATCGAAGACGACGGCACCGATCGGTACGTCGTCGTCACCGGAGAGGGCCGCCGCGTCGAGGGCGGCATTCATCATCGACTCCCACACCCGCATCTGCGCGGCGCCGGCGGGAGTCGCGGAGCTCAATGCCCGAGTGAGTCGAGCACGCGGGACAGTTCGTCGGCGAATCCGAGCCGCGCGGCGATCATCCCGATCTGCTCGTCGGCATAGAGGTCGGTGTCGCCGACGATGACGCCCATGACGGCGTCGGGCAGGCCGAGGTCGGACAGGATGCCGAGATCGCCCTCTTCCCACGGGTCGACGTCGTCGAGTTCATCGGGGTCGATGTCGGGGACGTCGACGTTCAGTGCGTCGAGCACATCGGCGGCCACGTCGTAGTCGATGCCGGCGGTGGCGTCGGAGAGCAGCATCCGCGCACCTCCGGGTGCCGGGCGGATGACGATGAAGAATTCCTCGTCGACGTCGAGCAATCCGAACACCGCGCCCGCCGACCGCAGGTCACGCAGTTGTCGTTCGGCGGCGTCGAGATCGGTGAGCGCGTCCGGTTTGAGTGCGGTGACCTTCCAGGCGGCATCCTCGCGCACCACCGCGACCGCGAAACCCTCCACGCCGTCGACGACGTCGTTGCTGTTGGAACCCGATATACCCGCGCCGGCACCTGCCATGCAGGTCACGGTAGCCCGTCGGGGGCGTACTCCCCAAGTCCTACCCGCACCACGACGATGTGGAAATCTGGGATGGTGACAGACATCCGCTCCACCCCGGTCTGCATTCTCGGTCTCGGCCTCATCGGCGGGTCGATGATGCGGGCGCTCGACGCGTCGGGCGCCTCCACCTTCGGCTACAACCGCTCGTCGGCGACCGTCGAGCAGGCCCGCGCCGACGGCCACGACGCGTCCACCGATCTCGTGGCGACGTTGGGCCGCGCCGCCGACACCGACGCGGTGATCGTGCTGGCGACCCCGGTCACCACGATCGAACCTATCGTGTCGGCGATCGCCGAGAATGCGGCGGACTGTCTGATCACCGACGTCATCAGCGTGAAAATGCCTGTCGCCGAGATCTTTCGGCGGTTGCTCCCCGACGCCCGGTATGTCGGCGGGCATCCGATGGCCGGCTCGAGTCACTCGGGGTGGGAGGCCACCGATCCCGACCTGTTCACCGACGCGATGTGGATGGTGACCACCGAGGACTCCACCGACGCCGAGGACTGGCGGGTCGTCGCCGGGCTGGCGCGCGCACTGGGTGCCGCGGTGGTGCCCGCCGCAAACGACGCACACGATCGCGCGGTGGCGGCGATCTCGCATGTGCCGCATCTGACGGCCGCGGCGACGGCGGCGGTCGGTGCCGCGGAGAGCGAGTTGGCGATCCGGCTGGCCGCGGGTAGTTTCCGCGACGGCACGCGTGTCGCCGGGACCGCTCCGCAGTTGCAGCGAGCGATGATCGAGGCGAACGGGATCGCGGTGCTCAATGCGCTCAGCGAGGTGATCGACCGGCTGACCGCGGCACGCGACGAACTGCGCGATCACGGCACCACCGAGGTACTGATCGACGCCGGCCACCGCGCCCGGCACGCCTACGAGGCGATGGCGAATGCGCAGCGGGTGGCGATCACCGACGTCGAGCCGGGCGTCGCGGGCTGGCAAGCGGAGATGCGCCGCCAGGCGCACCGCGGGAGTGTATGGCTGGGCTGATCGCCCCGGTCAGACGCGGCTGGCCAGTCCATGGTAGTCGATGACGAAGCCGTTGTCGTCGACGGTCAATGTCGAGGTGGCGACCGGCGAGGACACGCCGATCCCGTCCGGGCCGGGCGTGTAGCGCAGGGTGGCCGGTTCGACGACCGCCGTCGGCAGGTAGACGTAGACGACGGGGACCTCGACGGTGCCGGATGCGTCGGCCGCGGCGAGGTGCAGTCGGCGGATGGGCAGGGCGTTGAACATCGGCGACAGAGCGAGGTCGACGTCCTCCGCGCCACCGAAGTCCTTGCGGACGGTCTCGCCCCCGGTCTGCACGAGCCAGGTGTTCTCCTCGTCGCGAGCCATTCCGAGCTGCGTCTCACCGCCGGCCTGCACGAGGTGGATCGACAGCCGCTTGGTGACGCCGGCATCGTTGGTGACCAGCTCATATGACGCGGAGAACGCGTCGTGGTCGGCGGTCGCCGCGGCGATGATGCGGCCGTACGCCTTGACCCGAGCGCCTTGGACGTTGAGGCGGACCTGTTCGAGGCGGTCGGTGTCGACACCGCGCCAGGTGATCATGGTCTTGAACTCGGTGGCGTCGCTCGCCGACGCCTGCGGGGCTGCTTGCGGGGAACTCACACACATACGGTAGCGACCTCGGGCCGCCGACACACGCCGAGGACCCCGAACTGACCCGTGGGTCAGGCGATGCAGGTGGCCGTTCGCCGTGTCGAGGAGGCCTCGACGCTGTCGTCGGCGACCGGCCGGCCGGCGACGGTGATGGTGCAGTGCGCCGAGGATCCGTCGCCGGCGACGACCAACAGGCGCAGCGGATTGCGGCTTGCGGCGAAGGTGACCGTCCAGTTCGGTGGCGGGGTGAAGTCGGTCCGGACGCCGACGTCGTCGACGTACAGGATGGTCCCGACGCCGTTGATGGTGACGGTGTAGGTGACCTGTGCGCCCGGCGTCGTACCCGAACCACCACCGGGCCCACCGCCGGGCTGGTCCCCACCGGGCTGCGAGGGCGCGCCGGGCCGGGTGGGCAACGCCGGTAGTGAATAGGTGCCGGTGGGGTCGGCGGTCGGCAGGGTGATGGTCGGGTTCTGTTGTTGGTGCAGCGAGCGGACCCCGAAGACGACGAGTCCCACGATCACCAGGCCGACGACGGCGAAGATGACGACGGTGGCGCCGACACCGCGTTCTTCCCCGGAGCGGCGTGGATGGTGCGGCGGCTCGGCATCGGTGCCGGCCGTCCCCATCTCGACCCCGTCCGGGCCGTCCGACAACGGAACCGGCGCGACGTCATGGCGGGGGGCGGACTGCGGTGTCCCGCCTGCGGCGAGGTCGGCCGCGGTGTAGCGCGGGAGTCCACGGTCGGAGTAGCCGAGCGGCGGGTAGTTGCCCGGCAGCAGCGGGGTGCGGTAATCGTCGGCGCCGTCGGGCCGTTGCCCGGTGGGCTGTCCCATGTCGCCACTCCCGATCACTTCCGGGTCGCCGAGCCGGCGCACCCGTATCCAACACGTGCACCTTCGACCTTACTGACGGCGTCTCAGAGGCGGCTTTCCAGTCGGGCCGTGAGTCCGGCTTCCTGCAGGTCCAGGCGTTCGAGCATGGCGCGGACCGCCTCGTCCTCGAGGTGGCCGTTCTCTCGGCCGGCGACGAGAGCGTCACGCTGTGCCGAGAGCACGTTGCGGTACAGCGCGGCGAAGGCATCGGTGCGGGCGGTGTGCGCGTCGGGGTCGGGCATCTCCTCGGCATCCCGGGACTGTCGTGCGACGGTCTCCTTGATGTAGTCGACGGTCACCTCGTCGAGATTGGTGGGTGGGTTGTTGACGAAGCCCGCGATGACCTCATCGGCCGCGCCGTGCACGATGGCCTCGGCGCGTGCGGTCTGCTCGTGGTCGTAGCGTTCCTCGTCCTCGTTGCGCAGCTGCAGCCGGTTGATCAGCCAGGGCAGGGTCGGGCCCTGGATGAGGATCGTCCCGACGGCCACGACGAACGCGATCGCCTGGATGGCCGAACGTTCGGGGAACTCGCTGCCGTCGGCGACGGTCAGCGGGATGCCGGAGGCGGCCGCCAGGGTGACCACGCCACGCATACCGGTCCAGGCGACCACCGTCGACTCCTGCCAGGTCAGTGGCCTGTTGTCGATGCGTTCGCGCAGGCGCCGCCGCCACGCCGGTGACTGGTCGGGGTCGCGGCGTCCGGCGGCACCGCGACGCGGGGTGGGCGGAATCTCCACGGCGACCGTGGCGTCGAGGTGACGGCTGACGACTCCGCGACCGAACATCGCGAACACGCAGACCGGCCGGATCAGGAGCACCACGGCCAACACGAGGAGTGAGGCAATGGTGATCTGCAGCAACGATTCTCGCGCCTCGCGGAGGTCCTCGATGATGAACCTCATCTGTAACCCGATGTAGGCGAACACAAATGCCTCGAGCAGCACGTCGACCGAGTTCCAGACATAGCGTTCCTGCAGCCTCGTCTGGTAGCCGGCGTGCACCGACCCCGACCCGACCACGAAGCCGGCGATCACCACCGCGAGCACCCCGGAGGCGTGGAGGTGTTCGGCGGCGAGGAACGCCGCGAACGGAACCACGAAGCCCTGCACCGTTTCCAGTGCGGGGTTGCGCAGGTGGCGTCGAATCCAGAGGGTGAGGTAGCCGAGGACGGCGCCGACGATGGGACCGAGAATTGCGTTGTAGCCGAACAGCGCCAACGGATTGTCGATGAACGCGTGGGTGGAGGCGATCTGGGAGATCGCGATCGCGAACAGCGACAGCGCCGCGGCGTCGTTGACCAGACTCTCGCCGGTGAGAATGGCCATCAGCCGCTTCGGCAGTCCGAGCTTGCGTCCGATCGCCACGGCGGTGACCGCGTCGGGCGGTGCGACGATCGCGCCGAGCAGCAACGCCAACGCGAAGGTGAACTCGGGGATCAGCAACGACGCGATCCACCCGACGGCGAAAGCGGTGATGACCACCATCGCCACCCCGAGCCCCAGGATCGGCTTGATGTTGCGCACGAAGCTCGGTACCGAGAAGCCCAGCGCTGCGGAGTACAGCAGCGGTGGCAGCACGACGGTCAGCAGGATCTCGGATTCGAGTTCCACGTGCGGCATGCCCGGGACGAACGAGACCGCCAGCGCCACCACCACGATGATCAACGCGGGTTGCATACCACGCCGGTCGGCGATCGCGGTGATGATGACGGCACCCACGAGCACCAGGATCAACAGTTCCATGGGCAGTGATTCTCGCAGCGGCTGTCCGATTTCGCCGGTTGCGCAGTTCCGTCAAATGCCTGCGTTCGCCGCCGCCGACGCGGTCAGGCGACCGGTGTCTCCTCGCGCGCCGACGAACCGTACTTGAACTTGCCGTCCTCGAACAGCAGTGGATAGATCAGGCCGCCGACGATACCGCCGATGAGTGGGGCGACCCAGAACGCCCACAGCTGGCCGGGCGCGCCGTCGCCGTTGAAGAACGCCACCGCCGTCGAGCGTGCCGGGTTCACCGAGGTGTTGGAGATCGGGATGGATACCAGGTGGATGAGTGTGAGGGTGAAGCCGATTGCCAACGGCCCGAATCCCTTCGGGGCCCGGCCGTCGGTCGCGCCGAGGACGACGATGAGGAAGAAAGCGGTCAGTAGGATCTCGGCGATCAGGACCGCGGCGAGGGTGTAGTGGCCCGGACTGTGGTCGCCGTATCCGTTGGCGGCCATGTTGCCGGTGGCCGTCCAGCCGGGTTTGCCCTGCGCTATCCCATAGATCGCGAGACCGGCGAGCAGACCACCGGCGACCTGGGCGATCCAGTAGCCCGGAAGATCCTTCCATTCGAGTCGCCCGCTCACCGCAGCGCCGAGCGAGATCGCCGGATTGAAGTGCGCCCCGGAGATGTGGGCGAGCGCGTAGGCCATGGTGACCACGGTCAGTCCGAACGCCAGCGCGACGCCCAGATAGCCGACGCCCACCTGGATGAGCGTCCCCTTGTCGTCTCCCTCGGCGACTTGCTTGGCAGCGAAGACCGCGGTTCCGCAACCTCCGAGGACAAGCCAGAATGTGCCGAACAATTCGGCCGCGTATTTGGTGAACGGAGCAGGAATCATGACAGCCTCTCGAGGTCGTTGGGTGAGCACACACGTCACTGGCAGAACTTGAGCAACTTCAGTGCACACCATTCACGACCGTTTCCACCCAAAGGCGGCCAAAGGCGGCGAAACGGTGACCAGGCCGACATCCGACGGTGATGCCGAAAACAAATACCCCGCCACCGTTGTCGCTGGTGGCGGGGTATTGAGAGTGCGCCCGTAGGGATTCGAACCCCAAACCTTCTGATCCGTAGTCAGATGCTCTATCCGTTGAGCTACGGGCGCGTGGTTATTCAGTTGTCGTGCTGTTCAGTTGTCACCGCGGTCGGCGCGACTGCGGTCGGCGGAGGCGAGAGGATTTGAACCTCCGGTCCCGTTTTAGCGAGACAACTCATTAGCAGTGAGTCCCATTCGGCCGCTCTGGCACGCCTCCTAGCGGAGTCCTTTCGAACTGCCGAAGCGAAAGATTACACACCGCCCGGCGGCAGAAGCAAACCGCGCGGTCAGAGCCGGATCGCCGGGTCCGGGCATCGTCCGCCACGACCGTGGACCTACAGTTGGAAGGTGACCTTTCGCATCCGTCCCGACCTCGCCGACCTGCCCGTCTACGTTCCCGGCAAGACGTTCCCGGACGCGGTGAAACTTGCCAGCAACGAGGTCACCTTCGGTCCGCTCCCCTCGGTTCTGCAAGCGATTTCACATGCCGCGGCCGGTGTGAACCGATACCCCGACAACGGGATGGTCGAGTTGACCGACGCGTTGGCGAAGAACCTCGGCGTCAGTCCTGAGGAGATCCAGGTCGGTTGCGGATCGGTGATCCTCTGCCAGAACCTGATCCTGATCACCTGCCGCCCCGGCGACGAGGTCGTCTTCGGCTGGCGCTCCTTCGAGACCTATCCCCTCGCGACGCGGCTCGTCGGGGCGACGCCCGTTCAGGTGCCTCTCACCGGCGACGACGTGCACGATCTTGCGGCGATGGCCGACGCGATCACCGACCGCACCCGCCTGATCTTCGTCTGCAACCCCAACAACCCGACCGGGACCGTCGTCACCGCCGACGATCTGCGCGCCTTCCTGCAGTCGGTGCCGTCGGACATCGTCGTCGCCCTCGACGAGGCGTACCTCGAGTACACCCGCCTCGACGACGACCACGCCTACGACGCTCTCGAGTTGCGCCGCGAGTTCCCGAACCTGGTCGCGTTGCGCACGTTCTCCAAGGCGTACGGGCTCGCCGGCCTGCGCGTCGGGTACGCGATCGGCGATCCGGAGATCATCACCGCCCTGGGGAAGGCGCATGTGCCGTTCTCGGTCAACAGCGTCGCGCAGGCCGCAGCTCTGGCCTGCCTGGAGGCCGGCGACGAGCTACTCGAGCGCACCGACGCGGTGGTCGCCGAGCGTCGGCGGGTCACCGAGCGGCTCCGCGCCGCCGGTTACCGGGTACCCGACTCGCAGGCGAATTTCGTGTGGCTCGACCTCGCCGAGAGGTCGTCGGAGTTCGCGCGCGCGGCAATCGATGCCGGGGTCGTGGTGCGGCCCTTCGCCGACGACGGCGTGCGGGTCACCGTCACCCATCTCGACGAGAACGACAGCTTCCTGTCCTTCGCCGAGCGGTGGATCCGCGCCGACTGAGGTCTGCGGCGGCACCGCTACGGCAGGCGGCTCAGTACAGGTGCCGCGAGACCGTTCCCCAGGCGGCGGGCAGGTCCTGCTCCCAGTAGGCCCAGGTGTGCGTGCCGATCAGGCGGAAGCCGTCGGTGTAGGGCACGTTGTGGGTGCGCAGGTCCCACGCGAACTCCAGTGAGCATCGGTAGGCACCGGCCTCCAACGCCGAGGACGACGCGGTGACCGCTGCGGGTGGACCCTCGTCGGGCTCGATGCGACGCGTGATGTCCAGTGGGCCGATGGCGCCGGAGCCGGCGGAGATGAAGATGTCCTTGCCGCGCAACGCGTTCAGATGCAGGCTCGGGTCGTGCGCCTGCCAGCCGACGGACCCGAACGGGCCCCACATGTTGGTGGCGTCGCCGCCGTCGCGACCGACGGTGGTGCGCACGTAGGCCTCGTTGGCCGCCCCGGACACCGGCGGGCACCCACTGAGCGACGCGAGACCCGAATACAGCTCGGGATGGCGGATGGCCAGCGCGAACGACGCCTGTCCGCCCATCGACAACCCGATCACCGCGTTGCGGCCGTTGCCGTTGAACCGCGAATTGATCAGCGGGGGAAGTTCTTTGGTGAGGAAGGTCTCCCACATCGGCTTACCCAGCTTGGGGTCGGCGTGCTGCCAGTCGGTGTAGAACGTGCCCGCTCCGCCGACCGGGAGGACGACGTTGACGTTCTTGTTCGCGAAGAACGCGCCGGCGTGGCCCTTGGTGATCCAGTCGCTGACGTCGCCGTCGGCACCGGCGCCGTCGAGCATGTAGACGGTCGGGCGCGGACCACTGGAGTACGCCGGGGTCAGCACGCTGACCTTGATGCGCTGTTTCATCGACGGGGAATCCACCCAGACGTCGGTGCGCAATTCGCTCATCGGCTTGGTGGTGACGATGCGCGCCTCGACGCGCGGCGCCGCGTCCGCCACTGCTGGACCGAGCAAACCCGCACCCAGGACGCCGACGCCGAGTATGGTCGCCACCATTGCGGCCACTCGCCTTGTGCCCATCATCAATAACCTCATCCCACCCGCCGACGGCGGTAGCCCACGAACGCATTGCGGTACCGCACTTCGCAGGTACACCGCCCCCCATTATCGGGGACGCCGCGCGGATGGAAGACTACTAGCGGGTAACAAAAGCGTGAAGACCCGAACGTGTTTTCACAGCCGGCATTCAGGAGCGTGGGTCAGTGAGTACCGCAAACACCGGCCGCAACTCAGTAAACACCGCAGGTGAGAGCGGTTTGGGCGCACACGAATTCGCGTTCACCGCCGAGGTCGGCGTGCGCTGGTCGGACATGGATGCTTTTGGTCACATCAACCACGCCCGGATGGTCACGCTCATGGAGGAAGCCCGGATCGCGTGGCTGCTCTCCGCGGGCGAGGAGTACACCCCGCTGATCAAGAGCGCGATGATCGTGCACGTCGAGATCCGATATCAGAGCCAGCTCCGCCACGACGACTCGCCGTTGCGCATCGGCATGTGGATCAAGGGTTTTCGTTCCGTCGACTTCACCATCGGCTACGAGATCCGGGGGGCGCACGCCGATCCGATGAGCAAACCGGCGTGTGTTGCGAGCACTCAGATGGCCGTCGTCAACATCGAGGCGCACAGTTTGCGTCGCCTCACCGATACCGAGAAGGGTTACTTACGCGCCTGGTCACGGTGACCGCGGTCGAGCGACCGCGGGGGTCAGGACGGCTCGTACCGTGCGGGGAGTTCCCGCGGAACCGCCGGTGAGAGACGAGAGATGTTTCCCTGCAACACATCCCGATAAATTCGTAGCTGTTCCTCACCACTGCGAACCTGCTCGGACAGCCGTTTGGCATTGTCCATCGAGATCTCGCGATCACCGGACCGGGCGACCAGGGCGTCGATCCGATCGTCGATCGTCGCGGCCTTGTTGTATTCGGCCAGAATCCGCAATTCCGTTGCCGCGGACTCGACGACGTGAGCCACGTCGGACAACGCCTGCACCCGATCGATCAGCTCGGACCACACCGGCCGCAACGTGGTTTCGCGGCGGTCGATCTGTTCGGCGAAGGCCCGGTCAAAGCCACCATTGCGTTTGGCCCGGTCCAGGTCGACGCGCACCGCACGCAAGGCGATGACGTCAGCGGCGATCTCGGCGAGTTCGGAGTGCAGGTTCACCTGCGTCCGCTGCACCGCGAAATGGTCTGAGCGCCAAGCGGGATTGGTCATGATCCGGTCGTAATAGTGGCCGGCGATGAACAGCAACGCCTCATATCCGTCGACGAAGTTCGCCGACCCGGGCACCGCGGGCGCCTGGGCGTCACGATCGGTCGCCGCGGTGACCTGCTCGGCCCACTGCTCGACCTGACGATTCCCGGACCGCGCCGCAACCTGCCCGACGACGCCGGCGATGCGCTCGACCGCGACGGTGCCTGCTCGGCGCACCGCGCGCATCGTGCCCACGTTGGGGGTCGGCGTACACAGCAGCCCGGCGAAGAGCCGTTCGCGCTCGTCGAGTTCGAGATACACGTTCTCGCGACGTTCGCGGCGGATGGCACGGGTACTGCCGGCGAAGACGCCCTTGCCGGTGACGAACGCCTTGTGCGCGTCCTCGCGGCGCCGGACCAGCCCGTTGAGACGGTTACGCATCACCGCGGCGATCACACCGGGCACCATCGGACCCGACTGCTGCGCCTCGAGTTGGACGATGGCCCGCTGCAGACGCCGCATCTCGCCGAAGCCACCCGGCACGATCGGCAACGGCAGACCTGTGGACACGCGGCGAATGACGATCGCCCGGCCCGTCGGAGTCAGATAGCCGGACGCGACCAGGATCGCGGCCACATCGGACAGTTCCGGCCGTTCACCGGGCATCGCCGACCGGTCGCACCACTGCCGGATCTCCCCGCTGCTCGGGCCACTGATCCGTGCCGCCCCCCGCATTCCGCCGTCGTCGATCATGTTCCCGCCTCGTCACCCTGCTTGTCGGCCATGTTGCCTCTGCGCCGTCTTGCTCACCCATGCTACCTGCGGGAACCGACGGTCCCGGGTGTCCGAGCACGCCACAGCGGGGACGTCACTCGGTGCAGCGCCCACGCCAGCACGACGCTGATGGCCGCGGTGAGACCGAACGCGATCAGCACGTTTCCGCTGAACACGTGGTAGCCGAGCGCGGCCATGACCACCTCGAGAACGATGACGTGCACACAGAACAGCTCGTAGGAGATCTCACCGAGGAACACCATCGGTCGGCTGGCACACACCCGCGCCCACCAGGACCGCTGATCGGCGACGGTGAGCGGGCCGACGAGACCGACGGCGATCACCAGATACAACACGTGCTTGACGATCGTCGCCGACGCAGTGGTCGGGGTGATCGTCGGTTCGCCCGCGATCGAGCCCCCGGACACCAGGAACGCGGCGATCGCGATGCCCACCCACGCGGTGGTGTTCCACCGGCGGATCAGCGGTGCGCAGGCCGCGAGCAACATCCCGCCGACGAACCAGCCGAAGAATGCCGGCGCCCACAAACGTGCTGTCGGATTCACCCCCGCACTGCCCGCGACGATCACCGACCACACCGGGCTGACCAGCAACAACGGCACCAGCGCTGCGATGAGAAGATCCGGTCGCCACCCGCCGCGCCGACCCGACGCACGCATTACACCGACCACGACGACCCAGCCGATCAGCGGCAGGACGAGGTAGAACACGACTTCGGCGGCCAGGCTCCACATCTGCGTCAGCCCGGAGTGCAGGTGTCCGAACCCGTACACCTGCGTCAGCGTCATGTTGCGCAGGAAGCCCGACCAGCCGGTGCCGGTCGGTGACGCCTCGCCGCCGGGTGGGGCGATCGCGTACAGCAGATAGACGCCGATCACGGTGATCCAGTACGCGGGCAGGATGCGTCGTGCCCGGTGCCAGAAGTAGCGTCCGACGCCTGGCAGTTGCGTGTCGCGGGTGTTCTCGCGCGCCGCCCGCACCCATGGCGTGAACAACAGGTACCCCGAGAGCACGAAGAAGATCGCGACACCGATCTCGAAACGCGCGAACAGTCGGCCGACGTAGTCGTCGGTGTAGTGCCCGGTCCAGAACGCGGCGTGGGTCAGACACACCGACAGTGCGGCGATCGAGCGCACACCGGTGAGTGAGGGGACGCGCGAGGCCATGCGCCGATCCTGCCAGCCGCTAACCCGCCCACCGCGCAGGTGGTGGCACGATGATGCCATGGCGGGCACACCGGATCCGGATCGCGGAACGCGCATTCGCGGCCAGATCTGGAAGAAGGGCCAGAAGGTCGACGGCTTCGCGATCGACGGCATCTCCGATCATCTCGACTGCGCCGACACGCTCATCTGGGCCGATCTCGACTGCCCGTCTCACGACGAGCTGACGGCACTGGCACAGGAACTGGACCTCAACAGCTTTGCGATCGAGGACACGATCGCCGCTGCCGAACGCGTCAAGACCGTGAATTACCGCGACTACACATTCATGACCGTCTATGCGATCACCGCCGCCCCGACCGGTGACGACGCGAACCCGTCGGCGGGCGACGAGAACCCGACGGCCGGCGACGCAGCGCGTCCGGATCAGCACTCCCCGTATGCGCAACGCGCCAAGTCGTTTGTTCTGCATCGTGTTTCGATCTTCGTCAAGCAGAACGCATTGATCACGGTACGAATGACACCGGGATTCGACATCTCCGTGGTGACCCAGCGATGGGAGGAGATCGGCGGCGAACAGTACGGCATCGGCGCGTTGTTGCACGGTCTGCTCGACGTGGTCGTCGACGGCCACTTCGACGCGGTCCAACGCCTCGACAACGACATCGAGGATCTCGAGGCCCTGCTCTTCGACGAGTCCGTCGCTGCCCGAACATTGCAGCGCCGAACCTACGATCTCCGCAAGGATCTCGTGCTTCTGCGTCGAGTCGTGGTGCCCATGCGCGAGGTCATCGCGGCGATCCAGCGCCACCGCTACGAGAACGAGGCGCCACCGGAACTCGACCCCCACTTCTCCGACCTCTACGACCACGCGCTGCGAGCGGCAGAATGGACAGAATCGTTGCGCGACATGGTCACCACGGTGTTCGAGACCAACCTGTCATTGGCCGACGCGCGCCTGAACACCGTCATGAAGAAGCTGACGGGGTGGGCCGCGATCATCGCCGTGCCCACCGCCATCACCGGCTTCTACGGGCAGAACGTCTCGTTCCCGTTCTTCCAGACCACCACCGGTTTCGTGGTCAGCTCGGTGTTGATCGTGGTCACCGTGATCGCCCTGTACACCACGTTCAAGCGGCGAGACTGGTTGTAGTTCAGCGCGATTGTTTGCATCTTCCCCCGATGCACGAACGCCTCTCAACCGCTGGTCGAGAACCCTTCCTCCGATGGTCGGGCGGTTCCAGCACCCGGCGCTCGCCCTCCCCCGATGGTCCAGCCGCCCCCCGATGGTCGAGGTGCGAGCCGCGTGCGGCGAGCCTCGAGACCGCCGGCGCCGGTACTGGTTCGGGATCACCGGGTGATGCGGATACTGTCGGCGAGAGGGGTATCGAGGCCTCGTCGCTGGCGCTCCTCGGCACCTCGACCATCGGAACGAGCGACCACCGCTTCCTGACCGATGTTCGACCCGTCCCCCCGATGGTCGAGGTGCGAGCCGCGTGCGGCGAGCCTCGAGACCCTGGTGAGATGACAAGCATCGCAACCACATCCATGACCCACTCGACGCAATGGAGCGCCCGGTCGATGAAATTGAGCGCCCGGTCGATGAGTAGAAAATAGTTGTCCACAGATTTCTGGAGCCGAGCGATCGCCACGCAGGTTTTGTCGGTACCTCTTCGTACACTTGTTCTCATCAAGTCCGATCGCGGGAGGGGAGGTTGTTCGGATGTCGACCACATTGACGTTCACCGATCCGGATGCCGACGCCACCACCATAGGGTCGATGTCCCGCGACGAGCTCACCGAGACCGGCCCGGACCTGCTCCGCGAGTCCCGCAAACACGAAGCCCGGACGGTGCTTGCTGCCGCCGCGCTGGCCGATCGGGTGTATCGCGAGCGTTTGGCGGGCCAGTCCGAGGTCGAGGTGTGGGGCTCGGTGATCGAGCACGCCGACAAACTCGCACGCGCCGAAGTGTCCCTACAATTCACGATCTCCCGCAGCAAAGCCGGCAGCTGGATAGCGCTGGCGGACCTCCTCAAAGAACTCCCACTGATCCGCGCCACCTATCTGAACGGGGAACTCTCCACGAATCGGGTCTCGATCATGGCGCGCGCCGCCCACCGTGGCGCGGACATCGACGCGGACACCGACACCGACACCGTCGATACCGGTGACGAGTCCGGGATGTCGTTCGAGGAGATCGTCCTGGACTACGGATCCCGCGCCACCACCGATCCGGTTCTGTCGCAACAGCTCAACGCTGCGTTGATTTCAATGAACCCCGACAGTGTCACCGAGGAACGCGAAGACATCGCCGACCTGGTGGGACACGTGACCATCACCCCCGATGTTGCCGGGCACTCCTCTCTGGATGCGGTCGTCCCGGCCCATTACGGGGTGTTTCTCACCACCCAGATCAACGCCCTCGTTGACGAACGCACTTGCCTTAAGGACCCCCGCCGCGTGGGATCGCTGCGCGTGATCGCCCTCGGGGAGATCACCGGCGTGCCCGGAGCCCGGCTCGACTGCGAATGCGGCCAAGATGATTGCCCGAAACGAGGTAGCGGCACCGACAGCAACGGGTCGGCCGAAACACCCTCTGACGCCGAGGATGCGGCAGCGTGGGACGACCTGCTACCCGAACCTGCCGACGCCGACGCTCCCGACGTTGAGTTGGTGGAGCCGGTTGTCGAACCCGAGGTCCCCGATCCGATGGATGAGCCGACGCCGGAAGAGGTGCCGGTGGCGTTCGGGCGGGCCCTGGTCGTGCCCGGTGCACCCGTACTGACGGTGTTGAAGGATCCGGACGGGATTCTCGTCCCCCGGTTGCAGGGATACGGGCCGATCGACCCCGACTACGCGGCCACCCTGTCCGAGGTCGCGAAGACCATCCATTATCCCGAATCCGTGCGCACGGCTGGACCGTTGATCCCACAGATCTCCGACCGCGCACAGGCACCGCCGGCCGACCCCACCGGACACGGCGGCCACACCGCGCCACCCCCTGGGGCATTGACCTATGCACCCAGCGCTGCGTTGCGCGCTGAGGTGCTCGCCAACGACGCCTGGTGCCGATACCCCTACTGCGGGATGCCGTCACACCTGTGCGACCTCGACCACTGGCGACCCTTCAACCACACCGACCCCGAAGCCGGAGGCTGGACAGTACTCGGTGACCTGATCCCGCTATGCCGGGCCGATCACCAACGCAAACATCTCGCGGAGTGGGTGCCGACGCTCTACACCGATCGGCGGGTGGAATGGCGGAGTCGGTGGAGTGGGCAGGTGATCGTCACTTATCCGCGGTGACGACTTCTTTGTCTGTGGGGTGGAACCAGCTGTGGCTCAATGGGTCTCGAGGCTCATCGCTGGCGCTCGTCGCACCTCGACCACCAGAAAATGGGTACCTCGACCAACAGAAGAAGGACGCCTCGACCACCGGGGGAAGGGTTTTCGACTATCGGGATCTCTCAGATCCCCATCACTTCGCGATAGTGGGCGTACGCACCGGCCACCTCGTCCTCGGTGAGACCGAACTCTTCGAGGGAATAGCGGTGCACGCCATGGGCATTCTGTTGATGGGATTGTCGGTGCCGATGCATGGCGGCACGGGTCGGGCCGTCGAGTTCCAGGCCGGCGGCAGCGTAGATCCGGTCGATCTGCGCCATCGGGTCGGCAATGAGGTCGTCGTACCGCACGTCGACGAATCGGTCCGGATGGTGTTGGCGTTCAACGAGCGCCCGTTCGATCATGTCGACGTTGCGGCGCAACCAATGTCGCGCGACGCCAGCGGCATCGACGGAGTCGGAGAACATCGAATGGCCGTGAGCGAGCATGCTCGAGAACGAGGCTGTGGTGCGCACCGGGTCGCGGTGGGTGTTGACGATGACCGCGTCGGGAAACACGTCGAGCAGCGTGTCGAGATGCTCCAGATGCGCGGGCGTCTTGAGCACCCAGTGCGGTCGTCGGTCCTGCTGCGCGAGTACCTGCAACAGCACCTTCAGATACTCGTACGACGGTCGGGCGTCCTGGCGCGCCAACCACTCGGCATACGCAGGTACGTTCAGCATCGCCTCCGGCACCTGGGATAACAGTGAATACTCCTGCAGCAGAACATCTTCCTCCGGACCGTCGGCCTCGACGGCGTGGATGGCGAAGAACTGCGGGTTCAGGTATCGCAGGGCGAGTTCGGCGAGCTTGGTTTGTGCGATCCGCACCCGTGGCCGTGCACCTGCCCGCTCCCATCGGCTTGGCAGCAGGTGTACCACCTCCCACGATTGCACCGCCCGCATCCGCGGATCGGCGCCGATCAGCCGGTGCAGCATGGTGGTTCCGCTGCGCTGCAGTCCGGCGATCACAATCGGTGGGGTGATCGGCTCGTCGAGTATCTCGGGCTCGGCCTCCAGTAGTGCGGCCACCCGCAGACGCGTCGTGAGCAGACCGTGCAGGCGTGCGCGAATCACCAGCGCCCCGAAATAGTTGAGGTTCGCCTCGTCGACAATCGAACGCGTCAACACATCGAGAGCTTCGTCGGTCAGCGCGTCGGCTTCCCATACCCGCCTCGCCGACTTCTCAGCACGCCGCCGCAACGCGTCGGCGGACAGATCCGGCCCGAGACCACGTCGAACCAGCTCGGCACCAACATGATTGAGCGCTCGGATACCGTGACGCCGAAACGGCTCGAATCCGTCAGACATCGAGAGACCCGGGCGTCAGAGTTCGCGGACCTGCGCGACCGGTACCACCCGGGTCCGGGGTTGCGGATGGTCTTGTGCCCGAATCCAACGGAAAGTCATTCCGCCACAGTCATGTCCGGTGGTGTGTAGCCAGTTCGGCACGCCGGGATCGGTGTGCGCGACGACGATTCGCACGCTCCCGTCGGGCCGATACTTGGCGGTGTGCTTGTTGACGTGGATCGTCGAGTACCGGTAATCCAGCGACTCCAGCCAGTGGTTGTCGAGTTGGAAGTTCCATGCCTCACACTCGGGGATCTCCGCGTCGATCACCAGCGCCTCGTCGGCTCGCAGGCGCCAATAGCTGTGGTAGTAGATGATATTCGGGTCTCCACCGGCCTTCGTCGACTTCTCCGGATCGAACATGGGGAGTTCGTTGGTGTGCTCGGCGAAGTCGTGCGCCCACTTGGCGAACAGCATCGACGCGCCGGCCACAAGCAGACTCGCCTTTCCGAGCCCGGCGTCGAGTTGTGCGGCGGTGAGCGGCTCGGGTGGCGGTGGCGCCTGATCGTTGCCGGCTCCGACAGCCGGATCGTAGAGCGCGATGTGCAGATCGGCGGGCACCTCGGTGGTGCGGTCGGCGAAGGTCTGGCGCACGATCAGCAGCCCGGTATCAGCGGTCATCGGCAACCAGTTGCCGCCCTGCCCCTCAGGCCACGGGCGGGTCGCACTGACGATCAGCTCGAAGGTGCCGTCGTCGGCGATCTGCAGGTCGGAGGCCTCGACGTATCCGGTCGTCGGCATCTGACCGCCCTGACCGTAATTGCCCTCCTGCGTCCCGAAACCGAGATAGTCGACGGTGCCGCGCGTTCCGCTGATGCGATAGGTGAGCGTCCCGTCGATCGTCGCGTTTTGGTAGTAGTTGTCGGGATTGTCCGAACCCATCTTGGCGGTCTCATGAATCATCCTGCGCAACACGGGCGCTCGCGGGTCAGCGTATTCGACGAACGCTTCGAGTCCGGCGCGGGTGAGCCGCGACAGATAGCGATAGCCCTCAGCCTGGGTCAGCGGATCGCTCGGCGTCCCCGGGTACATGACCGATGCGCCCGCCGATTTCAACGTGTCGCAGAACTCTTCCCACGCCTTGCCGGTGGCCACCCGGGCCTCGGCGACGTCATCGGGAGTCTTGCCGCGTACCTTCAGCCAGGCCACGCGGGCCCGCCGGAATCCGTCGAGTGCCGAGGTCGCCAGTGTCCGGCCGTTCATGCACGACCTCCGTTCATGCCCGCCTGAACCGTCCGGTACTCACCTTACGACTCGACGGGCTCGCTCAGAACGACTTGCGCGCAGTCTTCGGATCGCCGTAGGTGATGGCACGTTCGCGCCGGGTGTCGGTGAGCAGCGTCGCCGCCCAAGTCACCAGGGTTCCGGTGCGATTGCGGACGCCGGCGAGGAAGGCGATGTGGATCGCACCCCAGGCCAGCCAGCCCACCCGACCCGACAGGCGCAGCGGACCGGTCTCCAGGATCGCGTTCTTCCGGGAGATATAGGCGGCGCTACCGAAGTCCCGGTAACGAAAAGCGGGTCGCTCGGAGCCTCCGGCGAGGAGCCCGGCGATCACCTCTCCGGCGTGCCTGCCACCCTGCATCGCCACCTCCGCGACGCCGGGCAACTCCTTGTAGGAGCTGATGTCACCGACGACGAAGATGTCCGGATGGCCCGGAACCGACAGGTCGTCGCCGACCGGGATGGTGCCGCCGTGGTCCTGTTTCACCCCGATCGCGTCGGCGAGCGCCTTTACGAACGGCACCGCCTCAACGCCGGTCGTCCACAGCGTGGTGCGGGCACCGAAGGTGCGCACCTCCCCGGACTTCTTCTCGGTGATCTCGACGGTGTCGGCACCGACGTCGGTGACGTGCACCCCGAAATGTGTTTCCACGCCCAGGCGTTCAAGGGTGCGCAATGCACTCGTCGACAGCGACGGACTGAACGACGGCAACAGTCGGTCGGCCCCCTGGAACAGCATCACCCGCGCCTCGTCCGGATCGATGCTGCGGAACTCCCGCTCCAACGCGTTGTGCGCCAATTCCCGGATCTGGCCTGCCAATTCGACACCCGTGGGCCCGCCGCCGGCGATGGCGAAGGTCAGCCACGGCTTGCGCTGTTCGGGATCGGGCAGGGTCTCGGCGACCTCGAATGCGCCCATCACCTTGCGGCGGATGGCAAGTGCGTCGTCGAGGGTCTTCATCCCGATGGTGTGCTCCATCAGGTGTTCGTTGCCGTGGTAGGCGGTGCGCATGCCGACCGCGACGACGAGGTAGTCGTATCCGACCTGCTCGACCGACGAGTCGAGCCGGGTGACGGTGACCGTGCGCGCCGCGGGATCGATGTCGGTCGCCTCGGCGCAGTAGACGTCGGCGTTGCGTTGCCTGCGCAGCAGGTGCCGGATCGGGCTGCTGATCGAGCCCTCCGACAGCAGTCCCGTCGCGCACTGATAGAGCAACGGCTGGAACAGGTGACTCGTACCGCGATCGATGACCGTCACCTTCGCGTTCGCGCGCCGGAGGCTGCGCGCCGCGTGCATACCGGCAAAACCGGCACCGATGATGACCACGTGCGGCCGGGTGTCCCGGCGGGGTTGGGACGCATTCACCTCGCCGATTGTGGCAGAAAGTTCGGCGCCGCGAGCGCCCCTCAGCTCTTCGCCGGTACCGCCGAGGTCGCCGCGACGGTCACCGCCGCCGCTGCAGCGGTCGCCGCGAAGACCGACGGCCAGGCACCGATCTTCTTCGCCAGGGGATGCGAGATGGCGAAGGCGGCAACGTAGCTGCCGAGCAGCCCGCCCGCGACGGCGGGTCCGCGCCGCAGCCATTCGCGGGTGCAGTAGGCGCCGGCCGAGGTAACGACGACGCCGCCGAGTTCGCGACGGCCCGTCGCACGAAAAGCGCCGAAGCCGCCGACCAGGCCGACGGCGACACCAGCAACAGTGGGATCGAATGCCATGCTCGTCAGCCTACGCAGGTCACTCACCCAGCAGGTACTTGCGCTGCATCCGCTTCCACAGTTCGAGGTGCGGATCGGTTCGCGGGTCACGACGGTCGATCAGATAGGTCGTGGCCACCCCACGCATGCTCGACAGCAGCACCGGATACAGCGCCGCATATCCCGGCGCCGAGGTCAGTTCCGGGCCCAGGAATCCATCGACCGCCGACCTCACCGTCGCGCCGATCTCCCGTTCGGTGGGTAGCAGCGCGGTCCGCAACGCCTCGTTGGTGCGCGCGGCGATCCACAGTTCCATCGACGCGACGAAGTAAGGCTGGTGAAACGTCGACCACCCGACCTCGGTCGCCTGCGAGATCCGCTCCACCGGATCGTCGGGCCAGTCGATCCCGAAGGGCAACTCGGCCAGCCGCGTTCGGGCGAGATGCCCGACCGCGGCCATCAGCAACGCATCCTTGGACGGATAGTGGTGCAGCATCCGCCCACGGCTCACGCCCGCCTCGGCCTGGATCGCGACGGTACTGGTGTGCGCATAGCCCCGCTCGACCAGAACCCGAAGTGCCGCATCGAGAATCGTGGCGCGGGTCAGGTCACTTCGTCGCTGTCGCGGGGCAGGTCGGCCTCGGTCCGCGTCGTCGGGAAGCGAGGTCACACGTCCAGCCTAGGGCAGTTACACGTCGAGAATGTGCGGCAGCCCGGCACGATAGCGGTCCCGATCCTGCGCCTTGAGCGGATCGAGCATCGGCAGTTCCCACAGCGGGTACACCGCGGCATGGCCCGCCGGACTGTCCGCGGCGTCGAGGATCGCGTTGGTCACCCGACGCCCGGACTCGTTGGCACCCTCCATGGTTGCCAGATCGATGTTGGTGCGGACGTGGTCGCCGCCGATGAACAGATTCGCGATCGAGGTGGCGACGCCGGGACGATGCGGCAACGAGCCTGCGGTGTTGACCATCAGCGGGGTCGCGTTGGCGATGGTGGGGGACCACGTGATCCCGGGATCGAGCGACCACGTCACGA
Source organism: Gordonia sp. N1V (assembly GCF_029269935.1). NCBI lineage: Bacteria > Bacillati > Actinomycetota > Actinomycetes > Mycobacteriales > Gordoniaceae > Gordonia > Gordonia sp. N1V. Next base: position 274,036 of record NZ_JARJDD010000003.1, read on the forward strand.
TGTCCTCGCTTCGCAGGATCTCTCGCCCACCGGAATTCATCGCCTTCGACATCTGCGCCCACGCCTCCTTGGCGATCTCGTCTCGGGTGCACTGCTTGGCGGTCCTGCCGTAGAGGATTCCCGGTGTGTCCCAATCGGAGATGTCGATCGACAGGCAATCCTTGCTGCGTCCGTCACCGTAGGTCCGGGCGAAGTCGATGCCCCACGGCGCCGCCTGGAACAGACCGGTCAACGCCCAGGGGGTTCCCAACGCCGCGATGTGGCCAGGCGGCAGATTCGAGCGGCGGGACAGGAAGTACTGGATGCCCACCATCCAATCATCCTGCAGGCGGAAGATTCCGGAGAGCTCCGGTGCTGCCCCGAGGACGGCCGACCCCAACAAGGGGCGGATCCGATCCAGCGGCATCGCGGCGACGTACCAGTCGGCGTCCACCCGCCGTCCGGAGCTGGTGCGAACCCCGGTGATCTGCTTGTCACCGACCTCGAATGCCGCTGCCCCCTCCCCCATCTCGAACCGCACACCCGCCCGGCGCAGATAGGCGACCCACGGGTCGATCCACGCATGATTGGTGGGGGCGTTGAGGATTCGGTCGACACCACCCTGGACCAGTCCCGCCTCGTAGTTGCCGATCAGGCCGGTCGCCGAGGTCGCCAACGCCAGGCCGATCTGCCCGATGGTCCGCGCCGAGGCGGTCTGCGATTTCGCCGCGACCAGCGCCCGGGTCAGCGCCCCGGCCAGATACCGCCGATAGGCCGGCGACTTGGTGTCGGCCTTGACGAACTGCATCCAGGATTGGTTCTCCCACTGGCCGACTCGGCGTTCGGTGCAACTCGTGGCGATGATGAGTTCACGGGTGACGAAGTAGGCGAGTTCGGCCGGCGGTATGTCGACGACGAATTTCAGCCCGGTCGTCAGCGCATTACGCACATTGTCCAGCGCCGCGAGCGCACCGGCGTGGTCGATCATGCCCACGATGGAGGCGGGCGCGATCGTCGGGGCATACCCGGCGTCGGCGAATGCGACGGCGGCGGTGTCGACGTCGACGAGGTGCCGGCTCTTCACGGTGCCGCCGCCGGGCACCGGAATCCGCGACATGGTGTCGGGGACATGCTGATAGCAACCGGGGAAGAAGCGGAAGCCGTGTTCACCCGGCAGCGCCATCCGACCTCCGGCAGCAGTACCGGGCACGTCGTGGCTGCGCGCCTTACCACCGAGGTAGGCCGGCTCGTAGACGGTCACCGCGAATCCGCGTTCGACGAGTTCGTGTGCCGCCGACAGACCGGCCATCCCGCCGCCGAAGATCGCCACCCGCCGACGCCGTGAGGGTGGTGGCGGTACCGCCCGCGCCGCCGGAACCGCGACCCCCGGCATCGCGACCGCGGTTCCGGCGAGCACGGCGGCCGCGGCCGCACCGGTCAGGAATCGACGGCGTGACACACCCGAGTCCTGTGCCGACGTCGCGTCGCCACGTGGATTCAGATCACTTCCGGACATTCGACTCCCCCGTACAAGTCGTCGACGGCAGCCGGCTGACCATAACAGTCAGCCTTGACTCTTTCGGTAAGTGATTTCTACCACTATCGCGACCCCCGGTGGGACGTTTCGGCGAAAACGTATCGACGGCCCTCGACGAGACCTGCTGTCACACTGGACTGCATGGCCCGTCTGTCTGCAAACCCCACCTCGTGACCGAACCGATGCCCGGCACGGCCGCCGGACCCGAAACACCCACGCCGACCATCCTTCTCGTGACCGGCAACCACGCCGACGCCCTGTCCGACGAGTTCGGCCGCTACCGACGCGACTACCACGTACGCTGCGTGTCCTCGGCGATCGAGGCCATCACCACCCTCGGACAACTGTCCTCGCAGGGTGAGCCGATCGCGCTCATCGTCGCCGAATCCGAACTACCGGACATACCGATCCTCGAGGCACTCGGCACCTTCCGCAGCATCGTCCCCACCGCCCGACGCGTCGTCGTCATCCACTGGGACCGCTTCGCCACGACGTCGGAAGCACTTCGGATTCCGTTGCGCAAGGGCAAGTTCGACACATTCCTACTCATGCCGCGCGGAGCCCGGGACGAGGAGTTCCACTACGCGATCACCGAGATGCTCTCGGATTGGGGTGCCACGATCGCCGCGCCCGTCGTCGAATCGATTCGCATCATCGCCGACACGGAAAGCCCACTGACACTGGAGATCCGCGACCTCCTCGACCGCATGGGCATGCCGCACCGCACCCACACCCCCGACAGCCCCGCCGGACGCGAGGCGCAGGCGGCCTTCGACCACAGCGCAATCGACGGCACCGACACCACCGACGGCGCGAGGTTCCCCCTGGTCCAGTCGATGGTCAGCAAGTCCCACCGCACGGTCATCGCCCCACGCTCGGCGCGCGACGTGTCGGTGATGATGTACGGGCGCCCGTCGGATGTGGCCGAGGACTCCGTGGTGGATCTCGCGATCGCCGGGGCCGGCCCGGCCGGCCTGGCCGCCGCGGTCTACGCCGCCAGCGAGGGGTTGTCGACGGTGGTCATCGAGTCCTCGGCGATCGGCGGCCAGGCCGGCACGAGTTCGATGATCCGCAACTACCTCGGCTTCCCGCGCGGCATCTCCGGCATGCGGCTGGCCCAGCGCGCCCGCACCCAGGCGGTGCGCTTCGGCGCGCGGTTCTATTCGGGTTGGGCCGTCGAACGACTCGAAGTCGGCGTCGAGAACCGGCCGCATTGCCTGATCACCGACGGTGGCGACGTGCGCGCACACGCGGTACTCATCGCCAGCGGGGTCGCCTACCGCCGGCTCGGCGTCGACTCCCTCGAGGCACTCGTCGGGCTCGGGGTGTTCTACGGGGCGGCGATGTCGGCGGCACGCGAGATGGAGGGCCGCGACGTCATCGTCGTCGGCGGCGGCAACTCCGCCGGGCAGGCCGCGATCCACCTCGCCCGATTTGCGCGATCGGTGACGATTGTCGTCCGGCGCGCCGACCTCACCTCGACGATGTCGCAGTACCTGATCGGCGAGATCGCCTATCACCCGCGGATCAGCGTCTGCGGCGGGTGCGAGGTCGTCGACGGCGGTGGATCGCCGACGTTGGATCGGATCACGCTGCGCCACCGCAGCACCGGCACGCTCGAGGAGCGGGCCGTCGGCGGTCTGTTCCTGCTCATCGGCGCGGAGCCGCACTGCGAATGGATCCCCGACGACATCGCCCGTGACGCACGCGGTTTCGTTCTCACCGGGCGTGATGTTCCCAAGGAACGCTGGGGCGACGGGCTACCGCCGGCGAACCTGGCGACCAGCGCACCGGGCGTGTTCGCGGCCGGCGACATCCGTTCGGGGTCGATGAAGCGGGTCGCATCGGCGTCCGGGGAGGGTGCCGGTGTGGTCCCGCTGGTGCACCAGTGGGTGGAGGCCAGAGCGCTCGGCTGACCGCAGCTCAGTCATCGAGCGCGGCGTGGAACTCCGCGACCCGCGGCCACGTCTGGCTTGTGGCCGCCTCACCGGCGATCAGGCCGAGATGGCTGGTCTCGACGGTGGTGAAGTGCACCTGCGGGGAATCGGCGAGCACTTCCACGCCGTGACGCACCGCCTGCCAACTGGCGATGGCGTCGCGGTGACTGCCGAACAGCGCGATCGGAACTCCGATCGAGGTGAGGTCCACGCGGCGTCCGCCGAAATCGACCACACCGGACGCGAGTTCGCCGCGGTAGACGAAGTTCTCCCACATCTGTTCCGACACCTTGCCCGCATATCCGGGCATCGAGTTCTGGAAACGATCGATGACCTGCATGCGTGCCAGCGCCTCGGTGTCGTGGGCGTTGCGCATGATGTAGCCGGGCTTCTTCAGTTCCCGCTGCCACGCGGTCCCGCGGTAGGCGATGCGCACCAGGGGGGCGGGGATGCCGCCGAATGCCCGCAATGCCGCGGTGACGGCCTTGCCGCCGGTCGGCTTCATCACCTTCTTGACCAGCGGATACGGAGGCACCGCGTCGTAATCCAGGGGTGTGCCGATGGCGGCGATCGAGCGGATCGGCAGTTCCGGGTGCGCGGCGGCCGTCAACAAGCTGATCGTGCCGCCGATACTCCACGCCACCAGATCCACCTGCTCGGCGCCCGGGTGGTCGTCGAGGACCCGGTCGATGGCCTGCGGGACGATGTCGTCGAAGTAGTCCTCGAACCCCATGTCCCGCTCGGCGCGACCGACCTCACCGAAGTCCACCACATACGGCACCCGACCGATCTCGAGGAACCGTTCGACCACCGATTGGCCGGGTCCGAGGTCGTAGCAACGCGCCGACACCGCGAGCGGCGGTACGAGCAACACCGGCGGCCGCCCCGTGGCGCGGGCCGCGGCGACCTGCTCGTCGGTGCCGTATCGCCGCAGCTCACGGTGTGCGCCCGGGTACAGGACGCTATGCGGGGTCTCGATGTCCGGGGCCACCTGATGTCCACCCGCCAAACGCAGGACCAGCAGGGCACCATCCAGTGTCGACATGCGCCGCAATCTACGCGACCGGCCGCCGGCGATCTCTATGAGGCGTGCTCACGGGAGTCGGCGTCGGAGTCCTCGTCCCAGAATCCGACGGCCTCGAGACTGCGGATCAGTCGGTCGCGGGCATCGGCGAATCGCGCGTGGATCTCCTCGCGGATCGCGCTCTCGTCACCGTCGCGCAGATAACCGATGAGACGACGATGACTGGCCACCGCCTGCCGGCCCCACTCGGAGTCCTGGGCGTACAGCTCATCGGGCGAATACTTGTTGGCGGAGAACAGGAACCACGCCAGCTTCTTGCTGTGCGCCATCAGGTTCACCCGACGATGAAAGGCGAACTCGCGATCCAGCACGCGGTCGGCGTTGCCCGCGGTCACCGCCTTCTCCAACTCGTCGACGATCTCGGCGAGGTCGGTGAGGCTTCTCGGGAGGTCCGGGTCGGCGATGGCGTGGGTCGCCAGCCGCGCCGACAACTCGGCCTGCATCCAGAAGATGTCGACGATGTCGCCGCGTCCCAGGCTCTCCACGATGAAGCCGCGATGCGGTGACGACCGGACCAATCCCTCCCCGCGCAGCGTCACCAGCGCCTCACGTACCGGTGTGACACTGCACCCGAGCGCCGATGCGGTCTCGTCGAGCCGGATGAACTCCCCCGGCCGGATCTCGCCGGTCATGATGCGCGTCCGCAGATGGTCGGCGACCTCGTCGGTGAGCTGTCGACGACCCAGCCGCACAGCAGCCATCGCCTGTCCTCCTGTCCTCATCCCCGTCCCGACGACTCGATGACCGAGGCCGGACGGGCGCGGTGGCGGCGCTCGTTCGGCCGTCGCAGGGCCGCGGGGTATATACGATCAGTCAACCGTACGGTGCGCACGCTCGCCAGCGGATGGATCGGGCAATTGTCACGTAGACGTGGACGGTGACCGGACACACTCACACCATCGGCCTGTCGTGCTTCATCCGGCTGCGCAGATCACGCATCAACATGCGGCTGCCGCCGAATCTGATCGACTTCGGCAGGAACTTGTTGACCACGGAGACGAACGTGAACAGGTGCTCGAAACGTCTGCGGTCGTCGTCGGTCCATTCCAGGCCGAGCTGATCGCGGTAGATCGGCGGCAGCGAGCCGATCGTCAGAAAGCGCAGCAGATTCACGAACGGCAACCGGATCAGTGGGTTGATCATCCGCAGATCGACGAGGTCGTTGAGGAACTCACACGTCGTGTCGTCGATCACGATCCGTTGGCACGCCACGTTCCAGTAGTGGTCGAACTCCTTGCGGGTGGCCGGCCACATGTCCTCGGGGACCTGCAGGGTGGTGCCGAGCGTCTTGCCCGATTGGTAGAACTCGTCGGCTTCCTCCTCGGTCATCACCCCGTGCAGCAGGATGTGCATGTCCTCGATGCCGACGAACAGACACGCCGCCACCCACATCTGCAGTTCCCGGTTGAAGGCGTTGTATTTCACCGGACTCTGATCGTCGGAGCGGACATGACGATGCGCGGAGTTGACGGCCTCCCGGAAGGCCGCCTTCTCCTCTTCGGTGCCGAGGATCGCGACGGCGAGGTACTGGCCGGTGGTGCGGGCCCGTTTCCACGGGTGGTGCATCAGCGAGCCCGATTCGACCTTGCTCTCCATGACGCCGTAGGCGACCTCGGGCCAGCCGAGTTGCATGACGACGTTGGCCGCACCGCCGGCGAAGGACCAGAAGTCGATGGCCTCCTGGATGCGGGCGGGTTTGCGCAGGCTCGTGGCGCGGCGTTTGCGGGTGGTGATCTTGATACGTGTTCTGGCGGTGGTGAGTTCGGGCGCGGTGTGGTCGAGATCAGGGAGATAGCTGGTGGCCATGACGGTCCCTTTCGTCGGTGGGAGGTGCTCGGGTGGGTGGCGCGACCTCAGATGGTCTCGACGTTGTCGACGAGCCAGTGGTCGCCGGATCGTTTGAGGGTGACCAGCATTCGGTACGGCTGGTTCTTTCCGTCGGGGGCGACGACGTTGGTGGCCTTCTGATTCACGAAGAGCAGGACCGTCGCCGTGCCGGCATCGATGTTCTCCACCGCGGCGTGGGGGACCTCGGCGGTCGCCTCCCCCTTGCCGTCGGTGACGATCTGGGTCAATGCCGACACCATCTCGCTGTACTTGGCCGCGAAGTTCTCCGTCGACATCGACGCGATCGCATCACGGTTCTTGTTGAGGTCCCGATAGTCGAAGCTCGAGAGCTTGATCGCGTAATCACGTGCGGTGTCGGTGGCCTGTGTGCGCATCTGCGCGGTCACCGCGCCGTCGGAGTCGTTGCCCGAGAACGCCTCGTACCCGAAGTATCCGGCGAGGGCGATCGCTGCGACGAGTAGCACCGCCAGCACGCCGGTGATCCACGGCAGCACCCGACGCCGCTCCGATGCCGATGTGCGCCCCGACGTCGGCGTGTTCACCGAGTCCTGTTGCGAGTCAACGGGTTCGGTGTCGGCGGGTTGGGTGGCCGCCGGCTCGGCCTCCGATGTGACCGCCGCGGCCTTGGTGCGCTTCTTGCCAAGCGGACTGTTCTTGGGCACCGACACCGCTGCCCTTGTCGCCGCCTTCACTGTCGGCTGGGTCTCGGTGCCCGAATCCGGTTGTGCCGAATTCTGTTGAGCCGTCTTCTCACTCGCGGTGATGTCAGTTGCCATGTTGTGCCCTTTCGAGGAGTTCGCGCCACCATTGCAGGAGTTCGGCGCCGTTGGGGATCAGGAGGGGGTCGGTGACCGCCGGTGGACCCGACACCCCACCGGGACTCGTCCACGAGGACGTTCCGAGATCGTCGGGACGCGGCGCGTTCACCGCGCCCCGCTGTTCGAGTCCGTTGCCGGGCGGGCAGTACCGGGTGAGGTTCGGGTCCGAGGGAGTGAGATCGCCGACGGTGCGCCGCGGTTCGTCGTAGAACATGCACACCGGACCCTGGGTCCCGATGAGCGCGAAGTCGCCGCGCCCGTTCTTGACGATGGACCGCAGGTCGATCAGACCCTGCGGGATCGTCTGCAGGCCGGTCTGCAGGGCCGCCGAACGGTTGCTGATGACCGGCTCCACGGTGGCCAGGTTGGCCAGTACCCCACCGAAGGTCCCGCGGTACCTGTCGAACAGTTGTTGCGCGTGGTTCAGTGCCGCCGGGGAGTGATCGAGCAGGTAGACGAACACCGGTTGTTCGGAGTCGAGTTGGTCGGTGAAGGAGGCCACCGAGCGCATACCGGTCTCGAACGATGCGGTGTTGTCACTCATCGCGTGTAGGACGTTGAGCCAGTCACCGAAGAGCCCCTGCAGGATCGGCGCATTGCGACTGACGAGATCCGACAGTTGGAGTCCGTTGGACACCAAGGTGTTCAACGAGTCGGGGTTCTCGCCGAAGGCCTGGTACATCTCGTTGCCGACGGTCGCGAGGTTGCCCGGGCCGATGCTCTCGAGCACCTTGGCGGCCTGCGCGATGATGGCATCCATCTGCATCGGTTGCTTGTCGGCGGGCGCGGCGATGGTGTCACCGCTGTGCAGATAGGGCCCGTCGTCGGAACTCGGGATGATGTCGACGCTCTGGATGCCGGCCATCGTCGCCATGGTCACCTGCATGTACGCGTTCTTCGGGATGCGAGTGCTGCCACGCACGACGAGCTCGACATTCGCGGCATCTCCCGACCCGTCGAGCGTGACCGAGTGCACGGTGCCGATGTCGACCCCGCGCAGGGTGACGCCGGTCCCCGCGGTGAGGCCGAAGGCATTGTCCATCCGGGCGTGCAGGGTGAGCTTGTCGCCAAAGCCTTCCGGGCCGGCGACGAAGTTGATGCCGTAGGGGATGACGATCGCCGCGATGATCAGGAAGATCGCGAACTGGATCGATCCCGTCGGCAGCTCATATCGCTTGCCGCGCAGGGTGAGTGCCATGTCAGCGACCTCCGCTCGGTCGCGTCGGGCGGCCCGGCCGGTGGGCGCCGGGGAGTCCGCCGGTGAGGGCGTCGGTGAGATCGCCGGGTGTCGGCAGCGGCTGTCCCGACAGCAGCATCCCGCCGGTGAGTATCTTGTCGATGCCGCCGGGGATGTCGAGGGCACCGTCAAACACCAAGTAGTCGCCACGGATCGACCGGGTGAAGTTGGCCATGAACTGATTCATGTGCGTCAGCGTCTGCCCCACGTTGTCGTTGAAGGTGCCCAGCGAGCTCACGAGTGCGTTCGCGTCGGTCACCAGTGAATTCAATTGTGGTTGCCGGCCCCGGGTGATCGCGTCGGCGCTGCGGGCCAGTGAGGTGGTCTGTGACATCAGGGTGGCCAGCTGATCACGTTGCGCGGCCAGCACATTGACCGCAGCCGGGGTCTGCGACAAGAAGTCCTCGACGAGATTCTGCTGTCCGGCGAGCGTGTCGGTGACGTCGGCGGCCGCCGACATCGCCGCGTTGAAATCGTCGGTGTAGCGCGATGATCGGGCGAGCAGTCGGTTCAGGGTGTCGATCAGCACGCCCACCTTGTCCGAGCGTTGGTCGAACGCCTCGTTCAGGCTCGCCATCACCGACTGCAATTGGCTCACACCGCTGCCGGAGAGGACGTTGCCCAGGGCCGCGAGGGTCCCTTCCACCTGCGGACCGACGCTGGTGGCGTCGAGACCGATGCGGTCGCCCCCGCCGAGATGGCCCTGCGGGTTCTGCGGTGGGGTCAGCCGGATGAACGGGGTGCCCAGCGCCGACGGGAGTTCCACCGAGGCACGAACATTGGCCGGCAGATCGGTGTGGTCGTCGAGCGACAGCGTCAGTTGTGCGTGTCCCCCGTCGAGAGCGATGTCGGTGACCCGGCCGACGATCTGCTGGCCACTGCGCACGTCGGAGCCGTCGACGACACCATCGGCGGTGCTCAGTTCGGCGGTCACGTCGAAGGTGCCGCGGGCGCCGGCCAACGGCAGATCCTGCAGTCCCGTCGCGCACCCGCTCACACCGCAGGCCACTGTCAGCGCAGCCACGGCACCGATCGCCGGCCGCCGCCATCCACGGACGCCTCGCATGGCCGCCATCAGCGGCCTCCCTGTGGGGGAAGGGCGCCACCGGAGATCGCCGAGACGATGCCCAGCGGGTCCGACGAGCTGATCGGGAACGAGATCGGATTGGTCAGTCCCGCACCGACACACAGCGGCATCGGGAATCGGTCACATAGCGGTTTGAGGGTCTTGAACTGTGCCAGTGTCGTCGAGATGTTCAGCCGGATTCGCCCGCGATGGTCGGGGCCGATCGTGCTCGAGAGGTTCTGCATCATCAGTGGTGCGAGATCCATGAATTCGGCCAGTCCCGACTTGTTGGCGGCGAGGGTGTCGCCGAGCGCCTTGAGGTTTTCGGCGACCACGCCGACATCGTTGCCGTGGGCCATGACGAAGGCGTTGACCTGATCGAAGATCACCTTGAGATCGTTGATCGGGGTGGTGATGTCCTGGTTGGCCGAGGCCCACTGGTTGCTCAGCGCTCCCATCGAGTCGATCAACCCGTCGAGGGAGACCTGTTTGGCCTGGAAGGTCTGCATGAGTTGGTTGAGTGAGTCGATGAGATCCTGAATGTCGTCGGCGTGGGCGCCGACGATCCCGCTCGCCGATGCCAATTGGCCCATCGCCGTGTTGAATTCGGGACCGCCGCCATCCCAGGACTGTGCGGTGCGGGCCAGCAGGGTTCCCACATCCGCCGACTGCGGATCGGCCGACGGGCCGAGGATCTTGGTCAGCGTGCCGAGGCTGCCCATCAACTGGTCGAAACTGATCGGCGAGTGCGTCCGCTGTTGGGGAATCGTATCGCCGCCGGCGAATTCGGGGCCCTTGGTGTAGGCCGGTCCGAGTTCGAGGTGACGGTCACTGATCACCGACGGGTTCAGGACGTAGGCCTGCACGTCGGCGGGCAGCCGGACGTCCCCGGCGATGGTCATCTCCACATGAACGTGATCGCCACGCGGATCGACGGCGGTGATCTGGCCGACCGGCACCCCGAGGACCGTCACCTTGGAACCGGTGTACAGGCCGTTGACGAAGGCGAAATCGGCGTTGACGCTGGTGGTGTCGGGACTACGGCCGAAGACGTACCACGTCCCGGCGAACAGCGCGGCGACCACCAGTAGTGCGGCGAAGATCTTCCCGCCGTAGCGTTTCCGGTGCCGGACCTCGCGAACCTGACGAAAGGTCATCAGCGGCACCCCTGCATCACACCGAGCACACACAGCATGTTGTCGGGGATCACCGCCGACGGTGAGACGACGTCGGCCCAGTTGCCGTTGCCGGTGGCGTCGGTGACGGTGCGCATGGCCGGCGGCAGTTGTTGCAGGATCGCGTTGATGTGGTCCACGTTGTCTTTCAGGGTCGTCGTCACCGATTCGATGTTGGTGGTCAATTGCCCCATCGGTACCTGCGGGAAGATGGCCGCCATCTGCCCGAGCACGATGCGTAGGTTGTCAACGAGCCGGGTCAGCACCACACGCCGGACCACGAGGGTCTGCACGATCGCCTGCGCGCTCGACAGCGCGTCGGAGATCGAATCGGTCTGTGCCGCGGTGACGGTGGCCAGTCGTTTGGACAGCGACAGCAGCTGGTCGAGTTGGGAGCCGGTCCCGGTGATGACCGATGCGGCGCCGGCCGCACCGCGCAGTGAGGCGTCGAGCGTCGTCGAATCCGGGATGATCGACTTCATCGTCGACATCATCGCCCGCAGCACGTCGGGGTCGATCTGTGCGGACGCGTTGACCGAAGCGGCCGAGATGTCGTCGAGACTGTACGGACTGTCGGTGCGGGAGAGCGGGATCGTGTTGTCGGGGCCCACCTGTCCGTGCCCGCCGGGGACGATCTCCAGATAGCGCTTGCCGAGTACGGTGCGCAACCGGACACCGGCGCGGGTCTGATCGCCCAGCGGCTGACCGTTGTCGAGCCGAAAGCCCACGCGCACATGATCACCGGCGAGGTCGATGCTCTCGATCCGCCCGGCCGGTACCCCGGAGACGAGAACGGGGTCGGCGGTCGTCAGACCGGACGCATTGGCGAGCTCGGCGGCGTACGGCGAGGTCCGCAGTTCGTAGCGCAGCTGCGGGACACCGATCGCCACGAGGACGAGGACGAGCAGGGTGATGATGCCCGCGGTACCGAGGACCGCAGGCGAGGCTCCTTGAGAACGCTTGTCGGACTTGAAGACGAACTCGAGGATGCCGACGAAGACATCGATCAATCTGACCAGGAACATTCGTGATCACCTACACACCGAGGAATGTTGGGGCCCGAAGATGTTGGCCTCCAGATCAAAAGCCTTCAACGTGAAATTGCACAGGTAGAGCATCATGAATCCGCCGTAGCGTCCGCTCGCATTGATCTTCGCGGCCATCACCGGGAACTGCTCGAGAAACCGCGTGAACTGCTCGGTCTGCGGAATCCACGACGAGGTCACGTCGCGCAGCCCGGTCAGTGTCGAGGCGAACTGTCCGTCGGCGGCCGTCATCATCTGCGCCAGCGACGACAACGCGCGATCGCCGCTGTCGAGCAGCGCGCCGAGCTGCCCGTTGTCGCCGATGATCGTCGACGTCAACTGATTCAAGCCGGTGAACAGTTCGGTCATCTGCGGGCTGCGTTTCTCGACCGTCGTCATCAGCACGTTCATGTTGGTGACCAGCCGGGTGAAGATGACACCGTTCTCCGACAGGTTCTGCCCCATGCTCGCGATCTGTCGCAACAGCAGTTCCACCGAACCGGCCCGACCCTCGAAGGTGTCGACGAAACCGCGGGCGAGTTCGTTGACCTGCTGCGGTCGCAGCGCACTGAACAGCGGCTGGAACCCGTTCATCAGTGCGGTCAGGTTGATCGGCGGAGTCGTTGCGGCGAGCGGGATCTCGTTGCCGGTGCGGGCCGGCTGATCGTCGCCGGCCGCGGTCAGCGCGATGTAGCGGGCGCCGAGCATGTCGCCGTAACGCACTGCGGCGTGGACGCGTTCGGGGATGACCTTGTCCTTTTCGACCTGCACGGTCACCGACGCCTGCGCGGTCCCGTTCGCGCCGGGCACCAGGGCGATCGAATCGACCCGACCGATTCGTACGCCGGCCATCTTGACCGGGTTGCCGGTGACGAGACCTTCCGCGTCGGCGAAGTGGATGACATAGTCGTCGGTCGGCCCACCCACCGGTACCCGCAGTGTGTTCACGACGAGAACGGCGGCCACGAACCCGATGATCACGAACGAGACCGCCTTGATGAGGGTCCACGGGGACAGGGTGGTCATGACGGGCTCACCTGCGCTCCGCGGACCATCGGCCCGAGCATGACCACGGTGGCCGGATTCGGCTGTCCCCCGGCCTCATCTGCCGATGAGCCGACTCCGACCATGCCTTCGATCCGGCGCAAGGCGGGGCGTTCGCCGGTACCGTCGATGGTGACGTCACCGGAGAACGCCGACGGTGTGGCGGTCGGGGCGGTCGGGGTGCGCACCGGCGGGTTGAGCACGGTGCCGTTCGGCTGACCGGGCGCGCGCACCGGACCGACGCCGATCTCGGCCCCTGTTCCGGTGCACTGTGATCCGCGCATGGTGCCGTAGGTCGGGCAGTCCGCCGCGGTGTACGGCATCGGTTGGGAGAAGGTGGGCACGGCGGTGATGTTGAACTTTCCGGTGGAGAACACCTGCGCTCCGGCGATGGCGAACTTGTCGGCCTCCGACAGGGTGCGAGAGAGCCCGTTCGGGTTGTCGGCGACGGTGGACAGGATCGTCGACGTCGAGGTCAGCACGGTGATCAGGTTCTGGCGTTGTGCGGCGACGAACGGCCCCGCCGTTCCCAGATAGCCTGCGGCCGAAGCGAAGAACGACGCCAGACTCTGCGAGTGCTCGAGGATGCCCTCGGAGATGTGGGTGACCGAGGCGAGGGTTTCGGTGATCGCCGGCGTGGCGCGCTTGAGGGATTCGACGACGCGCCGGAATTGCGGTGTGGCGTCGATGAACTCATCGACCGCCGATTCGAGTTGCTGCGACGCGGTGGCCCACTGGTCGATCATCAGACCCAGGTCGGCGCCGCGACCCCCGATGGCCTTGTTCACCGCCGCCAAGGCGACGGTCATCTTGTCCGGCTGTACCTCGGCGATGAGGTCGCTCATCTTGGTGAAGATGTCGTAGAGGTTGATCGCGTCGGGACCCGAATCCACGGTGATCTCGTCGCCGTCGGACAGCGAATGCGCACTGTGTTCGAGCTGCGGGGCGGGGACGAGCTGAACATAGATGTCGCCGAAGAACGTTCGCGGCAGCACACGCATCATCACGTTCGACGGGATCGACCCGATCACCGAATCCTCGATCGTCAGGTTCACCTCGGAGGACTGGGTGCCCGCATCGATCGACGAGATCTCGCCGACCTTGACGCCGTGATATCGCACCGGCGCACCGGTGGTGATCAACCCGGCCTGCACCGGGACCTGGGCGTGGATGACGGGGTCGGAGTTGGTCAGATGCGTACTGCGGGCGACCATCCAGAATGCGAAGGCGCCGACCAGGATCATCGCGATGACCGCACGCACGATGTATCCGCCGCGAGACACCGGATTGCCCGGCAGCATGACCGTCACGTCAGATCCCCATTCCCGGGATCTGGGGCACCAGCCCCCACAGCCCGAATGTGAAGATGACGTCGGAGATGCCGATGGCCAGAATCGAGGTTCGCAGGGCGCGTCCGGCCGCCTGCCCGACGCCTTCGGGACCGCCGCTGGCGAAATATCCGTAGGAACAGTGCACGAGCGTGACGATCGCAGCGAAGACCACCGCCTTGATCGCCGAGTAGAGCAGATCGGCGGGCGTCAGTGCCAGGTGGAAGAAGTAGTCGTAGGTACCCGACGATTCGCCGTTGTACCAGACCACCACCAGTCGGGTCGCGATGTAACTGGCGAGCAGACCGATCATGTAAATCGGCAGGATGCAGACCATCGCCGCGATCATGCGGGTGGTCGCGAGGAACGGGATCGAGCGGATCGCCATCACGTCGAGCGCGGCGATCTCGTCGGAGATCCGCATGGCACCGACCTGCGCGGTGAAGCCGGTGCCCACCTTGGCGGCGAGCGCGATGGCGACGACGACCGGAGCGAGCTCGCGGGTGTTGGCGATCGCCGAGAGCATGCCCGACAAGGTGGTCATGCCGACGAGTTGCAGTCCGCGATAGGTTTCGACGCCCAGCATCATGGCCGCGGCCAGCGACATCGCCAGGACGATGCCCATCGTCCCACCGCCGGACAGCAGCGACTTACCGCCGAAGGTCACCTCGGCGATCTGGTTGAGTACATGCTTGCGGTAGTGCACGAGTGTGTAGGGCACCGCAGCGATCGCGCGCAGGATGAAGGTGACGTACTCGCCGAGCCGGACGAAGCCGTCGACGAATGCGGAGAGGCGGCGCGTCGAGCGCACCCGGATGCGGTAACCAATGTCTGCGCTGACCATCTAGTACGACCCCACAGCCGGCACCATCACCGAATAGAGCTGTGACAGAACGGTGTTGAAGATGAACACCAGAGCGAAGGCGATCACCACCGCCTCGTTGACGGCATCGGCGACTCCCCGTGGACCACCGCGAGCATGTAATCCCTTGAAGCAGGCCACGATCGTCGACAGCAGCGCGAACACCGCCGCCTTCACCAGTGCCATCACGAAGTCCGAGGTGCGCCCGTACTGGCTGAATGTCGCCATGAAGGCGCCGGCCGGAAGATGTTGCACGTAGACGTGATAGAGGTAGCAGGCCCCGACGCCGGTCACGGTGATCAGCGAGCACAGGACCAGCGACACGATGATCCCCGCAGCGATACGCGGGGCCACGAGCCGCTCGATCACGTTGAGGCCCATCACCTCCATGGCATCGACTTCTTCGCGGATCTTGCGGGAGCCCAGGTCGGTGCAGATCGCAGAGCCAGCGACGCCGGCCATCATCAGCGCGCTGACGAGCGCCGAGGCCTGTCCGACGATGATGAAGGCGACGACGGCGCCCGAATAGCCGCCGGCGCCGATGCGGCCGGCGAGTTCGCCGACCGACACCGCGATGAACACGCCGACCGGGATCATCAGCAGCAACGACGGACCGGTACTGACCCGGCCGATGAAGACCGTCTGATTCACCGTTTCGGTGATCGAGAGACGGAACCGGAAGATGGCGACCACGAGCGAACCGATCGCCTGTAGCGCAAAGCCCAAAGTGTGTCCGGCCTCATTGGCCAGATCACGTAGCGGCCCCTTGGATGCGGGCAGCTCGAACGCCATACGACCCCCAGGTGTGGCATGTGATCGAGATCTCAACTGTCGATCGACACGCTAACATACTTCATATATGAAATGTGAAACACGAAGACTTTGCGCCGAATGGAGCTCGCCGACATGAGATCGATGTCTGTCCGAATCGCCGTGACCACGGCGTTTGTTGTCATCACCGGTGCCGTGGGCGGTGTCATGGGTATCGGGCCGGCATCGGCCGCGGCGGTCCCCACGCTCGCGGTCACCACCGCGGGCAGCGCCGACTGGACGATCACCTATGACACCGGAGCCGGCCCGCACACCGACGGTCGCTGCACCGTCGTCGTCGATTCGCACACTCTCGTGCGCGACGGCACCGAACGCACGCTGACCTTGCCGGGCTCCGCTGTCCGACCCGGCCGGCATCCCGTCCGCGTGCGATGCGGCGCCGCCACCAGCCCGACCCTGTGGATCCATGCGCCCCGCGGCCAGATCAACGACATCGGTACCTGGGCCTCCAACACCACCGCCGGGGTGCTCGGGATCTGAACGTCTCCCGTGGGCCGATGGTCGTGTCGAAGCAGCCTCGGCTGACGGCGGTCTCGAGGGTCGGCGCCAGGGGCGCCTCCCACCTCGACCATCGATGAAAGACCCCACCCGATGGTCGCGACGTTCCCACCCGCTACCACCGACCGCTCCTCCCCCGATCGTCGCAACGCTCCCACCCGCTACCACCGACCGCTCCTCCCCCGATGGTCGCAACGCTCCCACCCGCTACCACCGACCGCTCCTCCCCCGATGGTCGAGGTGCGAGGCGCGTGCGCCGAGCCTCGAGACCCCCTGCCACGGTGCTGGTTTCACAACCACCTCACCGGCATAATCGACACGATGAACTCCTCGTCGCGTGTCGCCGTGGTCGGCACCCTCAATCTCGACCAGGTGGTGCACGTCGAGCGTCTACCCGCCGACGGTGAGACGGTCCTCGGGCTGTCCCAGACGGAGCGGCCGGGCGGTAAGGGCGCCAATCAGGCCGCAGCAGCGGCAGCGATCACCTCGACGTCGCTGATCGCCGCGGTCGGGGACGACCCCGCGGGCACCACGATGCTCGAATATCAACGTGCTCAGGGTGTCGACGTCGAGCACGTTCGTCGCGTCACCGGCCTCAGCGGACGGGCGGTCATCGAGGTCGACGCCGACGGCACCAACCGGATCATCGTGCTCTCCGGTGCGAATGCCGAGCTGACCGCCGATCACGTCACGGCATCCTTGGACGCACTTGACCCCGAAGTGGTTCTCACACAGCTGGAGTCGCCCCGCGAGGTCACCGACGCCGCTGCGCGGTGGTGTCGAGCCCATCTGAGGCGTTTCGTCCTCAATCCCAGTCCCGTCGCGGCACTGGATGATTCGATACTGGCACTGGCCGACCCGCTGGTCGTCAACGAGATCGAGGCCGCCTACTACGGCACGGCCGACGATCTCGAGCCTCTGGCGCAACGGCTTCGGGCTCGCTGCACGTCGGCGGTCATCACCCTGGGCGCCGAGGGGGTGCTCGTCGTCGACGACGGTCGCGTCACCCGCATCAACGTGCGCGGAGTCACAGCCGTCGACACCACCGGCGCCGGCGACGTCTTCGCCGGAACCCTGGTCGCACACCTCGCCGCCGGCATCGAACTTCCCGAGGCGGCGTCGCTCGCCGCGGACACCGCAACCGATTTCGTGTCCCGGTCACGCAACTGACGACCCCGCGATCGATCCCCTCAGTCCACGGCACCCAGCCGATCCTCGGGCCGAAACGGCTCGGCAACCGTCCCGGCGACCACCGACTCGGCGAGCGCCTCGCCGAGGACCGGTGCGTGTTTGAAGAGATTGTGTCCGGCAATCACGTAGGCGTTGCCCGACTTCCAGATCGCCACCCCGTCGTCACCCCAGGGCAGACGCGTGACCCAGCAGTGCACGATGCCGATCGGTTCGTGGACAAGCCCGGGAAGTGCTCGGGAGGCGTAGGCGATCGCGTTGTCGGCCGAGCGGGCCAGGGCGTCGACGTCGTCGATGGCTCCGTCATCATGCGCGACAACCGAATCGGAGAGACCGAGCCCGAACGCGGAGCGGTCGGGATAGGCAGCGGCATACACGCCCGACACCCCGAATGCTCCGCTGCCGTCCTGCAGTGTCGGCAGCCGGTCGGGAACCTCGCGCAGGGCGAACGACACCCGAACGTGCGCACCGAGTTCGACCGGTATCGCCACCGAGAGCGCGCGGGCCAGGGCAGCGGTGCCGCGTCCGGCTGCCACCACCGCCGCGCCGTGCGTGGATAGCGTTGTCGGGGTGCGTATCTCGACTCCGTTGGAGCGGTCGCGCACGGTGATCGCCTGCTCGGCGATCAGCCCGGCCCCGGTCGTTGCCTCTCGTGCCTCGTCCGCCAGACGCGCAATCGCCGTTCGGGTGTCGATCGACCCGCCATTCGGGTCGAATACCGCGCCGCCGTCGTAGTGGCCGAGTATCGGTAGCAGCGAGGCCAGTTCGTCACGGTCGACGAGTCGCGCCCCGATGTCGGGGTGATCTTCGAGGAGGGCCAGCCGTCGCACGGCGGTCGGTCCGAGTGCGAGCGCACCGTCGTCGCTGACGAGTCGCACACCGAAGGTGTCCTCCCAGTCGCGCCACTGCCGTCGCGCCCGGACCGCGAGTGCCACCATCCGCGGATCGTCGTGCGCGTGCCGAAAGATTCGCGATACTCCCGCCGACTGTCCCGAACCGGGCGTTCCCGACTCGAAGACCGTCACCGAGTACCCACGGGAACGTACCGCGTGTGCCGCCGACAGTCCGACGATGCCCGCGCCGATGACGGCGACGTCCGAGGTGGTGGTCATGTGCCCGACAGTACAAGCGCAAGCCTATTGCAGGGTTGGCACGACAGGGTTTGGACAGGCCGGTGACGGGGTATCCACGACGACCGGGGGGAGAGAACAGACGCGAAAGGAGAAGCACCATGGCTGAAGAACTCAAGGGAATCACCGTCGCATTTCTCGTCGCACCCGAGGGCATCGAGCAGGTCGAGCTCACCGAACCGTGGCGGGCGGTCGAAGAGGTCGGCGGCACGCCGAGATTGGTGTCCACCGACAGCGGAACGGTGCAGGCGTTCGAGCATCTCGACAAGGCCGACACCTTCCACGTCGACGCCACCACCGACACCGTCACCCCCGACGACTTCGATGCGCTCGTGTTGCCCGGTGGGGTGGCCAACCCGGACTACCTGCGCACCGTCGAGTCCGCGGTCGACTTCATCAAGGGCTTCTTCGACGCCGGCAAGCCGGTCGCCGCGATCTGCCACGCACCGTGGACCCTCGTCGAAGCCGATGTGGTCCGGGGTCGCTCGATCACCTCGTGGCCGAGTGTGAAGACCGACATCGCCAATGCCGGCGGCAACTGGGTGGACGAAGAGGTGGTGGTGGATCGCAACGGGCCCAACACCCTCATCACCAGCCGCAAGCCGGACGATCTGGCCGCCTTCAACTCCGCACTCGTCGTGGAGTTCGGTCGCAGCACCGCCGACGCCTGAGGACCGCCGACGCCTGAGCAGCGCCCCCGGCGTCGCGTATATCGATTCGCAGACGCCGGGGACGCCATGCTGTCCGATTCGGTCCGGACTGCGATTGAATAGGCATCAGTGTTGTCGCGTCGGGCGATGACCCCAGCGGAAGACCGCGACGATGTCACCGGACACCAGCACGAGTCAGAGTCCTACCCGAACCCTGCGCGTGGCGCTCGCCATGCGTGGCGGAGTGAGCATGGCGGTATGGATCGGCGGGGTGATCGCGGAGTTGGATCTGTTGCGGCGGGCCACCGATGACACCCCTGACACCTCGGGCCGCGCAAAGATCTATCGTGAGTTGCTCGGCGAGGCCCACTACAAGGGTGTCGAGTTCGACATCCTCGCCGGAGCCAGCGCGGGTGGGCTCAACGCGGTGCTCTTCGCACTCGCGCAGAGCTATGGGGTGGTCACCGACTCGATCGTGCGCAGCACGTGGGAAAACGACGGTGGTCTCTGGGATCTGCTGCGCAGCCCGTCCGACAACGCCGCAGCGGATCGCTGGTCGGGCTTTCGCGCCGTCGACTCCGTGTTGTCCGGCGACGGGCGATTCCTGACTCTGGCCGTCACAGCGGTGAACAGGATCGCCGCCGCTCCGAGACTGTCGAAACGGCAGCCGCCGCAAGCACTGAGCGTTGAACTCGCCGCCACCCTGCTCCCCGACCCGGACAAGCAGGTGACCACCGCCCGCGGCGGTTTCTCCTTCACCCGCCGGCCCGGTGGCCTCGGCTCGCAGTACTCGACGATTCCCGGATTGGGCGACGACGAGGCCGCCGCCGAGGTCGCCAGGCAGGCCATGGCACTGGCGATCCGATCGACATCGTCGTTCCCGGGCGCATTCGAACCTGCGACGGTGTATTCGATCGACTCACCCGAGCAGATCGCGCCGAACAGCGGCGGAAAACCCAACATGGACAGAGTGTTTCCGTTCGCTCGCGCTGCCACGGGTGACGACACGGCAGGCAGCAACACGGTGTCCGGGGAGGCACCTTTTCTCGTCATCGACGGTGGGGTCTTCGACAACATCCCGATCGACCGTGCGATCCACGCCATCCAACGCGCGCCCGCGTCCGCGCCCACCGAGCGTGTGCTGATGTACCTCGACCCACAACCGCCCGCGCAACCCGAACCCATCCCGATGCCGGCGACGGACAATGCGCAGCGACGAGTGCTCGCCAAGCAAACCGCCCAATTGTCGCGCTGGCTCAACGTCATTCGCTCCGGCATGTCGATGAAGAGTCGACAGGAGTCGGCCGAGGACGAGATCACCTACATCCGCGAACACAACGACAGCGTGCTCGCGCTGCGCGGGCGCACCGAGGAACTCGCCGCGTGGTTGGGAACCACCAAGGGTCCTCTGCCGAGCATTCCGGTGAGCCGCTACATCCAGTCCCGGATCGGTTCCGACGCACAGCATTACAGCGAGATCCTCACCGCACCACACACAATGCTGTTCACCCCGCCGTTCCCGGCCGAGCCACGCACACCCATCGAACCACTGCTCAGCCTGCGCATCAAAGACGCACTCGCCCAGGCTTACACGAGGGTCACCCCGGGCTCGACCGCGGCTGGCTCCGACTCGCAGGCCCAGTCGGTGATGACCCGTGGGGACGTCACCGCCGCCATCGACGCGACACAATTCCTGATTGCCTGGGCACGTGCGCTCGAGGGTGCCGGGAAGGACGCGGCGAGCGCGCTCAAGCCCTCGCTGTATCGCTGCGGCGCCGTGCTTCTACAAGCCCGCCATCTCACCGTCGACACCGAGCTGGCGTCGGTGGCCGCGGACCCGACGCTGTGGACGGGCGCACTGATCAGCGGTATTGCCGCGCAGCACCTGCTGACGATCACACCCGATGTGAACACTGCACTGAGACAGGGCAACAGCGTCGCCGACGCCGCCTTCTACCGTGCCCTCTCGCCGTCGATGACAGCGAGTGGTATCGGATTCACCTCCGATGGCGGATCCGTGCCGCTCCTCACCACACTCTGGGGCCACCTCCACGCGCATCTGGCATCTCTCGTGACGATCTCCGCCGACGCCAACGAGGAATTCTGGGATGAATCCTTGTATCACGCTCTGGCACAGAAGCTTCCGGAGAATGATTCATACACCTCCTACAACATCGTGCGACTCATCGCCGCCTCGGGCGGACCCGACACCCAGTCGGTCATCCGCTACCACCAGATCACAGGCGACGAGCCGCCGGCCACTGCCGACTCCGACTACCTCAAAGCCCTTCGCGCCGACGCCGTGGCCACCCAGTTGGAGGCATGGCTCAAGCACGACACCGCGATCGACGCCATCGATCCGCAACAGTTGTCCGAGTGGATGACCAAGATCGATGGTCTCCAACGCGCCGAGGACAAACTCTGCGGCACACCCCTGGCCCGCTTCGCCGGCTTTCTCGACTGGCGGTGGCGTGCGAGCGACTGGCGTTGGGGCCGAGTCAATGCCGCGTCGGGCATCGTCGACCTCCTCCTGCCGGACGATCCGCGTGCCGACGCCGAGCAGAAGACGCGGCAGGACGCGCGGCGGCACGACTACAAGGAGAGACTTCAGAGCGATATCGTCACCGAAGACCCCGACGCCCAAGCGATTCCCGCGCGGGGCCTCGGCGCCATCACCGACCTCCCGTCGTCGTATCGTGTGGGTCTCGTGTCGCGCGCGTCCGGTCTGGTGATCCGGGCGTTGCAGCCGGCGTCGATCTTTCCGAGCCCAGTCAAGAAGTCCGTCGTGATCCTCGGTGTCGCACTGTTGCGCGTCATCCCGGTCCTGTTGGGGTTGATCGTCGACCCGCTGCGCCTGCTGATCGCGCTGGCGGCGACTCTCCTGACGTCCTTTCTCCTGCCGGGCGATTCCGAGACGGGCCCGGTGCTCTGGTACACCGTCTCCGCTCTCACCGGCCTCATCGGCCTTCTGTTGGTCGCACGTTCCCTTGCCGCAGACAGCAAGTGGCGCAACATGAACCGCCGGCTGGAACAAACCGTCACCGGCGGCCCACACGAGTCCTGGCTCGGTGCCCTGCACTTCGCGGAGGAGGAGACACGCAAGTGGCGTCAGTGGACCGCCGCGGTGGGCGTCGGCTGTATCGCTGCCGCGGTGATCACCGGCGTCCTCACCGGTGAACGCGTGGTGACGCGCTACCAGATCGAACCGTTGCTCATCGTGTGGGTACTCGTCGCCGGTGGGGCGATCACGCTCACAGTCCGGTGCACGAAAGTGCCTCCCGCACTGGCATACAACCCGCCGGTCGTCGAAGGATTGGGCCGACGACTGCGCCGGCGGGTTCCCCTCGTCGTCGCAGTGGTGTTCATCGTCGCGATCGTCGTCACCGCGTTCTGGGGTGACGCCACCCCGCCGAGCGCCCCGATCTACACCGCGGTGCTCGCCGCGGTGTGCAGCGCCGTCCTCGTCGCGTGTTCGCTGTGGGGGTGGACCTCGGCCGCCCAGGTCTACACCTACGCGGCTCCCGCCGCGGTCCTCTCGGGGGCGATCGCCGCGGCCTTCGACGTCTGGGTCATCCCGGATTCGGCGCTGCCCCTGACCGTCCTCGTTCCGGTGATCGTGTGGTGGCTCTACCTCGCGGTGTTCCTGGGCAACGTCACACCACGCACCTCGGAGGAGATGGGTTTGCGCCCAACCGACTAAGCGGTGGTCGTGTGCCCTTGCGGCTCGCACTTCGAGAAGAGGTCCCTGGTTTGCTGGTCTGCCGGGAGGAATGTTTCGAGATGCAGCTCCTCCAAAGAGACGTCAGTCGCCGTCTCCAGCTGGGTCGAGACGCTGAAGAACCGCAGAGTCCCTTCGGCGGAATCGAGTTCGAGAGTGAGAACGGGCCCGGCTCCGGGTGGCGCGCTGAGCACATCTGGAACGTTCGACACGATGTCGTCGGCAAGCTCGAGATGGCGGGGATCGTGAGTGCGATTCGCCCGATGGGTGACCTGCCGGTACAGATGGCCGGCCCAGGTGTTGAGATTGCGGATGCGGGTGGAGATCCCGTCGGGATGCAGGCACACACGCAGCACGTTGACCGGCGGCTCGAGGAGTGCGGGTGCACATCCTGCCAATAGACCTTCCGTCGCATCGTTGGCGTCGATGATGTTCCAATAGCCGTCCAGAATGAGTGCAGGATAAGGGCGATGGGCATCGAGCAGACCGCGTAAGCCGTCCATCACGGCCGCGACCGAAGCGTCATCCCGATCACGGGCCTCGTACCGGGGCGCGTACCCGCCGGCAAGAAGCACTCGATTGCGCTCTCGAAGTGGTAGGTCCAATTGTTCGGCCAGATGGAGGAGCATGTCGACGCTGGGGTGCGCCTTGCCTGTCTCCACCCGGCTCACATGTCGACTGGACACACCGGAACGGTTCGACAGTTCCTGCTGGCTGAGCCTGCGGCGCTCTCGCCAGATCCGGAGCATGGCACCCGCGCTGTCGGCGTTCATGGGTGTCGCGGCCATGCACGAAAGAGTAGACGGCGCATGTCCGGTGGGCCATGACCTCCGAGGTCATGGCCACACGCATCGGTCATCGTCAGACTCCTTGCGGGAAGCCTATTCCCGCAAGGAAGGAAGAATGATGAACGACATCGCAGAGAAGTACCTGCAAACGTGGAACGCCACCGGGAACGACCGGGCGGATCTCCTTGCCGCCGTCTGGTCGCCTTCGGTCTCCTACGTTGATCCGCTCGCGGAAGTCAGCGGTCACGCCGGCGTGAGCGCCGTGATCGATGGCGTGCACGAACAGTTCCCCGAATTCGTGTTCTCCAAACTCAGCGAAGTGGACGCTCACCATCGGCAACTGCGATTCCACTGGGGGCTCGGGCCGGCCGGATCAGAGCCGGTGGTTGTCGGTTTCGACGTGATAGTCCTCGATGAGCAGGGCAGGATCCACGACGTCCGGGGATTCCTCGACAAAGTGCCGGCGTGACATTCCGGGTGATCGCTTCAGCCGCTACCGTCAACGGATGAACACGGCGCACGACCCCACTCCGCCCGACCCCACCCCGCCCGATCCCGCCCGACACCTGATTCGCTACGGCGGCAGCTTCTCGCCCGAGCTGATCGCCCGCGCCGAGGGCAGCTTCGTCTACACGGTCGACGGTCGGCGCATCCTCGATTTCACCTCGGGTCAGATGTCGGCGATCCTGGGGCACTCGCACCCCGAGATCGTGGCGACGGTATCGCGGCAGATCGCGACGCTCGATCACCTGTTCAGCGGGATGCTCTCCGAACCGGTCCTCGAACTCGCGGCGCGACTGGCCGATTCGTTGCCCGCACCGCTGGAGAAGGTGCTGCTGCTGACCACCGGCGCCGAGTCGAACGAAGCTGCGATCCGACTCGCCAAACTCGTCACCGGCAAGCACGAGATCGTGTCGTTCGCGCGGTCGTGGCACGGCATGACGCATGCGGCCGCGGCAGCGACCTACAGCGCCGGTCGTGGCGGTTACGGTCCGGTGTCACCGGGGAACTACGCGCTGCCCACCCCGGACGCGTTCCGTCCCGATTTCACCCGTCCCGACGGCACCCTGGATTGGGAACGACAGCTGGACTTCGGTTTCGGGCTCATCGACGCCCAGTCGGTCGGCTCGCTGGCCGCGTGCATCGTCGAGCCGATCCTCTCCTCCGGCGGTGTCATCGATCTGCCGCCGGGCTATCTGGCTGCGCTGCAACGCAAATGCCGTGAGCGCGACATGCTCGTCATCCTCGACGAGGCGCAGACCGGGTTGTGTCGCACCGGCAATTGGTATGCCTTTCAGCGCGACGGCGTCGTCCCCGACATCCTCACCCTGTCCAAGACGCTGGGCGCCGGTCTGCCGCTCGCGGCGACCATCACCTCGGCGGAGATCGAGCAGACCGCCCACGACCGTGGGTTCTTGTTCTTCACCACCCATGTCTCCGACCCGCTGGTCGCCGCCGTCGGCAACACCGTTCTCGATGTGCTGGAACGTGATCGGCTCGACGAGCGCGCCACCGCCGCCGGAAAACTGTTGCGGGAGGGCTTGCGCGACATCGCTCGTCGCCATGCCGTCGTCGGCGACATCCGCGGGCGCGGGCTGCTGCAGGGACTCGAACTCGTCGAGCCCGGCGACCCCGATGCCAGCGCCGACCGGCTGGGGGCCGCGGTGACCCGTCGGTGCTTCGAACTCGGGCTGCACATGAATGTGGTGCAGCTACCGGGTATGGGCGGCACGTTCCGGATCGCACCGCCACTCACCGCATCCGACGACGAACTCGGGCTCGGCCTCGAGATCCTGGAGCAGGCGATCGCCGAGAGCGTCTGAGTCAGGCGTCTTTGGCGTCGAGCGCGGCGGCGACGTCCGCCGGGAACCCGCCGGTGGCGATCGGCCCCCACGACGTGGGCGTGACCCGGACCAGCGACTTGTTCTGCAGTCGCATCGCTGCACGGTATTCATCCCAATCGGGGTGCTCACCGGCGATCGACCGGAAGTAGTCGACGAGACCGTCCTCGGCGTCGGGCATGTCGAGGACCTCCGCGGTGCCGTCGACCTGAACCCACGGGCCGTTCCACTCGTCGGAGATGACGCACACGCTGACCTGCGGGCGCTTCTTGGCGTTCGTGGTTTTCGCGCGTCCCGGATAGGTGGCGATCACGATGCGGCCCTGGTCGTCGACGCCGCCGCTGACCGGCGAGATCTGCGGGGCGCCCGAGTCCCGGGTGGTGAGCAGCAACATCTTGTGGCGCGGCCGCAGGAACTCTTCGAGCTCGGCCTTCTCGACATCGGTGGCGGTGGCAATCGTTCTGGGCATGTCTCCACCGTAGGTGACGCACGACATCCGGCGGACACGTCTCGGTCCCGAGGTCGCCCGCCACGCCGGGCACCGGGCTTATGGTGTGACAGACCCCGAGCGAAGGAGAGACCACCATGTCCGATGCTCCGACCGTGGTGGCCCCACCGCCCACCGCGGGTCTTCGCGAATTGACCGTGCGCGGCGTGATTCTCGGCGGCCTGATCACGCTGGTGTTCACCGCGGCCAACGTCTACCTGGGCCTCAAGGTGGGCCTGACCTTCGCCACGGCCATCCCGGCCGCGGTGATCTCGATGGCGGTGCTGCGCTTCTTCTCCCATCACTCCATCGTCGAGAACAACATCGTGCAGACGATCGCGTCGGCCGCGGGTACCTTGTCGGCGATCATCTTCGTCATCCCCGGTCTGGTGATGATCGGATGGTGGACCGGGTTCCCGTACTGGATCACCCTCGCGGTCTGCGCGGTCGGCGGCATCCTCGGCGTCATGTATTCGATTCCGCTGCGTCGGGCGCTGGTCACCGGCTCGGACCTGCCCTACCCGGAAGGTGTTGCCGCAGCTGAGGTCTTGAAGGTCGGCGAGACCTCCGAGGGCGTGGAGAGCAACCGGGCCGGCCTCAAGGCGATCATCATCGGTTCGGTCGGTTCGGCTCTGTTCGCCCTGCTGGCGAAGATGCGGATCTTCACCGACTCCGTGTCGGCGGTCTACCGGATCGGCAGTGGCGGAAGCATGTTCGGCGCGAGCCTGTCGCTGGCCCTGATCGGCGTCGGCCATCTAGTGGGCCTGACCGTCGGTATCGCGATGCTCGTGGGTCTGGTCATCTCGTTCTTCATCCTGATGCCGATCTACTCGTGGGGCGATTTCACGGCCGCGACCGGCGCCATCGGCGACACCATCGACACCGTTTTCTCCTCCGACGTCCGGCTCATCGGCGCGGGGACCATCGCCGTCGCCGCCGTGTGGACTCTCCTCAAGATCATGCGGCCGATCATCACCGGCATCTCCGGCGCGCTCACCTCCGCGCGCTCACGCCGCGCCGGGGTCGCCGTCGACATCACCGAGCGCGACATCCCGTTCCCCTACGTCGGCGGCACCGTCCTGGTGATGCTCATCCCCATCGGGCTGCTGCTGTGGGATTTCGTCCACACCGCGAAAGCCGGCTCGTCGTCGATGCCGCTCGTCGGGTCGGCCGGCGGCATCATCACCGTCACCATCGTGTTCGTCGCCATCATCGGCCTGGTGGTCGCGGCGGTCTGTGGCTACATGGCCGGACTGATCGGGTCGTCGAACAGCCCGATCTCCGGTGTCGGCATCCTCGTGGTGATCATCGCCGCGGTGCTGATCAAGGTCGTCTACGGCACCGCGACCGGCGACCAGACCGACGCACTGATCGCGTACACGTTGTTCGCTTCGGCGATCGTCTTCGGCGTGGCCACCATCTCCAACGACAACCTGCAAGACCTCAAGACCGGTCAGCTGGTCGGTGCCACACCGTGGAAACAGCAGGTCGCGCTCATCATCGGCGTGCTGTTCGGGTCGGCGGTCATCCCGCCGATCCTCGGGCTGATGAACGATTCGTTCGGCTTCGCCGGTATGCCCGGCGCCGGCGAGGACGCCCTGTCGGCGCCGCAGGCGCAACTGCTGTCCACTCTTGCCAAGGGCGTGCTCGGCGGGTCGCTGGACTGGGGTCTGCTCGGCATCGGCGCACTCATCGGGATCGGCGTCATCATCGTCGACGAGGTGCTCGGGCGGACGACCGGGCGATTGCGGTTGCCTCCGCTGGCCGTCGGTATGGGCATGTACCTGCCGATGTCATTGACGCTGATCATCCCGGTCGGCGCGATCCTCGGTGTGTTCTACAACAAGTGGGCCGACCGTAAGGGCGGCGACGTCGAGCAGAAGAAGCGGATCGGTGTGCTCATGGCCACCGGTCTGATCGTCGGCGAGAGTCTGTTCGGTGTGGTCTATGCGGCGATCGTCGCCGCCTCCGGGGACGATGGCGTGCTCGGGGTGGTCGGCGACTCCTTCGAGAATTACGCCAAGTGGCTCGGCATCGTGTTCTTCATCCTGCTCATCCTCGGGCTCTACAAGTGGGCCCAGCGGATCGCGGGGTCGATGGGCGGAACCGGGGTCGGGCCGAGCGAGCCCGTCGACGTCACCAAACGCTGAGGCTGCTCACTGCGCCGGTGGCTCGTCGACGACGATCGCCGACAGCGCCGCCAACATCTGCGCACCCCATGCCTCGTCGAGACCGTCCTCGCGATGCATGAGGGTGCGCAGAATGGCTGCGCCACCGAGCATTTCGACGAAGATCGTCGGGTCCACGTCGACGCGCAGTTCTCCACGTTCGCGCGCGTCCGTGAGGCGTTCGGCGACGCCGCCGAAGACTCCGGCGAAGCCCGCGAGCACTCGCTGATGCACCGCCGGATCGGCGGCCATATCGGCGATCAGGCCCGGTAGCGCCGCCCGCGTCACGGGACTGCCGAACACCGCGCACACCTCCTCGACCATCTGTGCCACATCCTCGGAGATCCGTCCGCTCTGCGGCACCAACGTGGTGAACCGGCCGAACGTGGCGTCGTGTACCAGGTGCGGCTTGGACTCCCATCGCCGATAGATCGCGGTCTTGGTGGTGCCTGCACGATGCGCAACCGCGGCGACCGTCACCCCTGCATATCCGGTCTCGGCCAGCAGTTCACGTGCCGCGTCGAGTACCGCGGTATCGATGCTGTCGTCACGGGGCCGTCCGGCGGTTTTCCGGATTCCGCTGCGGGCGCTCGCGTCCTCTGCTGTCATAACGCTACCGAGCGTAGCGGAATGAGGAAGGAAGCACCGATGTCCGACACGGCGCCCCCACACAGCGGTCACACCCCGACGGTCGACACCCACGTCGACCCGCTACAGCGGTCGGCACGCGACACCTCCGAGGTTCCGCTCATCCTCGCCGACTGGATCGGCAGCCGCGGGGACTCACCTCGCGGTACACCCCAGCTGCACATCGATGCCGGTGTCGACGCGAACGGCATGTCGTCGGAGACGATCATGGTCGATGCGCATTGGCCCGACGGGGGTTCACCGACCGACGAGCGGTGGGTGATGCGCATGGCGCCGCGACCCGAGGACATCCCCGTCTTCGACACCTACCGGCTCGATCACCAATACGAGACGATGCGACTCGCCGCGGAGTCCACCGGCCTGCCGATCCCCCGGATGCGGTGGCTCGAGCCGACGGGCGCGCTGTTGGGGTCGCCTTTCTTCCTGATGGATCGCATCGACGGGCTCGTCCCACCCGACGTCATGCCCTACACCTTCGGCGACAACTGGCTCTTCGATGCACCTGTGGAACACCAACGTGCCCTGCAGGATTCGACGGTCGAACTGGTGGCGCGGCTGCACTCGATCCCCGAGGCGTCGACGAGATTCGGATTCCTACGTGAGGGCCAACCGGCCGCGGACTCTGACCTGCGCAGCCGCCTCACGTGGTTGGCGCAGTGGTACGAGTCGTCGACGACGATCGGCCGGTCGCCGCTGGTCGATCGGGCGCTACCGTGGCTCGAGGACCACTTCCCCGACGACGTCGCCGCGTCGGATTCGGTACTCATCTGGGGTGATGCGCGGATCGGCAACGTGATCTACCAGGACTTCACCCCCGCGGCGATCCTCGACTGGGAGATGGCCACCCTCGGACCACGCGAGCTCGACGTGTCGTGGATGATCTTCGCGCACCAGGTCTTCCAGGAGCTCTGTGGGCTCGCCGCGCTGCCCGGCATGCCACATTTCCTGCGTGAGAACGACGTTCGCGACACCTATCGAGAATTGACCGGAGTCGAACTCGGTGACCTGCGGTGGTTCTCGGTGTTCGCCGGGGTGATCTGGTGCTGTGTGTTCATGCGCGCCGGCGCCCGTCGCGTGCATTTCGGTGAGATCACCCGGCCCGCCGACGTCGACGCCGAACTCTTCTATCACCGCACCCTGCTGGAACGTCTTCTCAAGGAAGGACCATAATGCTCGGACCCACCGACGAATTCCCCATTCACCAACTCCCCCAACCGATCGCATGGCCGGGTAGCTCCGACCGGAACTTCTACGACCGCTCCTATTTCAATGCGCACGACCGCACGGGCGAAATCTTCCTCATCACCGGCATCGGGTACTACCCGAACCTCGGCGTCAAGGATGCGTTCATCCTCATCAGCCGAGGCGGCACCCACACTGCGGTACACCTGTCCGACGCGATCGACGACGACCGCCTCAATCAGCATGTCGGCAACTATCGTGTCGAGGTCAGCGAACCTCTGCGCTCGTTGCGTATCGTCCTCGACGAGACCGACGGCATTTCTACCGATCTCACCTTCACCGGACTGTTCGACGCGCTGCAGGAAATGCCGCACGTGATGCGCACCGGTCGGCGGATCACGTTGGACGCCCAGCGTTTCGCACAACTCGGCACGTGGCGTGGACAGCTGGTGATCGACGGTGAGGAGATCACCGTCGACCCGGCGACGTGGCTCGGGTCGCGCGACCGCTCGTGGGGTATCCGCCCCGTCGGCGAGGCCGAACCCGCGGGACGTCCGGCCGACCCCCCGTTCGAAGGGATGTGGTGGAACTACATCCCGATGGCGTTCGACGACTTCGCCCTTGTCCTCATCGTCCAGGAGAACCCCGACGGATTCCGAACCCTCAACGACTGCAGTCGCGTCTGGAAGGACGGTCGAGTCGAGCAACTCGGTTGGCCGCGCGTCTCCGCGCACTACCGCTCGGGCACAAGGATTCCCACCGGTGCCTCGATCGAGATGACCGACTCCGCGGGCGGCACGGTCTCGCTCGATGTCAGGTCGTTGCTAGCCACACCGCTTCACGTCGGTGGCGGGTACGGCGGTGACCCCGACTGGACACATGGACTCTGGAAGGGCGAGGCCTTCACCGAACGGGTGACCTACGATCTGGCCGATCCCGCTGTCGCCGGCCGCATTCCGTTTGGGATGGTCGACCACGTCGGCACCGCGACCTGCCGCGAATCCGACGGCACCACCCGAGAGGGCTGGGGCCTGTTCGAGCACGGCGCCCTCGGTCGCCACGACCCATCCGGCTTCGCCGACTGGCTGTCGGTGGCGCCGTAGCCGGCGGTGGTCGAGGCGCCTTTCCTGGTGGTCGAGACGCCTCTTCTTGGTGGTCGAGGTGTGACGAGCGCTAGCGAGGAGCCTCGAGAACCGTTGAGTCACAGCTGGTTCCACCCCACAGCGGAACTCCGTCACCGCGGGTAGGTGACAATCACCTGCCCACTCCACCGACTCCGCCACTCCACCCGCCGATCGGTGTAGAGCGTTGGCACCCACTCGGCGAGGTGTTTGCGTTGGTGATCGGCCCGACACAGCGGGATCAGGTCGCCGAGCACCGTCCAGCCTCCGGCCTCGGGGTCAGTGTGGTTGAAGGGTCGCCAGTGGTCGAGGTCGCACAGGTGTGAGGGCATGCCGCAGTAGGGGTATCGGCACCAGGGGTCGTTGGCCAGCACCTCAGCGCGCAGGGCGGCGCTGGGTGCATAGGTCAATGCCCCAGGTGGTGGCACGGTGTGACCGCCGTGTCCGGTCGGATCCGCCGGTGGGGCTTGCGGTCGGTCGGAGATCTGCGGGATGAGTGGTCCAGCGGCACGGGCGGATTCGGGGTAGTGGATGGTCTTGGCCACGTCGGCGAGGGTGGTGGCATAGCTGGGGTCGATGGGCCCGTATCCCTGCAACCGGGGCACGAGAATCCCGTCCGGATCCTTCAACACCGTCAGTACGGGTGCCCCGGGTACGACCAGGGCCCGCCCGAACGCGACCGGTACCTCATCACAGGTCGGCTCATCCATGGGGTCAGCGACGTCGGGTTCGACGACCGGCTCCACCAACTCGACTTCGGGAGCGTCGGCATCGGCGGGTTCGGGTAGCAGGTCGTCCCACGCTGCCGCATCCTCGGCGTCAGCGGGAGTCTCGGCCGACCCGTTGCTGTCGGTGCCGCCTCCTCGTTTTGGGCAGTCATCTTGTCCGCATTCGCAGTCGAGGTGCGCTCCCGGCACACCGGTGATCTCCCCGAGGGCGATCACCCCGCAGCGACCCCACGCGGCGGGGGTCCTTGCGGCAGGTGCGTTCATCGATCAGCGCCTCGATCTGGGTGGTGAGGAATACCCCGTAATGGGCGGGGACGACCGCGTCGAGAGCGGAGTGTCCGGCAACGTCGGGGGTGATGGTGACGTTCCCGACCAGGTCGGTGATGGTGTCGCGGTCCTCGATGACGCTGTCGGGGTTCATCGAGATCAGTGCGGCGTCGAGTTGTTGCGACAGGACTGGGTCGGTGGTGGCGCGGGATCCGTAGTCCAGGACGATCTCTTCGAACGACATCTCGGACTCGTCACCGTCGGTGCTTTCGCTGTCGGTGTCGCTGTCGGTCTCGGTGTCCGCGCCACGTTGGGCGGCGCGCGCCATGATCGAAGCCCGGTTGGTGGAGAGTTCCCCGTTCAGATAGGCGGCACGGATCAGCGGTAGCTTCTCCAGGAGGTCCGCCAGCGCTATCCAACTCCCGGCTTTGCTGCGGGAGACCTTGAACTGCAACGACACTTCGGCGCGGGCGAGTTTGTCGGCATGTTCGATCATCGAACCCCACACCTCGACCTCGGACTGTCCTGCCAAACGTTCGCGATACACCCGCTCCGCCAGCGCGGCGGCTGTCAGGACCGCGCGCGCTTCGTATTTGCGGGACTCGCGTAGCAGGTCCGGGCCGGTCTCGGTGAGCTCGTCGTGTGTCATGGCTGTGATCGCGGCGGCGTCGGCATCCGGATCGGTGAACGTCAACACACTCGACATCGGAACAACCTCCCCTCCCGCGTTCGGACTTGATGAGAACAAGTGTACGAAGGGGTACCGACAAAACCGGTCCGATGATCGCCGGACCGGGGAAATCTGTGGACAACTTTTTCGCGCGCGTCGATCGGGCGCTCTGTTGCGTCGAGTGGGTAGTGGATGTGGTTGCGATACTTGTTATCTCACCAGGGTCTCGAGGCTCGCCGCACGCGGCTCGCACCTCGACCATCGGGGGAAGGGGCGACCATCGGGGGAAGGGGCGACCATCGGT
The DNA here is from genome assembly GCF_029269935.1 of Gordonia sp. N1V. Classification (NCBI taxonomy): domain Bacteria; kingdom Bacillati; phylum Actinomycetota; class Actinomycetes; order Mycobacteriales; family Gordoniaceae; genus Gordonia; species Gordonia sp. N1V. Next base: position 307,195 of record NZ_JARJDD010000003.1, read on the forward strand.
CAGGAAATGCGCCGTCGTTCTACTTCGGACCTTTCCATCCGATGGTCGAGGGGCCGAGGAGCGCCAGCGACGAGGCCTCGAGACCACTCTCGCCGATCATTGTTCGCATCACCCGCCGAGCTGGAACCAGCACCGGCACAAGCGGTCTCGAGGCTCGCCGCACGCGGCTCGCACCTCGACCACCGGGGGAAGGGTCGACCATCCGGGGAAAGGAGGGCATCCGCTCGTCGGAAGACCTAACCGAATTGGCCCACTGCGAAACCGATGAGAAGTACTGTCACACCACCGACCTCACCGAGGATGAGTGCGGCCATCGATAGGCGTAGGGCTCGGTCGGGGTGCGCGAACTGATTGGTGGTGTCGCGACGCATGCCGTGCCCGATGTAGGTGAGGATTGCGCCGAGGAAGAACACGATTGGGATGCCGGCGGCCACGAGATCGAGCCACGCGGGCCACGCGCTGAACTGCACGAGCGCAGCAAGCAGGGCCGTGGCAAAGGAGTACATCAGCGCCGCACGGTGGGCGATGTCGACGTAGGGATGCGCGAGGTGATCGGGGGCGGTCAGCATCTGCTGGTACTTCCACACGCCGAGGACCAATGCCAGTAACAAGATCAGACCGGCGACGAACAATACGATCGCGGCCTCGGTGCTCATGCGATCATCGTGCCATGCGCGATCCGCTCTCCACCGGTGGTCTGACCCGTCGCGGGTTGATCATCGATGTGGCGATCGCGGTCGTGTTCGCATTGGTCGCCATCCCGATCCACCTCGGGCAATCCACGTCGGCCGCGGTCACCGCGGGCGTCGTGTCGATCGCCTTGGCGCTGCGTCGGCTGGCACCCAGCGTGATGATCGTGCTGGCCCTGGCCTCGGCGGCGGTGCAGGTATCCACCGACCAGATCGCGGTGGTCGCCTCGCTGGCCTACTTCCCACTATTCGCCACCGTCGGCGGACATCCCGATCGTCGGGTGCGGTTCGGTTCCCTGGCGGTGGCGATCGCCGGATGTGTCGTGGCCGGTTGGGAATTCCCGCACGCCTACGTCGACGCCGCGGGCAACGCGGTCGCCATCCGACTGTTCGGATTTGCCGGTGCGGCCGTCGTCGTCATCGGCGGCTGGGCTTTCGGTTTCATCCGCTACCAGCGCCGCATGGTGCAGCAGGCGTCGGTCGCCGAGACCATCGCCGAACTCGAGCGCAAACGGCTACTCGATCTCTACGACGAACAATCCGAGCGCACCAGGCTCGCGCGCGACATGCACGATGTGGTGGCACACTCCCTCGCTGTGGTCGTGGCACAGGCCGAAGGTGCCCGGATGGTGCTCGACGCCGACCCGGAAGCAACGCGGAAGGCGTTGCACGTCATCGCCGATACCGCGCGCGGAGCCCTCGGTGACGTCCGTGGACTCCTCGAGCAGCTCCGCAACGAGGATGTGTCGTCGGCGTCGCGCTCGGATCGCGACACCCTGTTCGACCGGATGCGGGCGGCCGGAATGACCATCGACACCCGGGAAACCGGGAACGACGAGTCGGTTGATGCGAACATCACCCGGGTCGCCGGGCGGGTACTCAGCGAGGCACTCACCAACGCGCTCAAGTACGGTGACCTCGCTGTACCCGTCGTCGTGCGCATCGAGTGGACGCGCGGGTGCTCGATGACGGTGTGGAATGCCCTGTCGGACAATCCCTTGGCTCCAGGAGGCGCCGGACACGGTATCGCGGGTATGGCCGAGCGGGCAGCGCAGATCGGCGGAACGCTTCGCAGTGCCCGCGACAACCGCGACGGCTGGCTTGTCTCCCTGCAGATCCCCGCACCGGTCTCCGATACGACACTGAACACCCACGAATCCGGAGGGACACAGACCCGATGATCCGCATCGCCCTGATCGATGACCAACCGCTGTTCCGCGGAGGCATCGCCATGATCATCGGGAGCCAGCCCGACATGGAGGTGGTCACCGAGGAGTCGACCGCGATCGGCCTTGCCACGGTGGTCCGCACCACCCGACCCGACATCGTGTTGATGGATGTGCGAATGCCCGGCGTCGACGGCATCACCGCCACCGCCGACCTGATCGCCGATCTCGGCCAGGATGCACCGAAGGTGTTGGTACTGACCACCTTCGACACCGATGAGGCAGCTGCGTCGGCAATCGCCGCCGGTGCCAGCGGGTTCGTGCTCAAGGACGCCCAGCCCGACTTCCTCCTCGCCGCCATCCGCGCCGTCGTCGACGGCAGCCAGGTGGTCGCCGCATCGGCGACCCGCCGGTTGTTCGAGACACATCGGACACGTGCGGGAGAACCCGGCCCGGAGTACGCGCAGTTGACCCCTCGGGAACGCGAGATCCTGGTGCGGGCCGCGCACGGCCTGTCCAACGCCGAGATCGCCGCGGCCGAGGTGCTGTCCGAGGCCACGGTCAAGACACACATCTCCCGCATCCTCACCAAACTCGCTCTGCGCGACCGTGTTCAGCTGGTCGTCTACGCCTACGATCACGGCCTCGTCTGACCCGGGGCACCCGTCCTGCGCGGCCCGAGGTACATCTCTGGATGTACGACCGACCGACCTGCGATGTACCCGATTTCCACACCGCGGCCGACGATCTCACGGACACACGAACGTAGCGTCGAGCCCATGAACGCACCCCACACACCTGCCGTCCTCCTGCGCGACGTGTCACGCACCTACGGCGACGCCGCCAACCCCATCCACGCACTGCGTCACGTCTCTCTGGAACTGCATCGCCGCGAGTTCACCGCGATCATGGGCCCCTCCGGGTCCGGCAAGTCAACGCTGATGAACGTCATCGCCGGACTCGACGACATCAGCTCCGGGCAGATCTGGCTCGGCGACACCCCGATCGCCGGACTCGACGACACCGCGCGAACCCTGCTGCGCCGCACCACCATCGGCTTCGTCTTCCAAGCCTTCAACCTGATTCCGACGCTCACCGCCGACGAGAACATCCGACTTCCACTCGTACTCGCCGGGATACGACCCGATGCCACACAGCAGGCGTGGATCGCACACCTCGTCGCGACGCTCGGCTTGCGCGACCGGCTCGATCACCTGCCGTCGGAACTATCCGGCGGACAACAACAGCGGGTTGCGATCGTGCGTGCTCTCGCATCCCGCCCGACGATCATCCTCGCCGACGAGCCGACCGGTGCCCTCGACACCCGCACGGGCCGAGAGGTGTTGACACTGTTGACCACCGCGGCCCGCGAATACGGTCAGGGCATCGCGATGGTCACCCACGACCCGGTGGCCGCGTCCTACGCCGACCGGATCGTGGTCCTCACCGACGGCGCGATCGCCGGCGAGTACCGGGGTCTGAATCCCCGCCAGATCTCCGACCTGTTGATCGGGTTGCAGGAGGTTCCGGCATGAAGGCCACCTCAACGCGCCTGACCGTCGGGTCGCTGCGTGAGTTCGCCACGATCGGTGTGGTGTCGGCACTCTCGGCCAGCTACGGCGCCGCCCTGGTCACCACATCGCGGATGCTCTCGGTGATCTCGGCACACAAGGGCGGCTCCGCCGGCGCGGCCCTCGACGTCATCGCCTCGGTGTTCATCATGATCGCCCTGTTCGTGTCGGCAATCGTCATCACCAACGGCGTCACCACCGTGATCGCCGGACGCCGCAACCAGTTACGGCTACTGCGGCTCATCGGCGCGAGTTCGGCACAGTTGCGGGCGAGCCTGACCCGGGCCGTCGCTCTCGACGCGGCCATCGGCGCCGTCCTCGGGGTGATCCTGGGTACAGTCGGCACCGACATCACTCGAATCATATTGGTACAAAACGGCACCATTCCCGGTCTCGACTATCCGTCGTTTCCACCCGGGGTGATCGTGGCCGGGCTCGCCGTCGTCGCCACCGCTGTGGTGGCTGCTCGGGTCGGCACCCGCGGCGTGCTGACCGGTATGGCAGCCGCCCCGGCACGAAAGGAGATCGGCACGGTCCGACGCGTCGTCGCCGCGACGCTGCTCCTCGTGGGGGCCGGACTCCTCGCGCTGGCTGCACTGTTGGGCGAGCGCGGCAGCCTTGCGGGATTCGTCGTCGCATTCTTCGGCGCAGCAACATTTTCCGTCGGCGTACTGATCGGCGCACCACTGATCGTGCCGAGCCTCGTGCGGCTGAGCGGACGCACTCTCGGCGCGGGTGCGCCGTCGGTGGTGGCCCGCAAGAACGCGGTCAGCGACCCGCACCGCACCACACGGTCGACCCTGGGCCTGTTGATCGGGGTCACCCTGGTGACCACGATCGCCACCGGTATGGCTGCGCTGACCCGTTCGGTCGACAGCTGGGACCTGTCAGCCGCCAACGCTGCGGCCACCCGTGAGACGTTGTCGGTGATCACAGCGATCTTGATCGCCATGGTCGCCATCTCGGTGATCATCTCCGCGGTCGGATTCGTCTCGACGATGTCGCTCACCGTCATCGGGCGAACCCGGGAGATCGGCATGCTCCGCGCGATGGGATTCACGACGGGACAGATCCGTTCGATGATCTTCCGGGAGTCGCTGGCGATGTCGGGGACCGCGGTCGCAGCGGCCTGGTACTCGGCATCGTGTTCGGGACGGTCGGCAGTCAGTCGCTGGTCGGAGCACTCACGTCCGGTATTCCGCTCGGATTGCCCTGGGCGGCACTGGCATCGATCATCGTGGGAACGTTCGCGCTGGCTCTGGTGGCGTCACTGCCGCCGAGTCGGCGCGCGGTGGCGGTGACCCCGGTCGATGCCCTGGCGGTGCAGTGATCCAGTGGTGCAGTGACCCCGAACCCGGTTCAGAGTAGCTGCGCCAGCGGCACATCGGCGTCCGCTGCGCGATCGAGATCGACGGGGCGGCCCGCGGTGATGAGCGCCTTGATGTCGTCGAGCTGATCCCAGATGTTGACCTGCATGCCGGCGAGCACCCGCGCATCGTCGGACACCCACAGCGCCACGAACTCGCGGGCCGCGACGTCGCCGCGCAGGATGACGGTGTCGTCGGCGCCGGCGAGTCCGGCGTATTCCATCCCGAGGTCGTACTGATCGGTGAAGAAGTACGGGAGGTTGTCGTACTCAGCCGACCCGCCCAGCAGATTTCGCACCGCAACCGCCGGCTGGTTCAGCGCGTTCGCCCAGTGTTCGGTTCGGACCCGCCGCCCAAGGACTGGGTGCTCGGCGTTGGCGATGTCACCGACGACGAAGACGTCGGGATTGCCACTACGCAGCCCGGCGTCGACGAGGACGCCACCACCGTCGATGTCGAGGCCGGCGGACTCCGCAGGCCCGAGCGCCGGAACCGCCCCGGCGGCGACGAGCACCGCATCGGCGTCGACGGTGGTGCCGTCGCCGAGCCGGAGGCCGGTGGCGAAGCCCTCGGTCTCGAGGATCTCCTGCACCTGCACGCCGGTACGCAGATCGATGCCGTGCTCGCGGTGCAGGTCGGCGAAGACCTGCGCAACCTCACGGCCCATCACCGTGAGCAACGGCAGTTCACCGACCTCGGCCACGGTGACCTCGGCCCCGCGCTGGCGCGCCGACGCCGCGACCTCAAGGCCGATCCATCCGCCACCGATGATCGCCAGCCGACGCCCGGGACCGATGTCGTCGCCGAGCGCGGTCGCCTCGTCGAGCGTGCGCAGATGATGCACGTGCGCAGCGTCCTCGCCGGGAAGATTCAGGTGTCGGGAGGACGAGCCCGTGGCCAGCACCAGCTTGTCGTACGGGACGGTCGAACCATCGGGCAGCACAACCCGTTTGGCGTCGGCGTCGACGCGCTCGACGGTGGTGCCCGGACGGAGGTCGATGTTGTTGTCGCGATACCAGTCCGCGTCGTGGACGGTGAACTCGGCGGGTTGCTTCTTGCCCGCGAGGAATTCCTTGGACAGCGGCGGCCGCTCGTAGGGCAGGTGGTCCTCCGCCCCGATCAGGACGACGTCGCCGTCGAAATCCTGTTCGCGCAGCGCCTCGGCGGTCTTGGCTCCAGCCAGGCCGCCGCCGACGATCACCACTGAGGTCATGGCGTTCCTACCTTCCTGGTGGGTACTCGTCCCACCGTACGCGTGCCCATCCGGGGTCGGACCGGCTCCGAATGGTCCATGAGCATCCTGTCCACCCGACCTGTCCTGTCCCGACCTGTCCTGTCCCGACCTGTCCCGTTCTGAGGAGGCCGAATGGATTCGTTGCGCGAGCATCCCGCATGCCGCGCGGCGGAAGTGATCCGCACGTGTGTCGACCGGATGCTGCTGGCCACCATCGACGGCCATGCGACGATCCTCACCGGCGTCGACCGGGACGTCGGGCGTCTCACCGACGCCGTCCGCGCCGCCGCGATGGGCGGCAAGCGGCTGCGTGGGCAGTTCTGCGTCTGGGGCGCGCGGGTCGCCGCCGAGGTGAGTGGCACCGCCGGGGCCCCGAGCACGCCCGGGGTGTGGGAGACGGCCACCGCGATCGAGATGTTCCACCTGGCCGCACTCATCCACGACGACATCATGGACGGCAGCGACGCACGGCGCGGGATGCCGACGGTCCACCACTCCTTCACCGATCGGCATGTGGCCGAGCACCTGTCAGGGGACGCTCGGGCGCACGGGTCGGCGATGGCGATCCTCGCCGGCGACCTGTGCCTGATGTGGTCGGACGAGTTGCTCGGCGACGCCGTCGCCGACCTCGATCGCGCCACCCGATCAGTCGTCCGGTCGATGTGGTCGACGATGCGCGATGAGGCCTTCGCCGGGCAGACCCTCGACATGCTCGCACAGACGCGAGAAACCATCACCCGCCAACGCGCCCGGACCATCCTGCACTACAAGAGCGCCAAGTACACGATCTCTCACCCGCTGCGGCTCGGGGGCGCGCTGGCCGGTGCGTCCGCCGACCTCCTCTCGCAGTACGACGAGATCGGCATGCTCGCCGGCGAGGCATTCCAACTGCGCGACGACGTCCTCGGCATGTTCGGCGACCCCGCCGAGACCGGCAAACCCGTCATCGACGACCTCCGCGAGGGCAAACGGACCCTGCTGGTCGCCCTGACCCAGGAGCGCGCCGACCCCGCAGGCAAGCACCTGCTGAGCACGTCGCTGGGCAACCCGGAGGTCACCGTCGACGACCTTCTCGCGGTGCGGGAGCTGATGGCGGCAACGGGCGCCCTCGCCGAGACCGAGGCCCGCATCGATGATCTGACCACCGCTGCGCAGGAGGTGATCGATCGCATCGAGGTCGACGAATCCGCGCGCGAGGCACTGCGGGAATTGGTGCGGCAGTCGGTGAGGCGACGCTCATGACGGCGACACCGTCGGCGAAACCGGTCGTCGAACTGCGCATATGGGGCGTCGATCGGGTGGGACCTGCACTCCTGCGCGTCGCGTCGGGTCGGAGGGCGTTGCGCCATCTGCCCGGTCTGCGGTTCGCGAAGGTGATGGGGACGGGCTCGGCGCGCACGTTCACCCCGCGCGACGCCGACACCCACCATTGGGCGCTGCTGACGGTGTGGGCCGACGCCGATGCCGCGGCCACCGGTGCGGCGTCACGTTATCTGCGGTCCTGGGATCGAGCGGGCAGCGAGACACTGATCGTGCGCATGGTGCCGCTGGCCTCGCGCGGGCGGTGGTCGCGGCGAGAACCGTTCGGCACCAACGCCCCTCGAGCTCGCCGTACCGACTGGACAGGCCCGGTGGCGGCATTGACCCGGGCCCGGCTGCGGCCCACGCGCATGGCGTCGTTCTGGCGGGCGGTGCCCCCGGTGGTCGGAGACCTCACGGCCGCACCGGGAGTGCGCCTGGCACTCGGAGTCGGCGAGGCACCGATCGGTCTGCAGGGCACCTTCTCACTCTGGGACAACTCCGGCGCACTGACCGACTTCGCCTACCGGAGTGCAGGTCACGTGTCGGCAATCCGGGAGACGGGTCCACAACGCTGGTACGCCGAGGAGTTGTTCGCCCGATTCGGCGTCGAGTCGGTGATCGGAACCTACCGGGGGATCACGCCGTGACCGCCGACGATGTGGTCGATCGCGCCGAAGCCACATCCCGACGGCGGCCCCCGCCCCTACGGGTGGCGGCGTGGATTCTGTTGGCCACCAGTGTCGGTGTGCAGATCGCGTTTCCCCTCACCGGCGGCGGCAACGTCGTGCTCACCACGATCGTCGTGGTGGCGATGTCGGCGGCAATGCTGTGTCATAGTGCGGCGACGCACGGCGTGCGGGGACTGCTCTGCCTGCTCGTCGTGGCCGGCGGTGGTGGTCTGCTCGCCGAGGCCGTCGGGGTTCACACCGGAATCCCGTTCGGCGACTATGCCTATACCGGAGCGCTCGGTGGGGAGATCCTCGGCGTCCCCGTGGTGGTGCCGCTTGCCTGGATCATGTTGGGCTGGCCGGCGTTCATCGTGGCACGACGGCTCGCGGGCCGAAAGCTGTGGTCGTTACCGCTTCTGGGCGCGTATGCGTTGACCGCGTGGGATGTGTTCCTCGATCCGCAAATGGTGGACGCCGGGTACTGGCGATGGTCGTCGCCGCATCCGGCGTTGCCCGGTGTCGAGGGGATTCCGCTGACCAACTTCCTGGGTTGGCTGCTGGTGTCGGCGTTGATGATGGCGGTGCTCAGTGCGACGATCGGGCGTCGGGAACCGACACCGACGACCGATCGTCGCGCCGCCGAGTTGCTCCCGCTGGTCGCCTACCTGTGGGTGTATGCGTCGTCGGTGATCGCCCATCTGGTGTTCTTCGGTCGGCCGCCGGTCGCACTGGTCGGCGGACTGGTGATGGGTGTTGTCGCAATCCCGCTGACCGTCAGCATGTTCCGGGAGGTCCGACGATGACCATCCGGCCGCGCGACGTCCTCCGATGGGTCGTGAACTCCGGTACCGCATTGGCTGCAGCCTCCCTTGTGCTGACTGTGTCCAATGCCCGGCGGATTCGCACGCCGGATGTCGATGCACTGCCCGTCGCCGAGCCGTTGTCGGTGCTCATCCCGATGCGCGACGAGGCCGCGAACGCGCCGGGGTGTCTCCGTGCGGTGCTCGCGGCGATCGATCGTTGGCCGGGGCCGGCCCGGATCGTCGTCGTCGATGACGACTCGACCGACGACACCGCGGAGATCCTGGCGATTTGCGCGGCCACCGACCCGCGCGTCTCGGTTGTCGCGGGAACACCGCCGCCGGACGGATGGCTCGGCAAGTCGTGGGCGTGTCATCAAGCAGCACAGCAAGTTCCGTGTAGCGGGGTTCTCGCCTTCGTCGACGCCGATGTGCGGGTAAGCCCGTTCGCGTTCGCCGCGACCGTCGCGGCCCTGCGCGTCGCCGGGCTGGCACTGTTGTGCCCGTATCCCCGTCAACTCGCCGACAGCCCGGCCGAGCGGCTGATCCAGCCGCTGCTGCAATGGTCGTGGATGAGCACGCTGCCGCTCGGGATCGCGGTGCGGTCGTCGCGTCCTAGCCTGTCCGCGGCAAACGGCCAGTTCCTCGTCGTCGATGCCGAGACCTACCACCGAGCGGGCGGCCACGCAGCCGTCGCGGGTGAGGTTCTCGAGGACATCGCTCTGCTCCGTGCGATCAAGTCCGTCGGCGGTATGGGCGGGGTGGGCGCCGGTGCGCACCTGGCGCAATGCCGGATGTATCACGGCCACCGCGAGATTCGGGAGGGTTACCGTAAGTCGTTGTGGTCGGCGTTCGGTTCACCCGCCGGGGCCGTCGGCGTGGTGACGATGCTGGTGCTGGCCTACATCGTCCCGGCGGTGGCGGCGCTCACGGGTTCTCGGATCGGGCTGCTGGGATACGCTGCAGGCGTGGCGTCACGAGCGATCTCGGCGTCTGTCACCGGCGGGCGCGCGTGGCCGGACGCGTTGGTCCATCCGCTGTCCATCGCGGGTTTCGCGGCGCTCACCGCGGATTCGCTGCAGGCGCATCGCCGAGACCGATTGCGCTGGAAGGGGCGTGCGCTTCCCGGGACGACACCGCGAGGGCGGGTGACTCGCCGTGGCTGAGGTCATCGTGGTCGGGGCGGGCGTCGGCGGGCTGGCCGCAGCCATCCGGCTGCAGCACGCCGGGCATCGGGTGAGCGTCCTCGAGCAATCGACTGCGGTGGGCGGCAAACTCGGAACCCTTGAGCACGACGGCTTCGTCTTCGACACCGGCCCGTCGTTGGTGACGATGCCTCACGTTCTCGCCGAGCTGTTCGCGGCGACCGGCGCACCCGTCGACGATGTTCTCGAACTGCAGCGGCTCTCGATCGCCGCCCGGTACCGGTTTCCGGACGGCACCGGCCTCGATGTTCCCGGCGACTTCGCCGAGATCCCCGCTGCGCTCGACGCCGCTCTCGGAGCCGGATGCGGCGTGCAGTGGTCGGGCTTTCTCGATCGCGCCCGCAGGATCTGGGACGCCACCCACGGGCCATTCCTCGAAGCGCCGATCAGCCTGCGCGACATGGCCACTCTGGCCCGCAGTATGGACGACGTGCGGACGGTCGCCCCATGGTCGTCGCTGCGGGGCCTTACATCGCGGTATCTGCACGACCCACGGCTGCGCATGATGGCCGACAGGTATGCCACCTATACCGGCTCCGATCCGCGTCGCGCCCCGGCCGCGCTGGCGAGTGTGCCCTGGGCCGAACAGCGTTGGGGTTCCTGGTATGTGCGCGGCGGCCTGGGCCGCATCGCCGTTGCGCTCACCGATCGTCTCGCCGCCCTCGGTGGATGCGTCGAGACCGGGACCGCGGTGCGTGAGATCCGGGTCCGCGACGGCCGCGCCGACGGTGTCATCACCGCGTCCGGCGACCTGCGTCGCGCGGATCTGGTGGTGGCCAACGCTGATGCAGCTCAGGTGTATTCCTCACTCGTGCACACGTCGTCGGCGCGCCGCCAACTCCGTCGATTGCAGCGGAGCACACCGTCGTTGTCGGGTTTCGTCATCCTGCTCGCCCTCGACGACGAGCCACCCGGACAGCCACATCACCGGGTGTTGTTCCCCGCCGACTACGACGCCGAGTTCGACGCCGTCTTCGGCCGGCATGGGGCGCCACATCCCGTCGCCGATCCGACCGTCTACATCACCGCGCCGGAAGACCCGGCCATCCTCCCTGCCGCGGGAACCGGGGCGTGGTTCGTGCTGGTGAACGCGCCGCGTCACGACCCGGATTCGGGAATGGATTGGGACAGCGACGGTCTCGCTCATTCCTACGCCGACCACGTGTTGGAGGTGATGGCCGCTCGCGGAACCGACGTCCGCCATCGCATCCGTCACCGATTCGTACTCAGCCCCGCCGATCTCGCGCGCCGCACCCTGACACCCGGCGGTTCGATCTACGGCAGTTCATCCAACGGTCCGCGCGCCGCGTTCTTGCGCCCAGCCAACGCCTCCCCCATCCCCGGCCTCTACCTCGTCGGCGGTTCGGCGCACCCCGGCGGTGGCCTTCCGTTGGTTCTGCTGTCCGCGAAGATCACCGCCGGACTCATCGGACGGGCGTAGACACCGCGTTCGATCTCTCACGCCAGACTTCTTTCAGCACAAGAGGTCTCGAGGCTCCTCGCTAGCGCTCGTCGGCACCTCGACCACCGTAGTAGTACCTCGATGGTCGAGGTGCGAGGCGCATGCGCCGAGCCTCGAGACTGCCCGCCACAGAGTCGGTTTCACACCACCACTAGGGAGCCACCGACGGCCCGGTGGAATGGTCTCCGCGTAGGCGCTTGCGGATCAGTTCGGCGCTGATGAGGCACATGGGTAGTCCGATGCCGGGCCGGGTCGAGCCGCCGGCATAGTAGAGTCCGTCCACCTTGCGTGATCGATTGGTGGCCCGCAGGAAAGCGCTCTGGCGCAACGTATGTGCGGGCCCGAGCGCACCACCGGACCACGAGTTGACGTCGACGGCGAAATCGCCCGGCCCCATCGTGCGGCGTACGACGATCCGGTCGGCGAGGTCTTCGATGCCCGCCCAGTCGGCGACGAGTTCGATGGCGCGGTCCGCGGCCTGCTCGATCACGGAATCGCCTGCGCCGTCGACACCGCCGCGCCCCAGCGACGGATCGGGCGGTACGGGTACCAGGATGAACAGATTCTCATGCTCGCTCGGCGCCACCGAATCGTCGGTCGCCGACGGCCGGCACACATACAGCGACGCGGGCTCGGGGACGCGGGTGGGTTCGGAGAAGATGGCGTCGAAGTTCGCGTGCCAGTCCTCGGTGAAGAACAGCGAGTGATGCGCGAGCTGTGGCAGCCGCCCACGCACCCCGAGGAAGACCAGCACCGCCCCGGGTCCCGACGTCCGGCGGTCCCACCACCGTTGCGGGAATGTCTGCAATCTTCGTGGCAGCAAGCGAGTTTCGAGGTGATGCAGATCGGTCGCGCCGATCACGATGTCGGCAGGCAGCACACTCTCGGCGCCGTCCGCACCGGTCACCCGCACCCCGGTGACCGTTGCCCGCCTCCCGACCGGTCCGCGACCCGAATCGCGAGTACAGATCTCGGTTGCCGCCACCCCCGTGTGCAGGCGCGCACCATGATCGACGGCGACACCGACGAGCGCGTCGACGAATCGGGTGAAACCCCCTTGCGGGTATCGGACCCCGTCGTCGAGATCCAGCCAGCTCATCAGGTGATACATCGCGGGCGCACGCTCGGGCGACGCCCCGAGGAACACTGCCGGGTAGCCGAGGATCTGCCGAAGCCTCCGGTCACGAAAGTGCCTGGCGGTGAACGACTCCAGGCTCTCGGTGAGCAGTCGCGCCAACCGGGGGAGGCGGCGCAGCAGTTCGGTGGCGGTGAAGGCCCGGGCCGACTCGAAGCTGGTGTACAGGAATCGTCGAACGGCCACGTCGTAGGTGTCGCGTGCCGACTCCAGGTACTCGTCGAATCGCACGCCTGCACCGGGTTCGGTGCGCTCGAACAACTCTCGGTTGCGAGCACGGTCGCCGGAGATCTCCAATGGATCGGGCTCACCTTCGAAGAACACCCGGTATCCGGGCTCGAGTCGGGTGAGCTCCAGTTGCTCCGCCGTCGACGTCCCCAGCAGCGCGAAGAAGTGGTCGAAGACCTGCGGCATCAGCCACCACGACGGTCCGGTGTCGAAGCGGAATCCGTCCGTCTCCCAACTCCCGGCCCGCCCACCAGGATTCGCGTTCTTCTCGACGATGTCGACGTCGTGCCCGTCGGCGGCCAACAACGCAGCAGTGGCCAGTCCGGCCACACCGCCGCCGATGACGACGACCTTCTTCGGTGTGGTCACCGGCTCGACACCCCTCCCGCTCGTGGATATCCACGGCGCACTGCTGCCGCCGCGGCGATGCGGGCCTTGGCCGGCCCGGGAACCCGTACGCGCGTGGTCACAGCATCCGCCGGAGCCACCTTGCGCAGACGCGCCGACAACTCGGCGAACAGATCATGGGCGGTACATACCGCGACCCGTGCCTCACCGGGCAGGTCGGGAATGATGCGCGCCGCGGCGGCCAGATCGTCGTCGATGTCGTCGAGCCACCGCCGCCACGCCGTGTCGCTCGGAGCCTGCGGGTCGAGGCCGGTCAGATAGCGTCGGCCGAGTTCACCGTCATCGACTCCGAGGTCGCGCAAGAAATTGACCTTCTGAAAGGCGGCCCCGAGACGCTTCGCCCCCGGCGCCATCGCCGCGTAGCGGACCCCGCGGTCGGGTTCCTCGGCAAGGAACGCCCGCAGGCACATCAGCCCGACCACCTCGGCCGACCCGTAGATGTAGGTGGCCAGACTGTCCTCGTCGTGCTCTCGGCAGGTGAGGTCGGTGCGCATGGACGCGAAGAATGGCGCGGTCAGCGTGGCGTCGACGCCGACCCTGCGGGCGGTGCGGGCGAAGGCGTGGACGACCAGGTTGGTGCTCGCCCCGGTGTCCATCGCCGCGAGGGTGTCGGCCTCGAGCTGATCGAGCGCGACCCGCCTGCTCTCGACGTCCTGGCCGGGCCGCGGGGCGTCGACGATCTCGTCGGCCACACGCACCAACGCATAGATGTTGCGCACGTCGCGGCGGATCGGCCCGGCCAGCAGCCGAGAGGCGAGGCCGAACGACGACGAATACGAGCGGATCACCAGGTCGGCGCTGGCGTCGGCGACCTCGTCGTAGCGCACATACGGACGGGTCGTCGCAGGCGATCGGTGCGAACCCATCTGGCGCAGGCTCATGACGTCTCCCGCTCCGGCACACGGTAGGGGTGGGCACCGAGCGCGTGCACCTGATCGACGAACCACGGGCTGAGCAGCCACGGGGTGCGTCGCGCCGCCGACCACACGTCGTCGACGTCGGTCCACGCGACGTCCATCACCTCGTCGGGGTTGGGCCGCAGCGGACCGGTCGGTCGCGCGACGAACACCGGGCACACCTCGTTCTCCACCACACCACTGGCATCGACGGCCCGATAGCGGAAATCGGGTAGGACACAGCGCACATCGGTGACGTCGAGGCCCAATTCCCGCTGGGCGTAACGATGCACGGCGTCGACGGCGCTCTCGCCGGGTCGCGGGTGCCCGCAGTAGGAGTTGGTCCATACACCCGGCCAGGTCTTCTTCGTCAACGCCCGGCGGGTCATCAGCAACCGGCCGGCCTCGACGAGATGACAGGAAAAGGCGAAGTGCAGCGGGGTGGAGGTGGTGTGCACCGATGTCCGGTCGGCGGTACCGCACGGCGTGCCGTCGGGCTCGACGAGTACCACCAGGTCCTCGGCCAGGTCCTCGGTCATGCGCGGTCTGCTCCTCATTGGTCGGTCGGGCCTCGATCGGCCCGGCGTGCCTCCAGACAACAGCACTTCGACACCGACGCAAACTCGGATGGGCGACCCGACCGGCTCAGTCCCGATGCAGTAGCGGCAACAACCGTTCGGTCTTGTCCTGGGTCCATCCGGGCGGCTGCAGAATGTCGGCCCACGAGTACGGGATGGCGCTCAGATAGTTGTGGCCGTGACCGTCGGGCACGTTCACCGACACGGCCATGTCCGCCGACACCTGCAGGAACGTGACGAACGGCATCCACGTCATCGCCCCGAGCACGTCGCGGCCGTGCTCTTCCTTCAGCCACTCCGGCTCGTTGAGGATGAGCCGCGGCGACCACCAGGCGATCGGGTCCGACGCGTGCTGCAGGTAGACGACGCGCGGGTCGAGCCACGGCGTGTCGGGACGGTTGAGGTCCGAGGCGTCGGCAATGAACCGGACGTGCCGGCCGTCGTCATAGATCGGCAGGACTTGTGGCGAACCGGCATCGCGGGCGGCGGTGGCGTCACTCCACAACTGGTTGTTGAACGTCGGCCCGACGAACAGTGCGCCGTTGGTGCGGGCGACGACCGTCGGGACGGTACCGAAGGCGGCCTCGGCACCGAACGAACCGAGGCTCTCCCCGAACACGACCACCTTGGGTCGGCGGCCCTCGGGCAGTTGCTGGATGCGTGCGTCGACGGCCTCGAACAACGCACTGCCGGCCTGGCGCGCACGTTCGCTGTCGACGAGGAAGGACAGCCAGCTCGGCAGATACGAGTACTGCATCGACACCGTGGCGACGTTGCCGTTGTACATGTACTCCAGCGAGTCGACCGTCGCCTTGTTCAGCCACCCCGATCCGGTGGCCGACCCGATGGCCACCACGGCCCGGTCGAGACCCCCGGCACGGACCAACTCATCGGCGGCCATGGTGGCGTTGGCGCGCAGATCATTTCCCGATCCGAGCCCGACGAATGCCCGGATCGGCTCCATCGCGGGCGCCCCGTTGAACGCCGAGAGCTGTTGCACGTCGGGGCCGTTCGCGACGAATCGCCGGCCCTCCCGGCCGAGCGAGCCCCACGTGACCAGCGAGCCCGGGCCACCGGATCGGACCATCGTCGTCGGTGCCGACGTGGTCGCATCGGTCTCGTCGTTCGCCGCGGCGAAGGAGGCGTTAAGCCACTTCATCGAGTAGTTCGCGACCACGCCGTTGAGGATGAACACGGTGATCAGGACGATCACCGTCGCGCCGGCGACCGCAGAAATCCGCGGTGGCGCAAAGCGATTGAGTTTGCGCACCGACCAGACGACGAGTGCGGCCCACAGTTGTCCGATCACCATCAGCAGCGCGAACACGACCACGGAGACGACGATGATCAACGGGTAAGCCGTCCACGAGAGCTGGTCGACCTTCATCAGCGAGCGGATCTCGTTCTGCCACACCGAATACCAATAGAACATCACCGAGGTGCCCACCGCGAAGATCACACCCAGCGCGGCCCACAGGTACCACGGTGGCGAGGGCCACCGCCGATCCCTCGACAACATGAACCGCACCAGCCAGGCGAAGAAGGCGCCGAGACAGTAGCCGACGGCGGCCGCGGCGCCGCTGACGATGCCCTGGAACAGCGGCCCGCGCGGTAACAGTGACGGTGTCGCCGAGAACCAGAGGAATGCCGTTGCCACCGCCAGGCCGGAATAGCTGATCCGGCCGAGGTAGGCCACGGCGCGTTCCCGTGCCCGTGACCGGTGCGGCTGGGCGCTCACGTCCTGCGGGGCGTCGACGCCGTCGACGGCGTCCACATCAGATTCCGGCACTGGCCATGCTCCTGTCGTCCGCGCCCCGACGGTCGGGCACAATCGGTCGGAAACATCTTGTCAGACGGCATATCGCGGCAGAAGGGCAGAATGTATGTCTCTCCCGGGGCGCCGGTTCGCGTGGCTGTGTGTCGGCGTCGTGACGGTTCTCGCCTGCGTGCAAGTGCTGATCTTCGTGACCCCGGTTCCCGGTGTGCAGTGGGCGGTGCCGATCGCCGCCACGCTCATCCTCGTTCTCGCCAGGGCTACCGGCTTGTCCTGGGCAGATCTCGGTCTGGCGCGACGATCACTCGGTACGGGTCTGCGCTACGCGGCGGTCATCATCGGTGCGGTTGCCGTGGTCACCGCGGTCGGTGTCGCCGTTCCGTGGACGCGCGACCTGTTCCACAACGACGCCTATCGGGACGTCCACGCGGCGCTGGTGTCTGCACTCGTCCTCATCCCGATCCACACCATCCTCGCCGAGGAGGTGATCTTCCGCGGTGTGCTGCTCGGTGCGCTGCGACGGATCTGCAGTCCCCGGACAGCGCTGATCCTGCAGGCCGGACTGTTCGGACTGTGGCACGTCGGCTCGTCGATGGGGCTCTCGGCACACAATCAGGGGCTCGGTGACATCGTGGGCAGCGGCCCGCTGGCCACGTTCGCCGGTGTCGCGCTCGCCGTCGTCGTGACCGGCGGCGCAGGAATCCTGCTCGGCTGGTTACGGATTCGCAGCGGGAGCCTGCTCGCGCCGATCGCCTTGCACTGGTCGGTGAACGGCCTCGGCGCGATCGCCGCGGCGATCGCGTGGCAGCTGCCGGGGTGAACGGTCAGCTCGGGGCGTCGAGCATCGGCACCAGAAAGCGTCGGGCGATGTCGGCGAGCTGATCGTCGTCGTCGGTGTCGACGAGCGCGCTCGGCGTGGTCAGAAACGACGCCGAGATCCGCGCCATCATCTCGGCAGTCAGGTCGGTGTCGAGGTCGGCGCGCAGGGTTCCCGCGCGCTGCTCCTGGCGCAGCTGCTGGGCGATGAACTGTGCAACGGTGGCCAGCAGCCGCCCGTCGGCGCCGAGCGCACCGGCCAGCAGGGTGGGTTCGGTCTGCTGCAGCCCGCTGATCAGCGGGTTCGTCGACACCGCGCGATAGGAACTGACGAAGGCCAGCACCAGGCGCTCGGCGATGGTGCGCGCCGGGGCGATGTCGGCGAGGAATTGAACGAGGTAACGCCGGAACTCCCGCAGCATCACCTCCTCGACGAGCACGTCCTTGTTGGTGAACTTGCGGTAGATGGTGATGCGTGAGGTGCCCGCGCGCTTGGCCACCTCTTCCAGCGAGGTGCGTTGAATACCGAAACGACAGAATTGTGCATATGCGGCATCAAGCAATTTCTCTCGGGTCGCGTCCGCATTCGCGCTTTCTCCCCCTTCGGCAACGACGTCGTCATATGCCCTCTCCAACAACGACTTCGGTGCCGACGACGCCGAGACCACCATGAACCTCCAACGCATTCGGGGTGAATCTGTTGTGATGCCAATCACTGTATGCTACTCCTGATGTTACAACGTTACTCACGTTGTTACATCGCGTCATCGAGTCGGGTGGCGATAGACGGGAGCACAACATCATGGAACAGCTCAACCGGCGCGCGGTCCTGCGCGCCACAGGCACGATCGGCGCCGCGGGCGCCCTCGCGACACTCACCCAGGCCACGCCCTGGACGTGGGCACCGGCCAACTCGATCCCGGGTGTGGGAACGGGAGCCGATCCGCGAACGATCTTCGACGACGAGGCCGACCAGGTGATCGCTCGGGTCATCGACAGCGGCAAGATCGTCGAGGTCAACAATCTGCTCAATCAATGGCGCACCAACTCCCAGCCACTACCGGCCGGGTTGCCTCCGGAATTGCGGGACTTCATCGAACACGCCCGCCAACTGCCGTCGTGGACCGATCGCGGCAAACTCGCTGCCGCGGTGAGATTCAATCAGCGACGGGGCACCTACCTCGGAGTGCTGTACGGCTTCGCCAGCGGCATGATGAGCACCGTCATCCCCAAGGAGGCGCGCGCGGTCTACTACTCCAAAGGCGGCTGGGACCTCAAGGACCGGATCTCCAAGACGGCCAAGCTCGGCTACGACATCGGGTCGCTCAATGCCTATCAGCCCGGCGGCGAGATGGTCGTGACCTGCGTCAAGACCCGAATGGCCCATGCGGGTGTGCGGCATCTGCTGCCCAAGTCCGCACACTGGGTGCGCTCGGCACCCGAGGAGAAGCCGATCAGCCAGGCCGACATCATGGTCACCTGGCACAGTCTGCCGACGACGGTGATGCGCAACCTCGAGAAGTGGAAGGTGCCCCTGCCTGCAGACGAGTCCGAAGGGTTCCTGCATTCCTGGCAGGTCACCGCGGCGATGCTCGGCGTGCAGGACCAATACATCCCCAACTCGTGGGCCACCGCCGATTCGCAGGCCAAGCAGGTTCTCGATCCGATCCTCGCATGGACGCCGGAGGGCCAGAAACTCGCCGACATGCTCCTCGATCTTGGGATGGATCTCGACCTCACCCTGCTGTCGCGCCCCATCCTCGGTGCGCTGACCCGGTTCATGCTCGGCGACAAGATCGCCGACTGGTTGCACATCCCCCGTGAGCCCGTCTGGACTCCGCTGTTGGAAACCGCTTGGGGCCCTTACGTCGCGGTCCGCGAGGGCCTGCTCAACGCCGGCCTGCCGCGGGAGACCTACTGGCTCTTCGACGAGTTCCTCCGGCAGTTCGTGCTGTTCTACATGGCCGAGTTGCGGATGCCGATCAGCATCCAGATTCCCTACTTCAACAACCCGAACTACAACTGACGCCGCGGCCCACGATCCCGCCGCACTATGCTCGATTGCGTGAATGTGCGTGCGGGAATCGTGGTCACCGGAACCGAGGTCCTCACCGGTCGGATCTCCGACGCGAACGGCCCGTGGGTGGCCCGGCGCCTCCTCGACCTCGGCGTCGACGTCGCCCACATCACCATCTGCGGCGACCGGCCGGACGACCTGACCGCGCAACTACACTTCCTCGCCGCATCCGGGGTGGACCTCATCGTCACCACCGGCGGTCTGGGCCCGACAGCCGACGACCTCACCGTGGAGACGGTCGCCCGGTTCTGCGGACGCCCGCTGCATCTCGACACGGAGATGGAAACCCATATCGCGCAAATCATCTCACGCTGGCAGCAGCAGCGCGGCGAGCCCGCGACGGAGTCGTCGCAGGCCGGCACCCGCAAGCAGGCAATGATTCCCCAAGGCGCGCAACCGATCCCTCCGGTCGGCACCGCACCGGGAGTCGCGATACCCGCGGTCGCCGAGGACGCAAGGCGAGCACCGGCGATCCTCGTCCTGCCGGGTCCGCCGCGTGAGCTGCAGGGCATGTGGGACGCGGCGATCGATACCGAACCGATCGCCGCTGCGATCGCCGGACGCGGCGACTTCCGCGAACAAACCATCCGAGCCTTCGGGCTCTCGGAGTCCGACCTGGCCGCCACCCTGCGCACCATCGAGCCAGGGATCGACGGCGCCGACGAGTTGGAGATCACCACCTGCCTGCGCCGCGGTGAGGTGGAAATCGTGACCCGTTATCCGATCGGCGCCCAACCCGCCTACGACGCCCTGGCCGAAGGGTTGCTCGAACATCATCGGACACAGATCTTTTCGGTCGACGGTTCCACCATCGACGATCTCGTCGCCGCGGCGCTGCAGGGCCGCAGCGTCGCCACGGCCGAGTCGTGCACCGGCGGCATGATCGCGGCGCGCCTCACCGACCGCGCCGGGTCCTCGGACTATGTGATGGGCGGGGTCGTCTCGTACTCCAACGAGGCCAAGGCCGGAATGCTCGACGTCCCAGCCGAATTGATCACCGAACACGGCGCCGTGAGCGAGCCCGTCGCCGCGGCGATGGCGCAGGGCGCGGTCGGTCGCTTCGCTGTCGACATCGCAGTGTCGACCAGCGGGATCGCCGGCCCGGGTGGCGGAACGCCCGACAAACCGGTCGGCACCGTCTGTTTCGGTGTTGCGCTGGCCGGTACGGCACCGCGCGCACGGACGCTGCACCTGCCCGGTGACCGCGCCGCCGTGCGCGAGCGGTCGGTGACCATCGCGATGCATATGCTGTACCGCGCGCTGCGATCCGATGGTCGAGCTGACAGCCTCAGCTGACGGCGGTCTCGAGGCTCGTCGCTATCGCTCCTCACACCTCGACCATCGGGCAAAAGACCCCCAATTCCGATGGTCGAGGTGCGTAGGAGCGCCAGCGACGAAGCCTCGAGACCCCTTGCTACGGTGCTGGTTCCGCCCCACGAGCGTCCTTTGCCCGCGCACCGGGACGACGCGCCAGATCCCGGAGTAGGTCGAAATCGCCATCGATCAACGCTCCCGCTTGCCGCGTGACCACCCCTGTATCCGCTTCTCGAGCCGGTACGCCTCTTCAACAGTCGAAAACTCTCGACTGAACACCACCCGCACAGGACGACGGCGACTGGTGTACGCAGCACCCTTCCCCTCATTGTGTTCGTTCACTCGTCGGTCGAGATCCACCGTGCTGCCAACGTAATAGCTGCCATCGGAGCATTCGAGAATGTAGACGTAGCCGGACATGGGGTCAGTATCGCGTGCGATCGAGCGGTGGCCGGAAATCTATCCACAGGTAGGGAAACAGCCTTGGCTGACGGCGGTCTCGAGGCTCGTCGCTATCGCTCCTCACACCTCGACCATCGGGCAAATAGACCCCGTCGCCGGCGACCCGCCCGGCCGTCGGCTTCCCACACCGGTGGTCGAGGTGCGTAGGAGCGCCAGCGACGAAGCCTCGAGACCCCTTGCTACGGTGCTGGTTCCGGGCCGCGCTGGGCGTCGGACCACAACTCCGCGATGATGTCGGACGCCGACCCGCCGCAGATGGAGGCGAATGAGGTTCCGGCCCAGAGGTTTACGTCGCGGCGCTCACCTGCGGCGACTGCGGCCTTGCGAAGCGGACTCGTCAGATGGTGGACGGCGGGGTACTCGGCCGGGGCGAGGGCGTCGTAGGTATCGACGAAGCTGTTGCGTATGGCCCGCGCCGGACGACCCGAAAACGCCCGCGTGACAACGGTCTCCGCCGACGCCGGGCTCCGCAAAGCGGCGCGGTGTACCCCGTTGGTTCCCGCCTCGTCGGAGTCCAGGAGCGCGGTACCGATCTGCACGGCCACCGCCCCGGATGCGAGCACCGCTCCGACAGCTTCGCCGTCGCCCACCCCGCCGGCGGCGATGACCGGAATATCGGTCCTGGACACCACTTCTCGCACCAGATCCACGGTCGAGGTGTCGTTCGGCACCGCGTCGAGATCCAGGGTGCCTCGGTGTCCGCCCGCCTCGGCTCCCTGCACACACAGCACATCGACGCCGACGGCCACCGCACGATCGGCATCGACAACGCTCGCCACGGTCGCGATCGCCGTGATGCCGGCGTCGTGCAGCCGACCAACGACGTCGACCGACGGAAGACCAAAGGTGAACGACACCAACCCAACCCGTCTCTCGATGACGAGATCGATCTTCGCGCCGAAATGGTCGTCGTCGGCGTCGACGATGACCGGCAGAGGCACACCGTAGCGCTCCGCCACCGGAGCCAGCGCATCCCGGTAGCGTTGCACGGCACCACGATCACGGATGGGCGGTCCCGGCGTGAAGATGTTGACGCCGAACGGTATTCCCGCCTCGGCGACCGCGGCGATCTCCGATTCCAGGAGCTCGGGCGACTTGTATCCCGCTGCCAGGAATCCGATCCCGCCGGCGTGCGCGGCCGCGATCACCAAGCCCGGCGTCGACGGACCACCCGCCATCGGGGCCGCAATGATCGGCACCTCGAGATCCCGAAGATCGAACATGCTCACTCCTGTCCCACCGCATGGTCGGTGATACCGCCGGCGAATCGTCTGCGGTAAACGACCGGCGCCACCCCCACAGTCGTCGTGAAGTGGTGGCGTAGCAACGTCGCCGATGCGAATCCCGACAACCGGGCCACCTCCTCCACCGACAAATCGGTCGATTCCAGCAGGTTCTTGGCGTGCAGGACGCGCTGTTCGGTGAGCCACCGACGTGGCGGAATGCCGACCTCGTCGACGAATCGGCGCGCGAAGGTCCGTCCCGACATGTGCATTCGAGCAGCGAGGGCATCGACGGAGATGTCTCTGTCGAGGTGCGTGACCATCCAGTCCAGCAGCTCGCCGAAACCCTCGTCGGCGCAGGTGGGCATGGGCGCATCGATGAACTGCCGTTGCCCGCCGTCGCGGTGTGGCGGCACCACCATGCGGCGGGCGATGCGATTGGCGATGGTCGGCCCCCACTCCTCGCGGACGAGATGCAGCGCGGCGTCGATACCCGCGGCGGTACCCGCACTGGTGGTGATCGGGCCGTCGTCGACGAAGAGGACGTCGGTGTCGACCTCGGCTTCGGGGAACATCCGCGCGAGCTTGTCGCCATAGCGCCAATGCGTGGTGCAGCGTCGCCCGTCGAGAAGTCCGGCAGCGCCGGCGGCGAATGCTCCGGAGCAGACCGTCAGCACCCGGCCACCGCGGTCGACTACCGTACGCAAGGTGTCGAGGATCTCCTGCGGATACTCGCCGGACGTACTGCCCCCGGGAATCGCGACGAGGTCGACGTCGAGGCAATCGTCGAGCGTGTACGGCGCGGCAATGGTCACGCCTCCCCCAACCTGCAGCGCCGCGTGCGGAGTCGGTGAGGCGACGCGAAAGTCGAAGGCGGGGACACCGTCGTCGGTGCGATCGAGTCCGAACACCTCGTGCAGCACCCCGAATTCGAAGAGAGCGACGCGCCCGTAGAGCAGAACGGCAACAGAATTCAACACCCCACCAGTCTGGCAGATAATTTGCGAAGCATGTCACTTCGGCCACTGGTGGCAGGTAATTTATGGGCGCATTGTTTCTGTCATGACCACACTCATCGTTCTCCTCGCCGTACTCGTCGTCGCCCCGACCGTCGTCATCATCTACCGTGTGCACCGCAAAGTCGATGACGCACAACCCATTCCGCTGGGACATCTCGCAGGTCTCGCGGTCGGCGACGATCGTCCGTGGAAACGCGGACCGGACTCCGACCGCATCGCCGCGGAACTTCGCGTACTCCATCTGCAACGGAGGGACTCGGCCTAGACATCCAAACATGGGATGTTAGGCTCTTTGCGTGCCGCCGCTGATCACCCCACCGCCCCGTACCAGTTCGCTCGTCGTCGATCGCATGCACGAGTTGATCCGGGACGGGGCGTGGGCCGTCGGAGCCCGAATCCCCGCGGAGCCCGAACTCGTCGAACAATTCGGCGTGGGCCGCAACACGATTCGTGAGGCCGTGCGCGCGCTCGAACACTCCGGGCTGCTGATGCCGCGCCGCGGTGACGGCACCTACGTGCGCAGCCGTAACGTTCTCGCCGCAGCGTTGGAACGCTGTGCTCCCGACCCCGAGATCACCGATCTGCTGAGCACCCGGCGGGCACTCGAGGCCGAGGCCGCCGACCTCGCTGCCTTGCGCGCCTCGGCCGCCGACGTCACCCGGCTGCAGAACAAGCTCGACGCCGCGCTCGCCGCCATCGCCGCCGGAGACCTGCGCCGCTATGCCCGGCTCGACATCGAGTTCCACGCCACCATCGTCGAGATCTCGGGCAACCGGCTGCTGATCGAACTCTATGAAGGTGTCGGCGAGGTGATGCGCCGCACGCATGAGGCGATTGCCGCGGCAGCGGTCGACGACGGACATCCCGACGGTCACCGCGAGGTTGTCGCGGCGATCGCCGCCGCCGACCCGGCGGCGGCACGCGCGGCTGTGCACGTCTACCTCGACCTCGCCCACGAGATCGTCCGATGAGCGTGACCAACACCGCGCCCGCGACGTCGGAATCGCGTGGACGCCGACCACTCGGCACGGTGATCACCGCGGTCGGCGTGATGCTGGTGGCGGCGAATCTGCGGCCCGTCGTCGTGTCGGTGGCACCGCTGATCGACGAGATCACCCGCGACGAAGGCTTTTCCAGCGCCACCGCCGGCCTGCTGACCACCCTTCCGGTTCTGTTCTTCGGGCTCAGCGCGCCCGTGGCGCCACGGTTGGCGGCCCGGTTCGGGATCGAACGCACCATCTTCGGAGCTCTGCTCCTGCTGACCGTGGGCACCCTCATGCGCCTGATCCCCGGTGCGCCGATGCTGTTCATCGGGTCGGCGGTGGTCGGTGCCGCGATCGGTATCTGCAACGTGGTGTTGCCTGCGCTGATCAAGCGCGATTTCGCCCATCGGTCGGGATTGATGACCGGGTTGTACTCGATGACGCTGTCCGGCGGTGCCGCCGTTGCCGCCGGAATCACCGTGCCCCTCGACAATGCGTTGGGCAACAACTGGCGGCTCACGATCACCTCGTGGGCGATTCTCGCCGTGATCACCGTCGTCATCTGGGCACCGCAGATCGTCCAGCACCGTCCGGAAACGGTCGCCGGCACCGGATCGTTGCGCCGCAACACGATTGCGTGGGCGATCACCGTGTTCATGGGCGCACAGTCACTGGTGTTCTACACCTTCACCGCCTGGCTGCCCGCATTTCTCATCAGCGAGGGACATTCGCGGGCGTCGGCCGGCACCATCCTGGCCATCGGTCAGGTCGTCGCGCTGCTGGCGTCGTTACTCATCCCGATCATCGCCGGGCGCTACCGGGACCAACGTCTGATCACGCTCGTCGTGATCGTCCTGTGCGGAATCGGATTGGCCGGACTCCTGCTCAGCGACCACGCCACACTGCTGTGGACGATGCTGGTGATGTTCGGCCCCGGATCGTCGATCAGCCTCGCGCTGCTGTTCATGGTGCTGCGCAGTTCCTCGGCCGAGCAGACCGGCCAGGTGTCGGGAATGGCGCAATCGGTCGGCTACATCCTGGCCGCGTTCGGGCCCATCGCCGTGGGAGCACTGCATGATTCGACCGGATCGTGGACGATCGCGCTGTCGGTGCTGGCGGTCCCGCTACTCGCGCAGGCTGCCTCGACCCTGATCGCCGGGCGTGATGTGAAGATGGACTGACCTCTCCCCTTCCCCTTTCACTGTAACCCGCCGGTGGGGGCTTGCCGCAAGGCCCCACCTCGGGTTCACAATGGCGCCCATGGTTTTTCGCGCCTCGTGCGATCCTGCCGTCATCGGTGACGACGACCGGCATTTCGCCGTCATCACTGACCACCTCACCCACACCATCGCCGACCTCAACGAACGCCTCGGCGCGCTACGTCTCGCCGACGGCGGTGGCGGCCGTCGCGCACTCGACCGTGACCTGGAGATCCACGAGACGAATCGCCGGCTCCGCGTGTTGCGCCGCTACAGCCTGGATCTGTGCCTCGGACGTATCGTGCGCGCCGACGGCACCATCAGCTACATCGGCCGCATCGGCATGACCGATCGTGGCGGCGAACAACTACTCGTCGACTGGCGCACCCCGGCGGCCGCACCGTTCTTCGCCGCCACCCACGCCGATCCCCAGGGGTTGTCGAGTCGGCGGCGGTACCGGTGGAGTCAGGGACAGGTCGTCGACTTCTGGGACGAATCATTCGACGGTGAGGTCGCACATCTCGCACTCGACGACGATTCGGCGTTCCTCGCCGGCCTCGGCGCCTCCCGCGAGCCGCGGATGCGAGATGTGTTGGGCACCATCGCCGCCGACCAGGACGCCATCATCCGGGCCGACAGTCACGGTGCTCTCGTCGTCGACGGCGGCCCCGGCACCGGCAAGACCGTGGTCGCGCTGCATCGTGCGGCGTATCTGCTCTACGCCGACCCGCGGCTGGCGGGAAATCGCGGTGAACTACTGGTCGTGGGTCCTCACGAGGAGTACCTCGGTTACATCTCCGACGTCCTGCCCAGCCTCGGCGAGGACGGCGTCCGCACCTGCACCTTGCATGACCTCGTGCCCGAAGGTGGCGGTGCGACAACCGAATCCGATTCCGTCGTCGCACTCAAGGACGGCCTCGACCCGATCGCCATGATCGAGCGGGCCGTCGCCTTCTACGAACAACCGCCCACCAACACTGTGGAAGTCGAGACCCCCTGGGGTGAAACGGAACTCACGGCCCCCGAGTGGGCCGAGGCCTTCAGCACTCCCGAGCCCGGCACCAGCCATCACGAGGCACGCGAACAGGTGTGGGACGCACTCACCGACATCATCGCCGACGCTCTCGATACTCGTGATCTGCCCCGGCTCCGTCGAGCGTTGGCCGGCAACGACGACCTCGTCTCCGCGTTCACCACGGCATGGCCGATTCTCGACGCTCCCACCCTGGTCGGCGATTTGTGGTCGGTGCCGGCGTACTTGCGTCTGGCCGCACCGGAGCTGAACACCACTGCACTCCGAACATTGCAGCGGGACAACCCGACCGCGTGGACCACCTCGGATATCCCGTTCCTCGATGCGGCGCGGCGTCGGCTCGGAGATCCCGGCTTCTCCCGACGCCGGCGCCGGCGTGAGGCGGTGTTGGCAGCCGGTCGAGACGCGATGGATCGCGTTGTCGACGACCTCCTTGCAGCACACACCTTCGACGACGGCGAGGGTCTCGCGCCGATGCTGCGCGGCGAGGATCTGCGGAGCTCACTGGTCGACGACTCCACTGCGCCTGTCGCCGAGCGCGATCCATTGGCCGGGCCGTTCGCCCACATCATCGTCGACGAGGCGCAGGAGCTGACCGACGCTCAGTGGTCGATGCTGGTGGCGCGCTGCCCGTCTCGCAGCGTCACCGTGGTCGGCGACCGCGCCCAGTCGCGACGCGGATTCACCGAAAGCTGGCCGGAGCGGTTGCGCCGGGTCGGATTCGGCGAGGTCCGTGTCGCCGGTCTGTCGATCAACTACCGCACGCCCGAGGAGATCATGGCGCAGGCCGCGCCGGTGATCACGACCGCGATACCCGACGCGAATGTCCCGACCTCCATCCGGAGCAGCGGCATGGAGGTCGGCCACGGCACCGTCGCCGACCTCGCTGCGATCCTCGACGAGTGGGAGCGGACTCATCCCGAGGGGGTCGCCTGCGTCATCGGCGATCCGAGCAGCCTGCCGGCACCGATCCACCGCCCGCGCGTGCGGACGCTCGCGCCCGAGCGCGTCAAGGGTCTCGAGTTCGACCTGGTGGTTCTCGTCGCGCCGGATCGCTTCGGTGCCGGCATCACCGGCGCCGTCGACCGTTACGTCGCGATGACCCGCGCCACCCAACAGCTGGTGATCCTCTCCTGAGCGGACCGACGCCAGGCTTGCGCATCTCTCAATTTTCCATAGACTATTTTTTACAGAGTTGAGAGGAACACTGCCATGGCCATTAGGCTGTCCGTCGAAGAAGACGCCATCGTCAAGACCGTTCGCGACTTCGTGGACAAGCAGGTGCGTCCGGTGGTGCGTGAACTCGAGCACGCCAACACCTACCCCGAAGAGCTCATTGAAACGATGAAGGAGCTCGGGATCTACGGTCTCGCCATCCCCGAGCCCTACGGCTTCGCGCAGGTGTCGATGCCCTGTTATGCGCAGGTCACCGAGGAGTTGGCCCGCGGCTGGATGAGTCTGGCCGGGGCGATGGGCGGGCACACCGTCGTCGCCAAGCTGCTGCTCACGTTCGGCACCGAGGAGCAGAAGCAGAAATATCTGCCACGCATGGCCAGCGGCGAGCTGCGCGCGACGATGGCGCTCACCGAGCCAGGCGGGGGTTCGGACCTGCAGAACATGCGGACCGTTGCGGCCAGAGAGGGTGACGAGTACGTCATCAACGGGTCCAAGACCTGGATCAGCAACGCCCGCAAGTCCGGTCTCGTCGCATTGATGTGCAAGACCGATCCGGCCGCGCAGCCCGCACACACCGGCGTCTCGATCCTGCTGGTCGAGAAGGTGCCCGGCTTCACCGTCTCCAAGGATCTACCCAAGCTCGGATACAAGGGCGTGGAGAGTTGCGAACTCAACTTCGACGGCGCCCGCGTTCCCGTCGACGCGGTGCTCGGTGGCGTGGAGGGCAAGGGCTTCGCTCAGATGATGAAAGGACTGGAGACCGGCCGCATTCAGGTGGCCGCCCGCGCGACCGGCGTGGCCCGCGCCGCCTTCGACGACGCGCTGCAGTATGCACAGGACCGCGAGAGCTTCGGCCAGCCGATATGGAAACACCAGGCCGTCGGCAACATGCTCGCGACGATGGGCACCAAACTCGCCGCCGCCCGCAGCCTGCTGCTCGACGCCGCCGAACGCGTCGACACCGGCAAACGCGCCGACATGGAGGCCGGTATGGCCAAACTGTTCTGCTCGGAAACGGCCATGGAAATCGCCCTCGACGCGGTGCGCATCCACGGCGGATACGGCTACTCCACCGAGTACGACGTCGAACGGTATTTCCGCGACGCGCCGCTGATGATCGTCGGCGAGGGTACCAACGAGATCCAGCAGAACGTCATCGCCAAGCAACTCGTCAAGCGGGGTGGGTTGGACCTCTGAGCGTCGGGTTCGCGTGTCACACTCGACACCGACGAGCACACGCCAACCCGAGATCGCGCGAAACGGGTCCGAGAATGCAAGGAGCACAGCACATGTCGCCACTCTATTTCGAGGATCTCGCCGCGGGCCAGCGGTACGCGGGAACAACCACCGCCCGGATCACCGCCGACGACATCCGCGCCTTTGCCGAAAAGTACGATCCACAGCCGTTTCATCTGAGCGATGAAGGCGCGGCAGGCTCGGTGTTCGGATCGCTGGCGGCCAGCGGGTGGCATACCGCGGCGATCACCATGCAGTTGCTCGTGGCGAGCGAGTTCCGACCGGCCGGCGGGATCGTCGGCGCGGGTTTCGACGAGCTGAGCTGGCCGCGACCGGTACGCCCCGATGACGAGCTGCGTGTCGAGAGCGATGTGCTCGAGGTCAGGCCGTCACGGTCGAACCCGAGAGTCGGAATCGTCAAGCTCCGCACGGTGACCTTCAACCAGGATGACAAACCCGTACAGACGTCCGTGGGCAACATCGTGGTCCCGACCCGCAGCGGATCACCGGCGGCCGA
The DNA here is from genome assembly GCF_029269935.1 of Gordonia sp. N1V. NCBI lineage: Bacteria > Bacillati > Actinomycetota > Actinomycetes > Mycobacteriales > Gordoniaceae > Gordonia > Gordonia sp. N1V. The sequence goes on from NZ_JARJDD010000003.1 coordinate 336,733, forward strand.
CGCTCCCGCCTGACTGCGGCCGGCTGGACGTCGGATTGCTCACGCCGGCAGCGGGGCATTCGCGCCGGCGCCCGGCCCCCGGCGCACTGTCACCGACCCCCGATCAACGTGCTCACCACACTCGGAGCACACCGGCTCGAGCGTCGTCATGTGACCGCAGCCGGTGTGCACGAGCTCGACCGGAGCGCCGTCGGGTGCCGACCACTTGTCGCCCCATTGACGCAGGGCGTTGATCACCGTCCACAGGTCGCGGCCTTTGTCGGTCAGCCGGTAGTCGTAGCGAACCGGATTGTCCTGGTAGGGATCCCGGACCAGGATTCCGTGCTCGACGAGCGTGTCGAGTCGCTGGGTGAGCACGTTGCGAGCGATACCCAGACGGGTCGAGAAGTCGTCGAAGCGCGTCACCCCGAACAGTGCGTCGCGGATGATGAGTAGCGTCCACCACTCGCCGACGACCTCGAGGGTCTGCGCGACCGAACAATTCATTCCGGAGAAGCTGGCGCGGCGCATGCGTCGAGTCTAGTGGGTTGCGTCAGACAACTCAATCTGCTTTCCTCAGTTTCGTCACGAAACTCACGACTGAGGAGACCCCGATGACCGACGTGGCTCATGCCCAGGAATCCGGCGTCGCGTCGGCTCCTCGGCGTCCCGCATTGATTCTGGCGTTGCTGTCGCTCGCGGCCTTCATGGCGAGCCTGGATGTGTTCATCGTCAACGTGGCGTTCGAGGACATCGGACGCGACTTCCACGGCGTCTCACTGTCGGAACTGTCGTGGGTGCTCAACGCGTACACCATTCTCTACGCCGCGCTGCTCGTACCCGCCGGCCGGATCGCCGACCGCTACGGACGCAAGGCCGGCTTCTTGATCGGCGTCACGATCTTCACGCTCGCCAGCGCGGCATGTGCTGCCGCTGAAGGTATTTGGTGGTTGGTCGCTTTTCGCGCCGTCCAGGCGGTCGGGGCCGCGATCCTGACCCCGGCAAGCCTCGGGCTCGTCGTCGCCGCCATGCCGACGGAGATCCGCGCGCGATCGGTGCGGATCTGGGCCGCGACCGGTGCAGTGGCCGCAGCGCTCGGACCGGCCGTCGGCGGTGTGCTGGTGGAGGCCTCCTGGCGGTGGGTGTTCCTCGTCAACCTGCCCGTGGGCGTGCTCGCGCTCGTCGGAGGCGCGGTATTGCTCCCGCGATCGCGCAACGAGGCCGCCGAGCACCTGCCGGATCTTCTCGGCGCCGGTTTACTCGCGATCACCATCGGCGCGTTGACCCTCGGACTCGTCGAGGGACCGGCCTGGGGATGGACCGACGACCGGATTCTGCTGGCGTGGGCCGTCACCGTCGTCGGACTGATCGGTTTCCTGGTCAGTTCGGCACGACACCGAGAACCGGTGATCGACCCGAATCTGTTGCGCGTGCGCGCATTCTCCTTCGCCAACATCACCGCCGTGCTCTTCTCCATCCCGTTCGCCGGTGCGCTGCTCGCGAATATCCTGTGGATGCAGCAGGTATGGGGGTACTCGGCGATCAAGACCGGATTCGCGGTCTCTCCCGGACCACTGATGGTCCCGATCTTCGCCGCCGTCGGGCACCGGCTCACCGCCCGGATTCCGGTCGGTGTGGTCATCGCTGCCGGCTGTGCACTGTTCGGCCTCGGTGGTCTGCTGATCTCGCTGTCGATCTCGTCCACACCCGCCTACGCGACGGCACTACTGCCGGGCTGGCTGATAGGCGGAGTTGGTGTGGGCTTGGCATTGCCGGCGATCCTGTCTTCGGCAACCGCGGATCTGCCTGCCACACAGTCGGCGACGGGCAGCGCCGTGGTCAACATGAGTCGTCAGATCGGGATGGCCTTGGGCGTGAGCGTCCTGGTCGCCATCATCGGCAGCCCCGTCGGCTACGACGCCGTACATGCGGTCTTCCAGCACGCATGGTGGACACTGGCCGTGGTCGCGCCAGCGGGTGCGATCACGGCACTCGGAATGACGCCTCGCCAGGTTGGCTCTGAGGCGTAGTGGGTAGACATCTGAGAAATCCTCCCGTCGCGAGCGGTGACACGTCCTTCCCATGTTCGAGGCGAGCGGAGCGCCGGCAACGAACCTCGAGACCGCCGACGCCGACGCGGTAAGGGCGCAGTACGAATACAGATTCCACATGAGCGGACGAAAAGCCCGATTTTTCGGGGTCAAGCACCGCTCACGTGGAATCTGTATTCGTAGTCGGCGATGGTGGGGTGCCGCGGGCAACGCTACTAGGCTCACCCACGTGCCCGCCGCCGAATATCACGAGATCGCCCGCACCCGAGACCGGGTGCGGCTGGCGGTGCAGGTGCGCGGGTCCGGGCCGACGCTGCTGCTCCTGCCCGGGCAGGCCAACAATCATCACTGGTGGGATCGCACCCGCGGCGATTTCGACTCCCACCACACCACCGTCACCTTCGACTATCGCGGGACCGGCGCGAGTGGTTCCGGTGGCGAGCGCTACAGCACGCGATTGTTCGCCGAAGATGCTCTGGCGGTGATGGATTCGCTCGCCATCGACAAGTTCGCGGTGTACGGCACGTCGATGGGCGGTCGTGCCGCGCAGTTCCTGGCGGCATCGGCACCACGTCGAGTGCGGCGGCTCGTCCTCGGATGCACCACGCCCGGCGGGATTCATGCCGTCGAACGAGACGCGTCGGTGCGTCGTGCACTGGCCGGTCCGGACGCAACTACGGCCCTGTTGGACTACATGTATTCGCCGCAGTGGCGTGCCGCCAACCCCGGCCCGTATCACGTACTCGGCGATCCGGACATGTCCGACGCCGACCGACGTGCGCATCTGCTGGCGAGCAATCGACACGATGCGTGGGCGGTCCTGCCGGACATCACGAGTCCCACTCTGATCCTGCACGGCACCGACGACCTGATGGCGCCGGTGGTCAACGCCGAGCTACTCACCGAGCGCATCCCCGACGCCCGCGCCCACATCCTCGACGGTGCCCGGCACGCCTATTTCGACGAATACCGTTCGCAGACAGCTCCTCTCGTCCTGGACTTCGTGACCGGCTAGGCTGGGTGCCATGCGTTTCGGCATCTGCATCCTGCCCGATCTGACCTGGCGAGAGTCGCGGCCCCTGTGGCAACGCGCCGAGGAGATGGGCTTCGATCACGCCTGGACCTACGACCACCTGGTCTGGGGTGGCCTGCCCGACTCCCGCTGGTTCTCCTGCATCCCGACGCTGACCGCTGCCGCGACCGTCACCCGACACATCGACCTCGGTGCGTTCGTCGTCTCCCCCAACTTCCGCCATCCGGTCGCGTTCAGTCGCGAGGTCGCCACCCTGGTCGACATCTCCGACGGTCGCTTCCTGCTCGGCCTCGGGGCCGGCGGCACCCCGGACGACACCGTCCTCGGGGGCGACCGCCTCCCACCCAAGCAACGCGTCGACCGCCTACAGGAGTTCACCCTGCTGCTCGACCGCACCCTTCGTGACGATCACGTCGATGCCGACGGCCAGTACTACCGCGCCCGTGACATGCGGCTGGTCGGCGAACCGGTACGGCCGCGCGTGCCATTCCTGTTGGCGGGCAACGGTCCCCGATCAGTGCGCTTCGCCGCACGGCACGGCGACGGCTGGATCACCACCGGCACGCCGTCGGAGACCGTCGACGACTGGTTCGACGGGATCCGCGCGAGCTGCGATGTGCTCACCGAAACACTCGACAAGGACGGGATCACCAAGGACTTCCCCCGCTACCTGAGTCTCGATGCCTCGCCGCGCAACGCCCTGGAGAGCATCGACCTCTTCGACGAAATGGTCGGACGCGCATCGTCTTTGGGATTCACTGACGTCATCGTGCACTGGCCGAGATCCTCGGAGCCCTACCTGGCTCCCGACCACGTCCTCGACGAGGTTGCCGCCCGACTGCAACCCGGGCGTACGGGCGCCGTCGATGTGACAGACTGATCGGTCATGAGCAAGGGCACACCGATAGCGGGCAAGGTCATCGCCATCACCGGCGGCGCAGCGGGCATCGGACGCGAGATCGCCCGGCACCTCGCCGACGCCGGGGCACGGGTGGCCATCGGCGATCGCGACCTTGACGGTGCGCGTGTCACGGCGAGTGAGATCCCGGGCGAGGCATATGCGTTCGCGCTCGATGTCACCAGCACCGAGTCCTTCGAGGCCTTTCTCAATGCGGTCGAGTCCTCCGTCGGACCGATCGACGTCCTGGTGAACAACGCCGGGGTCATGTGGGTCGGCCCCTTCGACGCCGAGACCGACGCGGCGGCCGACGCGATGCTGGCGGTCAACTTGCACGGCGTGATCCGCGGGGTGCGGCTCACCGCGCCGCGGATGCGCCACCGCGGACACGGCCACATCGTCACGATCGCTTCTGCCGCTTCCAAACTCGCCCCTCCCGGCGAGGCGACGTATGCCGCGAGCAAGCACGGCGTGCTCGGCTACCTGACCGCAGTCCGTGAGGAACTCCGCGGCTCCGGGGTTCTCCTGACCGCGGTCATGCCGACCGTAGTCGACACCCAGCTCGCCGCGGGGACCGCGACCGGTTCGGCAGCCATGCTGCAGCCGGCCGACGTCGCCGCCGCCGTCGTCGCGGCGATCGAGAAGCCGCGCTTCGAGGTGACCCTGCCATCCTTCGTGGGTCCCGCGGTGCGGGCGGCAGGGCTGCTCCCGCAGGCGATCCGAGATCTGTTGATGCGCCGGATGGTGCCCAACCAGGTTGATGCGGTGCGCAATTCGACGACGCGGGCCGAGTACGAGTCCAGGGCGCTGGGCGACTAGGGCACCCCGATACCGGTGGCGATCCGAAGTTGTTCGGGGTCGCGGCCGTTGGCGGCATTCATGTCGCATCGCACCGTTCCGTAGCCCTCCGGCAGGCCGTGCCCGTAGCCGTCCCCGTTGGTGTACTGATGGGCGATCATCTGTCTGCGCAGATCGTCGGTGCCGGCCGGAAACCTCGGAAGGGCCCCGTAGGACGGGATGACGAAGCCGATCGGTGGCCGCACCCGCCAGATGCGTGCGTCGTTGGGGTTGAGGTAGCCGATGACGCGGCGGGGCCGGCCGTCGATGTGCGGGCCGCGCCAATCGCCGAGTCCCCACACCAGACGGTTGATGGAATCGCTGTTGTCGGAACGGATCTGGCCGCCCCAGGATTCCACGTCGACCATCGACACCACGTCGGGTCGGTCCTCGCCTTGCATCTCAATGTGCGTCGTCATCACGTCGCGCCAGTTGGATCGGTAGACGCAGTACACGATCAGCCCGCGCAGCCGGCCGGAGTCGAGCCAGGAACGAGCGATCGTCCAGTTCTGCTGGAAGTGGCGGTCCCGATAGGTCCCGTCGTTGGACCGGATCGACAGCCACCGATACGGGTAGGAGTCATCGAGCACGGGCTGCCATTCGGAGATGTCGGCGAAGAGGGTGTCGGTCATCTTGTTCACCAACGATAGCGAGCGCACCTGAGAACAGGACTTCGTCGAGTTCGCCGCCAGCTCCGACGACGGAATTCGCCGATATCTGTGACCCCGCGACCGCCCGACTCTCAACAACTCGACAACCGGATGCCAGCATGCGGTTAGGCGCAGGTCACATGCTCTGTTCATGCGACTGATCATGGGAATCCACCTGACCGACGACCAGGTGGTCGTCGTCACCGGGACGGCGGCCTCGGTCGCCGGCTCGCGTCCCGGTCCGCCGCACCTCTCGTCGCATCCTGCGCGGTTGTACTGGCCGGCGACCGCGGCACCGAGGTGGTCGCGTCCCGCCGACAACCCCGACGACGTCTATGGCCACTTCCTCACCCGCATCGCCGATCTGACCGCGGTGCGCACCGCGTCGGGTCGCGGCCGTGCTCCGCATCAATTGGTCACCGCAGCACTGCACGTGGCGATCGATGGCACCGAGCGCTCCGACCACGGGCACGTGGTGTCGGTGACGATCGCCCATCCCCCGCACTGGTCGGCCGAGCAGATCGGGATGCTACGGCGTGCCGCGGGCCGCGCGGTCGGTGCGACCACGAGCGTGTCGGTGGTCTCCGAGTGCGCCGCGATCTCCCGTTGTGTGCGGTGGTCGGCGCAGATGGGTACCGCCGATCTCGTCGCCGACCACCCGTCGTTCCTGGGCGCGTGGGGCGCGGCGATGCTCGCCGCCACCGCCGTCACCCGGGTGCCGGTACCCACCGACCGGACCGCGCGCAGACCGGTTCGCACCGCCCCCGCGCACCACATGGCGACGATCACCCATCCGATGCGCCGCATCGTCGATTCCTCCGTCGCCGACCTGCGATTACGGTGGAACGCGCTGGGTCACGCCTGACCCGGCGCCGTTCTCACCGTCGCGAAAGGTCTCCCACATGCATTCACCTCTGGACATCGCCACAACCGGCGCGACCCAGATCTGGACGATCAACAAGCCCGAGGTCGGCAACGCGATCACCGACGTGGAGTTCGTCGAGGCCTTCGAGTCGGCGGTCGACGCCGCCAACGCCGACCTTGAGATCAGGGCGATCATCCTGACCGGCGCGGGCAAGATCTTCTCCGCGGGCGGCAACGTCAAGGAGATGGCAGACCGGACGGGCATGTTCGGCGTCGACGAGCGAGCGCAGCGACGTGCCTACGTGGCGGGTATCCAACGTCTGCCCCGTGCCCTGGCTCGCCTCGAGGTGCCGATCATCGCCGCGGTCAACGGTGCGGCCGTCGGCGCGGGCTGCGACCTGGCGATGATGTGCGACATCCGGATCGCCTCCGAGCGCGCATCCTTCGCGGAGAGTTTCGTGCAGGTCGGGCTGATCCCGGGCGACGGCGGAACGTGGTTCCTGCCGCGTGCCGTCGGATATGAGCGGGCCGCGGAGATGACGTTCACCGGCGACCGCGTGGATGCCGCGACGGCTGCCGAGTGGGGCATGGTGAGCCGCGTGGTCGGCCCCGACGATCTCCTCGACGAGGCCCGTACGCTCGCCGAACGCATCACCAAGAACCCCGCTGAGGCGCTACGGATGGCCAAGCGCCTGCTGCAGGAATCACGAACCAGCCCTTTGGAATCGGTCCTCGGCATGGCCGCGGCGATGCAACCCCTGGCCCATCTCTCGCCCGAGCACACCGAGCGGGTGGAGAAGTGGCGCTCCCGCTGACGACACCACGTAACCATTGACATTCTCAACGATTGCGTTCTATCGTGATCTCGATTACATCGGGCGATGGAGGAGTACACGATGCGCAATCAGGGCGTGGGCACGTGGCCGCAACGGGCCTCACGGCAGTCGCCGGACACCGAGGCCATCGTCTTCCGTGACCAAGCGATCACCTATCCCGAACTCGACGAGCGCACCACGCGGCTCGCACACGCCCTCGCCGATCTCGGCGTCGGACGTGGCGACCGCGTCGCACTGCTCAGCGCCAACCATCCCGCGTATCTCGAGGCGCTCTTCGCGGCCGGCTTGCTCGGCGCCATCCTGGTGCCGCTCAACGCCCGGCTGACCACTCCCGAGGTCGCCTACGCCCTGACCGATTCCGGCGCCACGGTGCTGATCCACTCCGCGGCGTTGGCGGATGTGGCGATCGCGGCCGCGGCCGAAGCCGGCGTGACCACCCGCATGGTCGTCGACGGCGATCCCGACCCGGACGCCGTCGGCTACGAGACCAGCATCGCCGCCGCATCCACCGACCGCATCGATCTGGCCGTCACCCACGACGACCCGTGCTTCATCATGTACACCTCGGGAACCACCGGAAACCCGAAAGGTGTTGTCCTGAACCACGGGACGGTAACCTTCGCGGTCCTCAACCCGATCCTCGACCTCGACCTGCGCAGCGACGAGGTCGCGCTGGTCGTGGCACCGTTGTTCCACACGGCCGCATTGAATTTCATCTCGCTGCCCATCCTTCTGAAGGGCGGCACCGTGGTGATCGAGGAAGGCTTCGAACCGGCCCGGGTGCTGCGGGTCATCGCCGAGCGCAACGTGACCTACGGCTTCGGGGTGCCCACCATGCTCGACGCCATGAGCTCCCACCCGGACTGGGCGTCAGCGGATCTGAGCTCCATCCGTCGCTGGATCGTCGCTGCGGCACCGGTTCCGCCGCGCACTCTGCATACCTACACCGAACGCGGCATCGCACTGTGCCAGGGCTACGGGCTGACCGAGACCGGGCCCGGTGCGCTGGTCCTCACCCCGTCGCACACCGCCCGCAAGCTCGGAAGTGCCGGTGTCCCACACTTTTTCACCGACGTCCGGGTCGTCGGCCCCGACGGGGACGAAACCGCGCCCGGGGAGCGCGGCGAGATTCAGATCCAGGGCTCCAACGTCATGGCCGGCTACTGGAATCGCCCCGACGCGACCGCCGCGGCGTTCACCGACGACGGCTGGTTCCGTTCCGGCGACGTCGGCGTCCGCGACGACGAGGGCTACATCACCATCGTCGATCGTCTCAAGGACATGATCATCTCCGGCGGCGAGAACATCTACCCGGCCGAGGTCGAGGCCGTCATCCTCTCGATGCCCGGAGTGGTGGCGTGCGGGGTGTTCGGGGTCCCCGACGACAAGTGGGGTGAGGTCGGTTGTGCGGCCATCACCCTGGACGACGGCGCGGCACTGACGTACGAGCAGCTCGCGGCGTTCCTCGGTGAACGGTTGGCGCGGTACAAGATCCCGAAGTCGATGGTGCTGCTCGAGGAGATCCCGCGCAACGCCACCGGCAAGATCCGCAAGGACCGGCTACGGTCGATGTTTTCCGCCACGCCCGTCCACGCCTGAGAAGGCGATGCGACGCAACAGTTCCCGTGCAGCCGCCACATCCCCCGCATCGGTGCCGGCCACGTACTCGGCCGTCACAGCGGCACTGCGCCTGCGCGCCTGGTCGCACAGCTCCGCCCCGGCCTCGGTCGCGACGATGAGCTTGTTGCGCCGGTCGTTGATGTCGGTGGTGCGCTGCACCAGCTTCCGGTCCTCGAGATCGTCGACGAGGGCGACGATCTGACTGGGGTCGAGACCTACCACGGTGGCCAGACGACGCTGGGTGATGCCGTCGGGTTCGTCGCAGACGGCCGCGAGCGCGCTGTACCCACGCACCTTCAGCCCCAGGGGCGCGATGGCGCGATTGGTCTCCTTGCTCAGCACCACGCTGGCGCGAGCCATCAAGAAGCCGAGATCGTCGTCGAGCATTCGCCGGGATGTCATGGGCCCTCCCATCGCGAGCACGTTACCACTTCCACAATCATTGACTTTCTCAATGGTTAGCGTTCTAATCGAATGCGTACCCCGAGCCTGAGGAGGCAACCATGGATCTGAACGGAAAAGTCGCCGTCGTCACCGGCAGTGGGCAAGGGCTCGGTCTGGCCTACGCCCGCGAACTCGCCCGCCGCGGAGCGGCAGTCGTCGTCAACGACGTCTCGGAGGAGACCGCGCAGGCCGCCGTCGCCGCGATCACCGCCGATGGCGGCCGCGCCGTGGCAGTGGTCGCACCCGTCGGATCGACGGAGACCGCGCAGGCGCTGGTCGCTGCTGCCGTGGACACCTTCGGACGCCTCGATGTCATGGTCACCAACGCCGGCATCCTGCGCGACAAGGTGCTCTGGAAGATGACCGACGAGGATTTCGACGCCGTCATCAACGTGCATCTCAAGGGCACGTTCACGTGCGTGCGCGAGGCCGTGCTGCGATTCCGCGAGCAGGGCGACGGCGGCCGCATCATCTGCATCGGCTCGCCCGCCGGGCAGCGCGGCAACTTCGGGCAGACCAACTACTCCGCCGCCAAGGCCGGCATCGTCGGCATGGTCCGCACCTGGGCGATGGAACTGAAGAAGGCCGGGATCACCGCGAACGCCGTCTGCCCGGTCGCCGTGACCGCGATGACCGCCACCATCCCGATCTTCAAGCCGTTCATCGACGAGGCCGAGCGGACCGGCTCCCTCCCCGACGTCATCCGTCGCGAGGTCGGGATGGGCACGCCCGAGGACGTTGCCGGGCTCATCGCGTTCCTCGCCTCCGATGCCGCTGCCGACATCACCGGTCAGGCCATCTCCATCGGTGGTGACCGTCTCGCCCTGTGGACGCACCCGGAATTGTCCGAAACCGCTTATCACGACGGCGGTTTCAGCGCCGAGGACGTTGCGACGGTCTGGCCGGGCGCCTTCGCCAACCAACTCGAGACGGTCGGCGAGGAGTTCCCCGACGAGGTGCTGGCGGCCGCGAAATGAGCACCCGCTACGAGTGCGCGGTCGACTTCGACACCATCGACGCCATCGACATCCACACCCACGTCGAGATCGACGGCTGCGGGCATCGTTCGCTCGACGACGAGTTGATGGCCGCATCCGAGAAGTATTTCCGCTCCGGCGAAGAGCGCACGCCGGGAATCGAATCCATCGCCGAGCACTACCGGCAACGCAACATGGCGGCCGTGGTGTTCACCGTCGACGCGCACTCGGCGTCGGGCCACTCGCCGAACTCGGTGGAGGAGATCGCCGAGCGCGCAGCGGAATTCAACGACGTCCTGATCCCCTTCGGTTCCGTCGACCCGCTACAGGGTAAGGCGGCGGTCAAGCGCGTGCACCGGCTCGTCGACGAATTCGGCGTGCGGGGCTTCAAGTTCCATCCGAGCATGCAGGGTTTCGAACCCAACGACCGCCGGTACTACCCGGTCTACGAGGCCATCACCGAAGCCGGCGTGCCCGCACTGTTCCACACCGGGCAGACCGGAATCGGCGCCGGATTACCCGGCGGACACGGCATCAAGTTGCGCTACTCCGATCCGATGTTGCTCGACGATGTCGCCGCCGACTTTCCCGACCTCACCATCGTGATGGCACACCCGGCGGTGCCGTGGGTCGACGCCCAGATCTCGATCGCCACACACAAGGCCAACGTCTACATCGATCTGTCCGGCTGGTCACCCAAGTACTTCCCGCCGCAGTTGGTCAAAGCCGCCAATTCGATGCTGCGCCACAAGGTCTTGTTCGGATCGGACTTTCCGGTCATTCAGGTCGACCGATGGCGCAAGGACTTCGCCACCCTCGACATGAAGCCCGAGGTGCTGCCGTTGATCTTCAAGGACAACGCACTCACCGTCCTCGGCGTCAAACACTGAAACCCACCCAGAGAAGGACTCGTACCGATGACCACTGCGTCACCCACCACCACACACCTGGCCACCCTCGCCGAGCTCGACGATCTCGTCGGCACCGTCCTCGGCGTCAGTTCGTGGCTCGAGGTCACCCAGGAACGCATCAACACCTTCGCCGACGCCACCGGCGACCACCAGTGGATTCACGTCGACCCCGAGCGCGCTGTTGCCGAGAGCCCGTTCGGCGGGCCGATCGCCCACGGATACCTCACGCTGTCACTGATCATCCCGATGTGGGGTGAGGTGCTCGCCGTCGACAGCGTGACGATGGCGGTCAACTACGGGCTCAACAAGGTTCGGTTCACCAACCCCGTGCCCGCCGGCGGACGCGTGCGTCTCAAGGCGACTCTCGCCAAGGTGGAGCACCTGCCCAAGGGCGGCGTCCAGGTCACCGTCGAGGGCGTCATCGAACTCGAGAACAGTGAGCGTCCCGCCGTCGTCGCCGAGGTCGTGTACCGCTACTTCGAGTGATTTGCCGGTTTTCGCCTACATCGGCCGAACGACTTCGCACCTTTGAATGACGTCGCAGGGCAACCGGTCTGGATATTCTGCCCGGGTGAGAACGAACATCGCCGAGCCACGCCGCCGCATGGCCGTGGCCTGTGTCGCGGCGGCCGCATTCGTCGCGGTCGCCGCGAGCGCGTGCGGCAACTCCACCGCTCCGACACAGGCCACCCCGGCGACGCCGCAGATGACGGTGGCGGCGGATGCCGCGAAAGTCGATTTCGCGTCCGCTGATTCGGCGACGATCACCCCCGGCGTCCAGACCTACACCGGCGATGCGCAATGCACCACCAACTACGTCTTCGTAGACAAATCCGGCAACGTCTACCTCGGACAGGCCGCACACTGCTCGGGAACCGGCAAGGACACCGAGACCAACGGATGCCAGAACAACAGCCTGCCGATCGGCACCGCCGTCACCTTCAACAAGGGCGGCAACCCAATCACCGGCGTGGGCACACAACTCGGTGCCGGCACCCTGGTCTACAACAGTTGGCTCACCATGCATCAGAAGGGCGAAACCGATCAGAACACCTGCAGTTTCAACGATCTCGCACTGATCAAGGTGAACCCGGACGACGTCGGCAAGGTCAATCCGTCGATACCGTTCTGGGGCGGACCCACCGGCATCCACACCGACGGCACAACCCCCGACGCGAAGATCTACAGCTACGGCAGTTCGAGCCTGAAGTTCGGATTCAAGAAGCTGTCCAAGCAACACGGCGTCAGCAAGGCCGACCAACCCGCCGACAACGGCTGGTCACACATCGTGGAAATGCGTTTCCCAGGCATCCCCGGAGACAGCGGCAGCGCCTACCTCGACGCACAGGGGCGTGCCCTCGGTGTGCTCTCCACCATCGGTCTGACGCTACCACCGCTCAACAACATCGGCGACATCCGCCACGAATTGCAGTACGCACGAGCCAATTCCGGGATCGCCGGGCTTCAGCTGGTACTCGGGACCGCACCGTTCAAGGGCGAGTAGGGGCGATCACACCTGCATTCCGAAAACTTCGCGGACTCACTCCTACGGTCATTGCGCCACCACACCCGTATTCCGAAAACTTCGCGGACTCACTCCGACGGTGCGCCGAAACGACCGCGGAAAGTGTGACACGTCATGGAAACCGAGGCGCTCGGCGATCTCGTGCACGCTCTGATCGGTATCCGAGAGCAGTGAGCGGGCTCGTTCGAAGCGTTTGCCGTACAACCATGTTCGCGGTGTGGTGCCCGCGGCGCTGAACAGTTTGTGGATGTAGCGCACCGACATACCCAACTCGGTTGCCACGTCGGCGATCGTGTGGTCGGGATCGCCGATGTGGCGCAGCATCGACTGCTGCACAGTGCGCAGGTCGTCGGCGTGCACGCGATCGGTCAGCGAACGCTGCGGCATCCGATGGTCGACCGCCGCGGAGACCACGTCGAGCAACGCCGATGCGACGGCCGCGACGGCTCCCGCACCGAGATCGTCGTCGTGAACGGCGAGATCCACCAGCATGCTCGAGGCGACCCGGCCCACGCCGGAGTCCGCATCGATCCGGAGCCCGACGGCGTCGTCGATTTTGCCGGAATCGGCAGCGTCACCGCACTTCTGGAAGGGCGACGATGACCACCCCACCGACCGCTATCCCACCCACTGCGGCGCCACCCGCGACCGCACCATGGAGCGGTGGACGAGTGGCCGAGATCCTCCTGTCGACCAAGCGCTCGCGTACACCGCGGACGTCGATCCGCGCCGAGTGGCCCGATATGAGCCTCGAGGTCGCCTACGCCATCAGGCCATCGCGCTCGCCGATGGGCTCACGCACGGTGAGGTGGTCACCGGGATCAAGCTCGGTCTCACCTCCCGCGCCAAGCAGCAGTAGTTGGGCGTCACACGCCGTCGGTGGCCTGGTTGACAGATGCCATGGCATTGCCTGCCGGACTGGCGGTTCCGCGGGATCGTCTCATCCATCCGCGCGCCGAGTCGGAGACCGCCTTCGTGCTGGGGCGTGCACTGCAGGGCCAGGGTGTGACGGCCGCACAGGCGCTTGCGGCCGTCTATCACACGATGGGAGCGCTCAAGATCATCGACAGCCGTTATTCGGTATTCACGTTCAGCCTCGAGGACGCCGTGGCCGACAACAATTCGTCGGGCGTCTACGTCACCGGACCGGTCATCCGGCGCATCGACGACCTCTACCTCGGACTCGAGGCGTGTCTGCTGGAGGTCGACTGTGACGTCGTCGACAGTGCCACCGGGTCGGCGATCCTCGGGCATCCGGGGTGGAGCACCTACCTTCGCCACGAAAACCTTCGGTGCGAGCGGAAGCGCCCTGGTACCAGGGTGGTTGGTCTTGACCGGCGGCATGACCGATGCCGTGCCGGTCGCATCCGGAAGCAGGGCGGCCGCCCACTTCACGTCCCTGGGCACCGTCACCATCGCGGGCGGGTGAGTGCGATGCCGTTCATCGACGGGACCCTCCACACAACCGAGGGCACATCATCTATCCAGCAAACCCGGCATGGATCAGATACTTGCAGGCGATTCAGCCTAGTACTACAGCCGTAGATCGCGGGTTGTGAGGTTGCGTGGCGTGTGTGCGCTGGTGGGAGCGGCTGCCGGGGCATGATCTGTGGTTTGTGAAGTCAACAAATACGCCTGCGGCAGCCGCGGGTTTGAGGATAGATCATGACCTGTGGCGGGCGCAGTTGGACACGGTTCTCGACACCATCGCGCCACGGTTCGCCCGCTGCGAGGCAGCCCGCAACGCGGGCGCCTTCGTTCTGGGTGTGCTCTCGGCGATCGAATCGAAGAACTGCTGGACGATGGCCGAGCTTGCCGGGCATGCTAGCCCAGACAAGTTGCAGCACTTACTCTCACGTGCACGGTGGGATGCCGATGAGATCGGTGACGATGTGCGTGCCATGGTTGTTGACGCGTTCGCCGAGCCTGAGGCCATCCTTGTCGTCGATGAGACCGGTGACCTGAAGAACGGCGCCAACACCGTAGGGGTGCAACGCCAGTACTCGGGGACCGCCGGCCGGATCGAGAACTGCCAGGTCGCGGTGTACATGACCTACACCAGCTCGAAAGGTCACGCGTTGATCGACCGCGCGCTCTACATGCCGCGCAGTTGGCTCGATGATCGTGACCGCTGCGCCGAGGCAGGGGTGCCTGATGAGTGTGAGTTCGCGACCAAACCACAGTTGGCCACCCGCATGATCGGCCGCGCCCTCGACGCGAATGTGCCGGTCGGTTGGGTGGCCGGCGACGAAGTATACGGCGCCGACCCGGACCTGCGAGCCATGTTGCAGGACAGGCAGATCGGATACGTCCTGGCCATTGGGTGTGACCGCCGCATCGCCACCCACGGCGGGGATCTGACCGCCGCGGAACTCGCGGCCACCGTACCCGAACGGTCCTGGCAGCACCACTCGGCCGGGGCCGGCGCCAAAGGTGATCGCCTGTACTCGTGGGGTGGATCACCTCCACCGAAACCCCGGACTCCGGTGGTAGCTGCTCGTTGCTGATCCGCCGCAACGACACCACCGGCGAGTTGGCGTACTACCGCTGCTACAGCCCGCGGCCGGTGCCGTTGGCGCAGTTGGTGGCGGTGGCCGGCCGTCGCTGGACCGTGGAGGAATCTTTCCAGACCAGCAAAGGCTTGACGGGTCTCGACCAGCATCAGGTGCGTACCTGGACGTCCTGGCATCGCTGAACCGTGCTGGTGATGCTCGCACACGCGTTCCTGGCGATCACCACCGCCACCCAGCGGCACCGTGAACGCACCAACCGCCAACTGATCCGGTTGAGTGTCAACGCTTTCCGGCGTTTGTTCTGAGCTCTCGTGCTCACCCCACTGCACGCCGTCGACAGCATCCTCGACTGGACCCTGTGGCGGCGCCGTCACCAGGAACGCGCTCAACAATGCCATCGAAACCGCAGGACACGACAACAATGAACCCGATCTACGGCTGTAGTACTAGCTAGATATGTCTAGATATGTGCGACAGCAACTTCCACCTTGCAACGTCGCTGTGACCCACGTCCGTAGACCAGTCGGTCAACGTTCCCGTGCCGAATACCGTTCAGCGGTACCAACCCGCGTATGTCAGTCCGACACGACCGTCTTGAGCAACGACCACCACAGTGCGGCGCCGGGTGACCACCCCCTCTCCCCTATGGACAACGCGGCGGCGGCCCCGCCATCAGCGGTCCGCACCGCAGCACATCGGTCCGCGGAGCGAGCAGCATCTCTACGAGCCAGGCGATGTCATCGAGAGTCGGCAGCCGGCCCAGCGTCGTCTTGGCGCGGTAGCGATGTGAGATCTCGTCGGGGTCGGCGACCGGTCTGCTCGACCTCGGAATCGACGAGGGCACACAGCCGCGGGACGTCGATCCGTCCGGGTCAATTGTCGAACGACCCGTCGATCGCGACGAACCGCGACCCCGGACCCTTCCGTTCGCACATCCCGCGGAGCATCCGTACCATGCCGACGACCTTGATGTTGATACGGCATGACGATGTAGGGCACGCCGCCCGGCGTCGACCCCACCTCGAGGATGTTCACGATGTGGGGGTGCCCCGACAACCGGCCCATCGCCCGTTGTTCGCGCAGGAACCGTTCCAGACTCGCTTCGTCGAGGTGGTCGGTGAGGATCTTGATCGCGACGGTGCGCTCGAGGTTGGGCTGTTCGGCGCGATACACCGCGCCGAATCCGCCACGGCCGATCAACAGGGGATCACTGAATCCGGCCGCGATGAGCTCCGAGGCGGCGTCCGGAACGACGTCTCGCTGCGTGTCCTGCGGATCGAACTCGACCATGGTTCCATCCAGCGTAGTCGGGTATGACGCAGGACACAGTCCGAATTGGGGCGTCTACCTCCGCGGCGGAACCGGCGGACGCCCGCACTGCACCCAGTTGCCCACGAGAACCGCGTGACACAGCACCGCGACGAGAAACCAGCCCGACGCCACACCCAATCCGGTCTGCGTGGACCAGTAGCCGAGCACCGACAGCGGAACGGCGATGCCACTGATCGCGCCGGCCAGGACGCACCACCCGAATCGACGCCGCGTGGCCGCCGCCGCGGAGAGCACGGTGCCGCCGACGCCGAGCCCGATCGCGATCTGACCGAGCAGTGTCCGGTCGCCGCCGACGTCGCTGGTCACCCAGGCACCGATGCTGGCGGCGGCCAGCGCAACGATCGCCAGCCAGATCACCCGTACCGCGCGCGGTCGCAACGGCACCTCGGCGAGCACCTGTCGCTCGATCTTGCGGAGCGAGGCCGCCAATCCCGGTTCGAGTTCCACCACCAACGCGCTTCCCCTACAGCCGGGCGAGCAGTTCGGCCTTCTTGGTCGCGAACTCCTCGTCGGTCAGGATGCCGCGCTGGTGCAGACCGGCCAGCGACTCGATCGCGGCGAAGATGTCCTCGGAGCCGGCCGGAAGGTTCTGGGCCGGAGCATTCTGGGCGGGACCGTTCTGACCTGAAGGAATCTGGGCGGAGGCATACTGGGCGGCGGCAAACTGGGTCGAACCGTTCTGGGCTGGGGGTTCGGGCGCCGCCACCGGTGTGTCGACGATCTCCTGCCCACCGATTTCCCGCAGGCTCGAGACGTCGAAGGTGCCGTACTGGCTGGAGAAGCTCACCGATCCCGGGTACCCGCCCTGTTGCTGCTGTACACCGCCGATCTGATGGTCGCCGGTATCGAAAACCCTTGTCACACCGTTGGCCTGGATGGCCAACCGCCGCGTCGCGGGGAACACCGCATAGCGCGAGTCGTTCTGCCCGCCGCTGGAGCTTGGGACCCCGAGATCGGCGGGCCACCAGTTGTTGGCGGTGCCGAAGCCTGCGCCGAACGAGCCGCCGAACGAATTGTTGGTGGGTGCCGGTGGGAACACGATCGTGGTGGCGAGAAGTTGGGAGAGCTCGCTGCACAGCGAGTCGACGCGGGCTTTGAGTGCGTTGTCGAACATGTTGCCGACCATCGTCATGCCGCCGCGCATCCACTGACCCGACCCGCCGAGTTCGGGGATGGAGAACTGCGCCATGGTGCCGCCGCCGCTGTTGACCGCGTACAACATCGCGAGCACCGCGTCGCGAGAGAGGCCGTACCGTGCGGCGATGTCGGCGACTGCGCCCTCTGCCTCGGGGGTGAGGGTTGCGTCCATGATGAGGCTCTTTCGTCGAGAGTGGATTCGCGCCCCGCACAGATCGTGCGGGTGAACTTCCCCAGTGTACGAGGGCCGCACCGCCGCGGCCCTTTCTGGCCGGGCGATCTCCTGGCATGGTGGAACCATGAGTTCCGTCGATGATCTCCATGGTGACCCGCACGTCGAGGAGTACCTGAGGACCGGAGGTGAGCAGGGCTATCACTGGAATGGCACAGAGATTCTCATCCTGTTCACCACGGGTAACAAGTCGGGCGAGGAACGCCGACATGCGCTGATCTTCCGTCCGTGGGGCGAGAACGCCTACCTCGTCGTCGCGTCCAAGGGCGGCACCGATGCGCCGCCGGCGTGGTTCCGGAATCTCGAGGCCGATCCCAACGCACAGGCGCAGATCAAGGACGAGCGCTTCGCCGTGCGCGCCCGGGTCGCCACCGACGAGGAGAAGCCGCAGATGTGGGCGACGATGGTCGAGGTGTGGCCCGACTACGACGCCTACCAGGCCAAGACCTCTCGCGTGATCCCGGTGGTCGTCCTCGAACGTGTCTGAGCGACAAGCCTTCTGACGCCGGTGCAGCGGCCGCAGACGCTCGTCGCGACCCTGGTCGACCTCACGCGCGCGCTGAGGGAGTCGGCGGCTCTGCGCGAGTGCGCAGAGCGCGACGGGGTGCATCCCGATGAGTACGCCCGAACTGTGGTGTTCGGACTGGTTCTCGCGGTCGCCGAGGGCGCCGACCGTCACCTCGCCGATGGTCGGTCCGCCGACCCGTTGCTCGCCGCGACGATCACACCGATCCTGAGAGCGCTGCGTGCGATCGACTGGGCGGCGCTCACCGCCGCCGACCCCCACCTCCACGTCCATCTCTACGAGCAGTTCCTGCGCGTTGACGCGCCCGGCCTCCGGCGGTTGTCCGGTACTTACTACACGCCGGTCCCGTTGGCGGACAACATGGTCCGGCTCACCGACCAGCTACTGCGAACCCACTTCGACGCCCCCGATGGGCTCGGGGACGGTGCGGTGCGGATCGTTGACCCCGCAATGGGGACCGGCACGTTCCCACTTGCGATCCTGCGCCTGATCGACTCCGCCAACGCGGGGCGACTTCACGGCGCAGAGCTGCACTCCGGCCCGTTCACCGTCGCCGAGTTCCGCATCCGGGCTCATGCACAGGTCCCGAACCTGTTGTGGGCCAACACTCTCGACGACTCGGACCGCTGGCTCGCCCTCGCCGACGAACGAGCCGAACAACCATCTGTCCGGGTCGTGATCGGCAACCCACCGTATCGGGAGCGTGCACGCGGGCAGGGCGGGTGGATCGAGAACGGGACCGATCCAGCCACCGGGCGTCCGCCGCTCGACGCATTCCGGCTGCGGGCCAACGGCAGCACCGAGTTCGCGCTGTCCAACTCCTACATCCACTTCTGGCGCTGGGCGAGTTGGTGGGCGTTCGACGCCCCGCGCCTCGAACAACCGCGCACCGAACAAGCATGCACCGATCGAACGAGCCCGGGGCTCATCTGTTTCCTCACCGCCACCGGCTATCTCACCGGACCGGGCTTTCGCGGAATGCGAGAGTATCTGCGCCGCAGAGCCTCTCACGGGTGGATCATCAACCTCAGTCCCGAGGGCAAGAAGCCACCGACCCGCAACGCGGTGTTCGCCATCGAGACACCGGTGTGTATCGGGATCTTCGCCCGCACCACGGATACCGACGACGACATCCCGGCCCACATCCACTATCTGGACCTGCACGGCACCAGCGCCGAGAAACTCGCCGACCTCGACACCCTGACCTTCGACGATCCCCGGTGGAGACCGGCGCGCACACAATGGCATTCGCCGTTCACACCGGCCGCCGCGAGCGGGTGGGACGGCTTTCCCGAGGTGGCCACGCTCATGCCGTGGCTGTCCACCGGCGTGACCCCCAACCGCAATTGGGTGAGCGCGCCGTCGGCGACGACACTCAACAGACGACTGCGCGCCCTCCTCGACGAGCACGACGCCGACCGTCGGTCGGTGCTGTTCAAGACCACCGACAGCCGCAGCCCGGACAGGCGCGGGGTGCGGCCGTTGCCGGGTGTTCCCCTCGACACCGCGCCGCCACTCGACGCGACCGCCTCAACCGACCACCGCGGACATCCGGTACCGGTGGAACGAATCACGTTCCGTGCCTTCGATCGTCAGTGGTTGATCGCCGACAACCGGCTGCTCGACCGCGCACGTCCGGACCTGTGGGCGGCACGCCGTCCCGGCCAGATCTTCGTCGTCGAGCAACACTCGATCCGCCCCGGTGCCGGACCCGCCTTGTACTTCAGCGCGCTCCTGCCCGACATCAACGCCTTCAACAATCGCGGTGGCCGTACGTTGCCGCGTCTGCATCCCGACGGCACGCCCAATGTGGCGCCCGGTCTCGACCACGCGTTGCGCATCCTCGTCGGAGCGTCCGCCCGCGCCGAGGATCTCGTCTTCTACCTGGCGGCTCTCACTGCGCATCCCGGATTCGTCGCGCACTTCGACGACGAGTTGGCGACCCCGGGCGTCCGCATCCCGATCACCGGGAACTGCGCGTTGTGGGACTCCGCCGTGGAGCTCGGCCGGCGGGTGGTCGAGCTGATGACCTTCTCCCCCGACGGCGTCCTCGAGATGACCGTGACAGGTCCGCAACTGCCGGAACAGACTGTGCCGGTGGGTGACCTGCGTCCGACGACGTTCTCCCACGACGCGCTCGCCCAGACTCTGGTCGTCGGTTCGGGACGGTGGAAGCACGTGCCGCCGGCGATCCTCGACTACCGCGTCGGCGGCGTCGGCGTGGTGTCGTCCTGGCTGAAGTACCGGCTGGCCCGTCCTGTCGGCAAGGTGTCCTCACCATTGGACGAAGTCCACGATCCCACCTGGCCCGAGCAGTGGTCGGACGAGCTGACCGAGGTGCTGTGCGCCATCGCCGCCCTCATCGCGCTCCACGACGACATGGATCACGTACTCCGCGAGATCCTCGCCGGCCCCCTCGTCTCGGAGGCCGAGCTCACCGCGGCGGGAATGACGGTACCGACGTCCGCCCTCGACCGAAAGCCCCGTCGCTAAACCGGATTCGGCGCCCCTGCACCACCGGCGTCGAGCCGCCTCGTCACACGTTCGCGTACGGCGCGAAAGTACGGTGCGCGATGCGGGTGGGCGCGATGATGCGGCGAGCCCGGGCCGTGCCGGTCCAGCATGTCGCGCATCCGGTCCTCGACGTCCATCACGGCGTGGCCGGTCGGGCTGGAGGTCTGGTCGGCCAGCGTCAGCGCGTCGGTCACCTCGTCCTCGACGAAGGTGAAGTCGCTCAGTGCTTCGTCGATGCCGCGTTCGGCCGCGATGTAGCGCGCGCCGGAATGGTGGGCGACGAGAGCGCACACCTCTTCGGGCCAGCCCCGCGCGCGGAGATACCGTGCGCCGTCGACGGGATGAAAGCCGGTGTCGCGCAGTGCGGGAACGTAGCCGATGTCGTGGAGCCAGGCGGCGGCGATCAACGCATCGCGCCGTCGCGGATCAACGGTTTGGGCATACCGGGTGGCCTGCGCGGCCACGCGGGTCACGTGGCGGAGCCGGTTCGGATCAGAGGCCAGGAGTCGTGCTGCGAGTTCTCGCGCCGCGTCCGTGAGCGCGTTCTCGTCGTCCACAACCTCTCCTCCGCGTCCCCCGACGGCCCGGCACGTGTGATTGTGCCACGACGCCCCACACCGGACGATAACGTCTGTCAGATGTCACGACCGTCGCCACACACCGTCGTCGTCGGAGCCGGCGTCGCCGGGTTGACCACCGCCAGGTTGTTGCACAGGTACGGCCACAGCGTCGTCGTGCTGGAGGCCCGCGACCGGATCGGTGGCCGCACCCACACCGACCGCTCCGACGGATATGTCACCGATCGGGGTGCCTCGTGGATTCACGGCATCGACGACGCCCCGTTGTTCGACGCCGCCCGCGCGTTCGGTATGCGGACCGTCGAGTTCACCGTGGGCAGTTATCAGCCACTGAGTCGGCCGACCGCCTACTACGGCCCCGACGGTGCACGACTGAGCGACGCACAGATCGCCGCGTTCGTCCAGGACATACAGACCGTCGACGCGCTGCTGTCGGACGCCATCGGCTCGGCCGGTCCGGGGCGCTCCTACCGCGACGCCGTGGAGGACACCTTGGCCGGGCTCGACTGGACGCCCGGCCGCGCCGAGCGGGTGCGGGAGTTCTTGGCGCACCGCACCGAGGAGCAGTACGGCGTGGAGAGTGGCGAGCTCGATGCCCACGGTCTCGACGACGACGAGACCCTCGGCGACGAGGTGGTCTTTCCCGACGGCTACGACCGACTGGCGTCGGCGCTGGCGCAGGGGCTCGACGTGCGGTTGGGCCACATCGTGACGCGGGTCCGGTGGTCGGCGGAGGGTGTCGTCGTGGCATCCGATGCCGGGGAGTTCGCCGCCGATCACGTCGTGTTGACCGTGCCGGTGGGGGTGCTGAAGTCGGGTGATCTGACCGTCGATCCACCGCTGCCCGAACCACTCGCCGGTGCGCTCGACCGGCTGGAGATGAACGATTTCGAGAAGATCTTCCTACGCTTCGAGCACCGATTCTGGGATGACGGCGTGTACGCGGTCCGGCGGCAGGGGCCGGCCGGGCGCTGGTGGCATTCGTTCTACGACCTGTCCGCATTGCACGGCACCCCCACGCTGCTGACCTTTGCCGCCGCCGACTGCGCTCGGGCGATTCGCGGCTGGTCCGATCGCCGGATCGCCGATTCGGTGCTCGACGCACTGCGCGAGATCTACCGCGACGAGGTGAGCGAGCCGGTCCGTGTCGATGTCACCCGATGGCGCGACGATCCGTTCGCGCGGGGCTCGTATGCGTATATGACCGTCGGCTCGACGACCGCCGACCACGACGTGCTCGCCACCCCGGTCGGCGACGGCGTGCTCCACATCGCCGGGGAGGCCACATGGACCGACGACCCGGCGACAGTGACCGCAGCGCTGATGTCGGGGCATCGGGCGGCGGGCAATGTTCTCGGCCATCCGGTGGCGCTCGAGGAGCTGTGGCACCCGGGCACGTAGACAGCAACCTGGCTGTATCACCCAGGCGGGTCGCGTGATTCTACTCATGGCGCTGCCGAGATCGCTTGCGATTGTTGTCGGCATGGCAACCTCAGAGATTCCCCAGAACCCCACCACCGCAGCATTCTTCCTGCAGGCCGCGATCGCCTTCGGCGTCAGCCTCGCGACCGCCGTCGTCGGCGTCTTCTATCTGCCGATCGACGCCTGGCAGCGCGGCTTTCTCGCAATCACCTTGCTGTTCCTCACATCCAGTACGTTCACCCTCGCCAAGGTGGTGCGCGACCGGCAGGAGCAGACGTCGGTGCGGGCACGACTCGACGAGGCGAGGGTGGACAAGTTGATCGCCGAACACGATCCCTTCAGCAAGGTGTCGTGACTCGGGGGGTCGGTCAGAAGTAGTGCGCGCGTCCGCCCACCGCGCGGCCGGTGGCACCGAGGATTGCGAGGATCAGGCCGATCACCACCAGGATGATGCCGATGGTCCATAGGATCGGGATACCGAAGATGAGTCCGAGGATGAGACAGATGGCGCCGAGGATGATCATGAGAAGCCTCTCGAGATGACGCGGATGAGGACTGCTCGGCGCTGCTGCAAGCACCTTCCACCCTAGACCTCCCGCACCCCGACGTATACGGAGTCAGCAGATGATCGACAAGAATCCGGCCGACGCGGTACGGCAGGCGACCGGGCGCGGCGAGTTCGAGGCGCTGGCCCGCGCCGGTCACGTGGTGAGCGGGTTGTTGCATCTGCTGATCGCCTACATCGTTGTTCGTCTTGCCTTCGGCGATCCGGGAAACGCCGATCAGTCCGGGGCATTGGGTTTGTTCGCGTCGTCGACGGGTGGGCGGCTGGCGTTGTGGGCCGCGGTCGTCGCCTTCGTTGCGATGGCGTTGTGGCGCATCGCCGAAACGATCGTCGGGCCGCATCCGGCCAACCCGAAGCCCGGTGAGGACGACGGCTGGCTCGATCGCGCCAAAGCCGCATCCCTGGCCGTGGTCTATCTCGGATTTGCTTGGTCAGCAGCGCAATTCGCGTCAGGCCATGGACAGTCCAGTGGCAGCCAGAACGCCGGGATGAGCGCCAGGCTGATGGAATCGGTTGCCGGCAAAGGACTTCTGATCATCGTCGGACTCGTCATCATCGGCGTCGGTATCTATCACATCCACAAGGGCGTCACGAAGTCGTTCCTTGACGACCTCACCATCGACGACAACCCGGCGCTCACGGTGACCGGCGTCGTCGGTTATGCGGCCAAGGGACTTGTGCTCGCCGGCGCCGGCGTGCTGGTGATCATCGCGGCGGCGACGGCCGACCCGGCCAAGGCCACCGGTATCGACGGTGCGGTCAAGACGGTCGCGGGATGGCCGGCCGGCCAGGTTCTGCTCGTCCTGGCCGGTCTCGGGTTGGCGGCCTACGGCGTCTACTGCTTCGTCATGGCGCGTTTCGCGCGGATGTGATGGCGCGGCTCGATCACGTCGAATAGAGCCGTGTCGTCGCGGTGATCAGGTCACCGAGCGCTGCCGGCTCGTGATCGAGCCACCACGACAGCCGGACCGCGATCCGTGGGCCGTCCTTGACGGGGCGGTAAGTGATGTCACCGCGCGCGTGGTGATGTGCCGTGGATTCGGCCGTGGTGCCGACGCCGCGGCCGGCGGCAATGGCGTCGAGCCAACCCTCGACGTCGTGGATCTCGACGACCTCGGGTGAGCGTGCCGTCCCGGCCCACAGTTCGCGGTGGGTGGTGCCCGACCGGGCGTCGACGAGTACCGGTCGGGTGGCCACCTCGGCCATCGTCAGACTGCGTCGGCGAGCCCACCGCGGGTCGTCGGTGGCGAAGGCCACCAGCCGCCGTTCGAGGCCGACGATCGCCGATCCGAACCGCTTCTCGTCGAGGGGAACCCGGACGATGGCCACGTCGCAGAGCCCTTCGGCGAGTCCGCCGGTTGCCGAATTGTGCCGCACGAGTTCGAGTTCGGTGTTCTCGTGGTGGCGCGCCCACTCGCGTTGCAACGTCGTCGTGTGTTTTCCGAGTGCGGCCCAGGCGTATCCGAGCCGGAGAACGGCATGGCGGTTGTCGAGGAACTGGGTGAATCGTTGCGCCTCGGCGAGTACTCGACGGGCGTGCGGCAGCACCTGTCGGCCGGTGCTGGTGAGTTCGCATCCGCGGGGAATCCTGCGCAACAGCGTCTCACCCACCGAACGTTCGAGGGAGGCGATGGTTCGCGAGACCGCGGCCTGTGAGACGTACAGGCGCTCAGCCGCCTCGGTGAACGATCCGGCATCGGCAGCGGTGACGAAGAAACGAAGTTCACGCAGGTCCCACTCCATGACCAAAGCGTATACCTACTCCAACATATGCACTGGTCATCGGAACCGGCCCCCATACCGTCAAGGCATGCACATGTCTCGTCAGACGCGCGGCATCGGACTCGTCCTGGGCAGCGCAGCATCCAATCAGACCGGAGCCGCCCTGGGCGCCATGGCCTTTCCGACGCTGACCCCGGTCGGGGTGGTCGCCGTGCGGCAGATCGTCACCGCCGTTGCCCTCATGGCAACGATCCGTCCGCGGGTCCGCGGGCTGACCCGCCGACAATGGCTGCCGATCATCGGTCTGGCCGTGGTGTTCGGGGTGATGAATCTCGGCCTGTATTCGGCGGTCGACCGTATCGGACTCGGGCTGGCGGTGACGCTGGAATTCCTCGGGCCGCTCACCATCGCGGTGTGCGGAGCACGCGGCACGGTGTCGGTCGGGTGTGCACTGACCGCGGCACTCGGCGTGGTGACACTGACCCGTCCCGGCCCGACGACCGACTATGTCGGGATCGGGTTCGCGCTGATCGCCGCGCTCTCATGGGCGTGTTACATCCTGCTCAATCGCTCGGTGGGCCGTCTCGTGCCCGGAGTCCAGGGCAGCGCCCTGGCGGCCTCGTCGCCGCGGGCGTGTGGGTGCCCATTGCGATCGGCTGGCTGATCACCCACCGGCCCACCGTCTCCGCGCTGGTTCTCGCGGGACTGTGCGGCGTGTTGTCGTCGATCGTGCCGTACGTGACGGACCTGACTGCGCTGCGGTGGATTCCCGCGCATCTGTTCGGGACGCTGACGAGCGTCAACCCGGTGTGGGCCGCACTGATCGGCGTGGTCGTGCTCGGTCAACGACTCGGGGGCCTCGAGTGGATCGGTATCGGGCTGATCGTCGGGAGTAATGCGTGCGCGCTTGTCGCCCACCGTGGTGCCGATGCTGGCGATGATCACCAGGACGATCGCCGTCAGCCGCAGGGCACCGGCCGCCTGTCCGAGCAGCACCCAGCCGGCGATGGTGGCGACGATCGGTTCGAGGCTGAGCAGCACTCCGAACACGTGCCGCGGTAGGCGGCGTAGCGCCCCGAGTTCGAGGGTGTACGGAATGACCGACGACAGCAGTGCCGTGCCGAGCGCGGCGAGCGCGACGGTGGTGTCGATGTGTCCGGTCGTCAGGCCTCCCATGCCGAACGGCAGGACGCATACCGTCGCGACGGCCAGTGCCATCGCCAATCCGCCGGAGCCCGGAACTCGTTGCCCCACACGTGCACTGGTGAGAATGTAGAGGGCCCAGAACGCGCCGGCGATCAATGCGAACAGGACGCCGAGAGGATCGAGGTTCGCGGCATCGGTCATGCTCTCAACCCCCAGCAGCACCATTGCGGCCAGCGCCAGGCCGACCCACACCAGGTCGGTGCGTCGTCGTGACAGCACCGCGGCGAGGATCAATGGGCCCAGGAATTCGATGGAGACCGCCACGCCGAGGGGCAGCCGGGCGATGGCCTCGTAGAAGGTGCCGTTCATCCCGGCCAGCGCGACCCCGAACGCCACGACCGATCGCCACTGCCGGGCGTTCCAACGCCATGCCCGCGGCCGGGCCATCATCAGCAGGAGGACCGCGGCGAGTCCCAGTCGCAGCGTGGTGACCCCGGCGGCACCGAGCGCGGGGAATGCGATCCCGACGGCCAGCGCCGCGCCGAACTGCAGCGAGACGCACGAACCCAAGATCATCAGCACCGGCATGACTACCAGGATCATGCGTCGGAGCTGATCAATCCAGCGAATGTTTCTACTGAACTATCATTAGCAGAACTGAACGATCCTGGAGGTGGTGATGCTCAACGTCAGCCGCCTGCGCATCCTGCGGGAGCTACACCTGCGTGGCACGCTCGCCCAGGTCGCCGAGGCGTTGTCGTACACCCCGTCGGCCATCTCCCAACAGCTGTCGCTACTCGAGCGCGAGGCGGGCGTGGTTCTGCTCGAGCGGGTAGGGCGAGGCGTCCGGCTCACCGATCAGGCGCTGACACTCGTCGCGCACGCCGAGGTGATCCTCGCCGAACTCGAACGCGCCGAGGTCGACCTCGCGCAGGCCCAGCCATCGGTGCATGGCGTGCTGCGCGTGTCGTCGTTCCAATCGGTGGTGGCCGAGATCGTCCCGCGGGTGCTGACGCTGCTCGAACGCAGCCATCCCGCGTTGCAGGTGGAGTTGACGCTGCGCGAGGTCGAGGGTGCATATCGGGGATTGCTCTCGCATGCCTTCGATCTCATCCTCGGCGAACAGTTCCCGGGGCGGCCCTCACCGGTCCGGCCGGGCACCGATCGCGCCGACCTCATCCACGATCGGCTCCTGCTCGCCGTCCCGGCACAGGGACCGCTGGCGGTGGAGCCGTCCGGACTTGCCGAACTCGCCGAACTCCCGTGGGCACTCGAACCCGCGGGGACCGACAGCGGCGAATGGGCACGCGCCGTGTGCCGTTCGGCCGGCTTCGAGCCGCGCGTGCGGTTCGACGGCCCCGACACCCTGCTGCATTCGAGGTTCGTGGCCAACGGTCACGCGCTCGCCTTCGTACCCGCGTTGATCGCCGGCGACGACCCGCGACTGCGGCTCTACGCCCTACCCGGCGATCCGGAACGGAGTCTGTTCACCGCGGTCCGCACGGGCCGGTCCGGCCATCCGGCCGTGCGTGCGTTTCGAGACGCGTTGGCGCAGGCGGCTGCTGAACGTGGGCCGCAGGTGCCGAGCGTCGAACTGTTCCGCGCGTAGCTCACCCACTGACCTCACCAGGTGTGATGCCTGGCCGCATCGGCTCCGCGGTCGACTTCGGCCAGCAGCCGGTGCATGGTGGCCGAGCGCACGAGATATCGATCCAGGAGCGGGTTGGCTGCTCCGTGAACCCATTTGAGCGCTCGCCATCCGGCCGGAGCGAACGATTCGCCGTGCCGGTGCACGACGTTGCCGACGATGACCCGAGCCGCGTCGTCAGCTGAGATCCGTCGACTCAACGGCCACGGCAGCAGTCCGCCGATCTGACGTCCCAACTCGTCGGAATCGAGCATGTCGTGTGTCATGTCGGTGTCAACTATCCCGAAGTAGACGACACCTGCGGAGGCTCCGTGGACAGCGAGCTCGAGGCGGAGAGCACGGCCGAGCTGGCTGACCGCGACCTTGCTGACCATGTACGGCGATCCACCCGCTCCGGGCGCGAACGAGGCCCCCGACGACACGATGACCACGTGGCCGCCGCCGGCGACGATCTGATCGAGCGCCGGCCGGACGGTGTTGTACACGCCGGTGATGTTGACACCGATCACCCGATCGAACTCGTCATCGTCGAGCGCACGGACGGTGGCCGGAGTCGGACTG
This sequence comes from Gordonia sp. N1V, assembly GCF_029269935.1. Taxonomy (NCBI): domain Bacteria; kingdom Bacillati; phylum Actinomycetota; class Actinomycetes; order Mycobacteriales; family Gordoniaceae; genus Gordonia; species Gordonia sp. N1V. The sequence goes on from NZ_JARJDD010000003.1 coordinate 365,254, forward strand.
ACCCCCGCATTCGCGACGATCACGTCGATCGATCCGAAATGCTTTGTCACCGAACGCATCACCCGCCGCATGCATTCTCGGTCCCGGACGTCTGCCGCATAGGCCACCGCATTCGGGCCCAGATCTTTCGCGGCCGCATGCACCTCGTCGGCGTCGCGGTCGACGAGCGCAACCCGTGCCCCGAGACGCACCATCCGCGCGGCAACTGCTCGGCCGATACCCTGTGCGCCGCCGGTGACGACGACGACCTTGCCTGCCGGGTCGAGGCGATTCACGAGACATGCTCCGCGGTGGGACGGCAACGTTCGACGGTGAACGCTGCGTTGTCGAAGTGCTTTGTCCGACGGGCATATTCGAAACTCCATCCCGGATACAGACCGGCATTGCGGCCGTCGGCGGTGTGGTAGTAGCTCGTGTCGCACCCACCGGTCAGCCACACCGTGTGCTCACTGCGCCGGGTCATCTCGTCGACGAACTCGTCCTGTGCACTTGCGCGGACCTCGACCCGCACGACGCCGCGGTCCCGTAACTGGCCGAGCGCGTCGACGATGTAGCGGCATTGGGCCTCGATCATGTAGATCGCCGATTGATTGCCGACCGCGCCGAAAGCACCGAGAGTGGTGAACAGGTTCGGGTATCCGGCGGTAGCGGTACCCAGGTAGCTGCGCGGATTTTCCCGATAGTCGTCGGCGTAGGTGCGTCCGTCGAGGCCGTGAATTCGCTCGTATACCGCCGGCGGGACCTGGAATCCCGTTCCGTACACGATGGCGTCGACCGGGTGTTCGTGTCCGTCGCGTGTGATCACCGAGCTGTCGGTGATCTCGGCGATGCCGGCGGTGACGACGTCGACGTTGTCTCGGGTGAGCGCCGGAAGATAGTCGTCGGAGAAGATCGCCCGTTTGCACCCGATGACGTAGTCGGGGGTCAGCGTCTTCCGAAGTGCGCGATCGCGCACCTGTCGGCGCAACTGGAACCGTCCGAGCAGCTCGAAGGGGTACCGGAACCGTTCGTCGACGAAGCCGACGAGCCCGAAGCTCTCGATCGCCAGGTAGTAGATCGCGCGGAGCAGGCGGCGCAGGGCCGGGACGCGGCGCAGGAGTGATCTCTCGACGGCGCTGGTGGTGCGGTCCATCCGTGGCACGATCCACGGGGCGGATCGTTGGAACACCACCAGGTGCTCGACGTGCGGTTGCAGCTCCGGGATGAACTGGACCGCCGAGGCTCCGGTACCGATGACAGCCACCCGCTGCCCGGATGGGTCGAAGTCGGTGGGCCAATGCAGCGAATGAAAAGCCCTGCCGGCGAATCGTTCCCGTCCGGGTATCGCGGGGTATCGCGCCTCACCATAGACGCCGGCGCAGGTGATCAGGAACCGGGCGGTCATCGGTCCCCTGGAGGTGGTCAGACGCCACAGGGAGCCCGTGTCGTCCCAGTCGGCCCGGAGAAGCTCCGTGTCGTAGCCGATGTGGTCGAGCACCCCATGGCGGTCGGCAACCGTCTGCAGATACTCGAGAATCTCCGGTTGCGTGCCGTAGGTCCTCGACCAGTCCGGGTTGGGCGCAAAGGAATAGCTGTACAGGTGTGACGGCACATCGCACGCACACCCCGGATACACGTTGTCCCGCCATGTTCCGCCAAGTTCCTCGGCGCGTTCGAGTATCAGGAAGTCGTGCAGCCCGGCCTCGCGCAACGAAGCCGCCAGCGCGATCCCGGCGAAACCTGCTCCGACGAGGACGATCTGATGGTCGGGTTCGTCGGTCGCTTCGGGGCGGCGGTCGGTCATCGTCGGGCGAGTTTCTGTCGGAGACCTCGGGTGACCGCGGGCACCTTGGACAGGCCCATGAGGGCGCGGAACTGCCAGCTGTCGTCACGCGGAAGAATGCCCGCCCGCTGGACGCCGTCGAGAAAGTCGTACAGGGTCTCGCCCTCTTCCATGAGGCCGGCGGCGTTGAAGTGGTATCGGTCAACCGCGGGGGCCTGGATGAAGCGCCCGTTCCCGTAGATGGTCGGAGCGGAGTCGTCGTACGGGTGGAGCCGGAGCGGACCGCTCCAGTGACCGCTGCCCACGTAGCGGATGACCGTCCGCACGGTGCCCTCGGGAGTGACGTCGATGTACACCTGGTCGGGAAGGGGGTCGTACCGCCAGTCCGGGATGGCATCGAAGAACGCGAAGTTGTACTTGACGAACTCGTCGATGCCGACGATGGTCCGGCCGAAGGTGGTGACGTCGGTGTACCGGACGTCCTGGGTGTACAGCTCGTCGTTGATGGTCATGTCACGCACAAGGAAGCTCCACCAGTACTTCTTCGCCCAGGTCATGACCCATGACAGATCCTTGTCGTGGACGTTGCTCAGGTAGTCGAGCTTCGTACCGAATGCGTCGAACCATTCCCGGGTGCTCGCCATCAGCTCGGCTTCAGGAATGGCCCTGATCGGCACTGCCCGGTTCGAATCGAGGTACTCGGGTACCGGACGCGAGAGACGCGGTTGGGCGAGGGATCTCTGGAACTCTTGTTCGTCGTACATGTCGACCTCCTGGACACCGTCGGATCGATCGAGCACCTGAGCCCGACCAAACGTGAATCACATGATTCATCTGATATCGAGTGATGTCAATTGTGGGCCGACTCGGTCCGGCTCATCGAGGTGTGGTGCAGTATTGCGGTCATGAACACGTCCAAGGTGTGGGGTGGCCAGAGTCCACAAGACCGGTCGTCGAGCCGCCGGGAGTCACTCCTCTCGGCGGCCGAAGCCCTGTTGGGCGATGGGGGCGCCGTGGCCGTGACGATGCGCGCGGTGGTCCGCGCAGCGCAGCTGAGCCCTCGCTACTTCTACGAGAGCTTCGCCTCCCGTGAAGAACTACTGTTCGCCGTTCACGATCGGGTCGAAGACCAACTCCTGCAACGCCTTCAGAGCGTGAGCAGTTCCGGTGACCTGCGCGATGCGGTGCGTTCGTCGTTCGAGATCATCCGCGACTTCTTCGAAGAGGATCCCCGCCGCGCCCGCATCCTGTTACGCGAGCCCTTGGCCGACGACATGCTCCGCTCGCACAGCGCCACTCGTATCCCCATCTTCACCCGAGCCGTCATTCAGCTTCTCGCACAGGGTCATCCGGAGGTCGCCGAGGCCACCGGCGGCGACGAAGCGGACTGGATGATCAGATCCACGGCGCTCTCGGGCGCCCTGATCTCGTTGTACCTGGAGTACACCGATGGCCACATCGACGTCGAACCGGACCGACTGGTCGATGCGGCCGTGGACGTCGTGTATGCGCTCGGGGGTTTGCGCGATACGCGACCCTGACCTGCTACAACCCCTGGGGATACCAGAACGCGCGGTAGGTGGTCATCATCCCCGACAGCGTCGCGTCGTAGATGAGGTGCCCGGTCCGGTCGAAGGACGACACGTGCCCGGTGGTGCCCCACCCGCCGAACACCGAACCATCGGCCAGGGTTTCGGCGTTACCCATCGCCCAGGCGGTGAGGCGGTCGGGATGGGTCCATCGCGACACCAGGCTGACGGTGCCTTTCTTCCAGTCAGGCCGGATGGTGAGGATCGACGACGGGCCACCGGTGCCGGGAAGGCTGGAGTTGTTGTCGAAGAGCCGAATCGTGCCGTCGGGCAACAGCTCCGCGTCGTGCTGATTGCGGAACGTCGCGTTGTCGGCGACCCGCAAGGTGGACCGATTGCCGCCGATCACCGCACGCACGGCGCCGGTGGTTCCGTCGACGAGGTACAGCGCCGAGGTGTTCCGTGAGGACACCAGGTAGTTGCCCTTCCCGTCGGGGAAGATGCTGTTGATGTGGAAGTAGTCGAGTCCCTGGCCCGGCAGCGGCAGCGGCGTGGTTGTTGCGGTCACCGGCACGTGTGACAGTGCGTCCCAAGAGAATTCGGTTCTGCCGCTGTCGATGTCGATGATGTAGAAGTGTGAGTCGACGACGGGGACCCGTGCTCCGTTGACCACGGCGGTGGTGCGCGCGTAGCTGGTCACCGCGGCGCGGCGTCCGTCGGGCAGGATGCGGAACTCGTGCAGGTCACCGGAGGTGCGGACCGGCGTCCGGAGTTGGTGCAGCACTTGGAAGTCGCGGTCGGCGATGAAGTACGTCCCGTCGCCGTGACCGGCACCGTTGGCGCCCTGCCACCACGTGTACACACGTTGGTCACGGTAGGTCTGGATCTGGAAGTTGCCGGCCTCCTGACCTTGCGGGATGACCCGCTGATGCAGCAGCGCACCGTTGCGGGCGCGGACCTGAAGCGTCACCGGATCATGGGGAACGATGGCCCCGATCGCTCGCGGTACGGCGGGGTTGTTCAGCAGGTCGGCGGGTGCCAACAGGATCACGCCACCGAGCCCGGGATTGCGATCCAATGTCACCGTGTAACCGTTGGTGGCCGGGGGCGCAGCAGATGCCGTCGGCGCCGGCATCACGCCGAACCCGACGAGCGCCGACAAGAGGATCGAGAGCCACAGTCGCACGGCCACATTCTTCGTCACCCGAAGCACTCTGCCGCCGACCATCCCCCTGGGGCAAGTCTCTGCCCGATTTGAGTTCTTCCTGCGCGGATGGCGCGGGGCGAGTAGTCCGCTTCACCCGATCCGCGTGCCGCACTACTCGTTACGTCGCCGGTTGTTCGGCGCACAGTTCGTCCTACCGGCCCGCCCCGGACCGGCCGCCAGAGAACCCAGCCCGAAAGGCCCCCGCCATGAACAAGAAACACCTCATCGGTATCGCCGCGGTCGTGACCGGCGTCGCCGCCGCAATCGCGCCCGCCGCCACCGCCGCAGCCGCCGATCCCCCCGAAGCGCATATCCTGCTGATCGGCACCGACTCGGCTCAGGCCACGTGGAACACCCACGGCCGCACCGGATGCTCAGCCACTGTCACCGAAGGTACGCAGGTGGAATCGGTCCCGAACATCCCTCCGACCGGTAGTGGCGGGATCATCAAGGTCACCCAGAATGCGACGTTGAAGATCACCTGCCCCGGCGGGGTCACGAGCGCCACCGCGCGGCTCTACGGACCGCGCAATCCATTCAACGACATGCGGACGAATTTCAACGATTCGACCGGTGATGCCTTCGGGTCGTGAGTGACCCTGGCGAGTCGTGACGGTGCCGCCTCCCCCGCGGCGGTGCCGTCACGGCGTCACTCAGGCCGAGAGCCCCATGCCGACCCGCTCACGCAACGCCTCGATCGCCGCCCGAGCACCCAGATAGTACGGTTTGGGTACCCGAATGACGTTGGGGCGCAACGCGGAGAGATGCTCGGAATCCTGCACCGAGCACGGCCAGAAATCGCCGGTGCCCGACGCGGGATGATCGGTTGTCGAGAATTCGAGACAGCCGGTCAAAGCGCCACACCGATATTCGATGCCGGTGATGTCGGCCAGCGCGAGCACCTCGACATGCACTCCGGCAGCCGACCCGGACTCCCAGCCGGTCTTGCGGATTTCGACGCGGTCGTCGAAGGCAGCCAGCAATCCGTGCCGCCCCGCGTTGAGGACCATCCACGGGTAGTCACCGTCGCCCGCGTGCTCGTCGACGGCCTCCCACTGCGCCTCGGTCATCGGTTCGCCGTACACCGTCACCCGCCGTCGTTGCGCGCGTCGCCGTCGGGTTCGCTCGGCGGCTTCGGTGCGCTGCCGTCGCCACCGGGTCAGCGCGGGCGCCACATCCGCACCCACCCCGGCGGAGTGCAGCGACTCGACGAAGTAGGTGAGGAACTCCGTCTCGTCCCGATGGAATTGCCCGAACACCCGCGGCCCGTCGACGGTGCGCAGTGTCAGCGTGGGCACCAGCCGTGCACCGATGAATTCGGCGCCGACGATGTCGTCGGCGGCCACCTGCATGGTGATGACTCCGCGACCGGACGCCGCGGCCGAGTTGAATCCGAGAATCCGGGCGTTCGTGATCGCCACGCCCTCGACGGTCGGTTTGAGTCGGTGCACGGCGACGAACGCGGTGATCGTCTCCCCTTCGAGGAGGTGCGGCTCGAGACAACGCTGCCACTGTGCGGCGCCCAACGCCGACACCACCGGACTCAACTTGCTCATATCGGGAGCGTACGCCCAGGTCACCGAGGTCGCAGCGCGAGCGAATCAGACACCGTTCTGGTTGGTGAGCGTTGCGCGGAATGCTCACCACTGCAGCGCAGCGTCGTCCTCCCAGAACGTGCAAGTCGGTCCGTCGGGCCCGAGTGAGGCGAGCCGGGCGACTGTCCGGGCGCTGATCTCGGGTGCGCGCCCGGGATGGCTGCCGGGCTCGCCGCCACCGAGTTCGGTTGCGGTGATCCCGGGTTCGACCGCGTTGATCTTGATGTCGGGATAGGCCTTGGCGTATTGGACGGTGAGCATCGACACCGCCGCTTTGCTGGAGCCGTACACGATGGACACGAAGTGCGACGCGGGCCGCGACGGTTCGTGGGTCGCCCAGAACGAGCCGAGAGCGCTGGACACGTTCACCACCACAGGATTCTCGGACTGCTGGAGCAGCGGCAGCGCGGCTTCGGTGACGCGGACGATGCCCACGGCGTTGGTGTCGAAGACCTCGAGAACGCTCGGACCGTCCATCGCCTCGGTGGCGCCACCGGCTCGTTTGGCGATGCCGGCGTTGTTGACGAGCACATCGAGTCCGCCCTCGGCCGCGATCGTCTCGAATGCGGAGGCCACCGACGCGTCGTCGGTGACGTCGAGCTGGACGAACTGCGCCCCGACCTCCTGCGCTGCTGCTCGCCCGCGACCCTCGTCTCGTGCACCGAGGTACACCCGGTGGCCTCGGTGCACGAGGAGGCGTGCGGTTTCCTTGCCGAGGCCCTTGTTGGCCCCGGTGATCACTGCGGTTGTCATACATCGATCCTCGCGCGTCGGCGAGTTGCCAGGCAGTCGTCTGGTTGTCGTAGGACTCGCAGTACCAGGACACCGCGCGAACTGCGGGAGCAGACTGAAGTGGTGCGTGTGGTGAAGAACGAGGAGTTCGGCAAGACCGTCCGGCGTCATCGGGAGCGCCTCTCACCAGAAGCGGTCGGCCTCCCGGGCGGTGGGCGGCGGCGCGCTCCGGGTCTGCGTCGCGAAGAACTCTCCATGACCGCCGGTATCTCGGTCGACTATCTGACTCGGCTCGAGCAGGGCCGGGCGACCTCCCCTTCTCCGCAGGTCGTCGAATCGTTGACGCGCGCGTTGCGTCTTCCCGACGCGGACCGCGAACGGCTGTTCCTGCTCGCCGGCTATACCGCGCCCGGCGTCGGGCTCATCCGCACCCGGATCGCACCAAGTGTCGCGCGGATGCTCGACCGCCTCGCCGGCACACCGGTCGTGGTGTACGACGCCGCGTGGAATCTGCTGATCGCCAACCCCGCCTACGACGCACTCATGGGCGACATGTCGGTCCTCACGCCTTGGGAGCGGAATGCTCTGTGGCGCAACATCCACGGCCCGGCATCACGTGCGCGTCAAAGCGCGCAGGAGCACGACACACAGATCGAGCGGCTCGTCGCCGATCTCCGGATGACGGCAGTACGCTATCCGGCCGATCCGGCGCTGCGCGATCTGATCGATGAATTGACCTCGTCGAGTGCGAGATTCGCCGAACTCTGGGAGTCCGCCGACGATGCGCCGGCCCCCGACGCCGCACGTCACAAGGTGATCGCTCACCCGACGGTCGGGCCGATCACCGTCGACTGCGACACCCTCGTCGTCGCCGGCGATGACCTGCGCATCATGATCTACACTGCGGAGCCGGACACCGCCGATGCCGAGAAGCTGGACCTGGCAATTGTTCTCGGCACGCAGGCACTGTCATTACGTGGACCGTGAGCGATCCGCACGGCCCATCGCGTAGAACTCCTCGTTGGGCCGCAGGTTGGTGGCGTTGGCAATCCGGTTGGACATCCCGAAGAACGCCGAGATCGACGCGATGTCCCAGGCGTCCTCGTCGGTGAAGCCGTGGGATTTCAGTGCGTCGTAATCGGATTCGGACACCGCGTAGGCCTCGGTCGAGACCTTGAGGGCGAAATCGAGCATGGCGCGTTGACGATCGGTGATGTCGGCCTTGCGATAATTGGCGGCGATCTGATCGGCGATCAGCGGATTCTTGGCCCGGATGCGCAGGATCGCACCGTGGGCGACGACGCAGTACTGGCATTGGTTGGGGCTCGACGTGGCGACGACGATCATCTCGCGGTCGGCCTTGGTCAGATTCCCGGGCTTGTCCATCAACGCGTCGTGGTAGGCGACGAATGCCCGGAATTCGTCGGGGCGCCGGGCCAGCAGGAGGAACACGTTGGGGATGAAACCCGACTTCTCCTGGACTGCGAGGATGCGGTCACGCACATCATCGGGAAGGTCCTCGAGTGTCGGCGTCTCGAACCTGCTGATCGGGTGGGCGTCGGTCATGGTTGCTCCGTCTCAGCCGGGAGAGAGTTCAGCCCAGGAGATCTCGTGCCACCTGGGACACGGTGACCTTACCCTGCGCCTGTCCCCCCTGACCCGCAAGGTTGTTCATGATGGCGACGACGAATCGCTGGTTGTCGCCGGCGAATCCGATCGAGTTCATCACCGACCCGCCCTGCTCGTCGGACCAACCATTCTTGTTGCCGGGCGCCAGATTCGCCGGCAACGACTTGATCCCCCACTGCTGATCCGGTGCGACGCCGCGCATCTCGCCGATGAGGTAGGCGCGGTCGGCCGGCGCGGTGCGGGTGAGAACGTAGTCGACCAGTCGTGCGAGGTCGCGTGGGGTGTCCTTCTGGAATCCCCAATAGGGATAGAACTCGGTGAATCCTCGCTGCGGCGCCAGCGACGTCATCCCGAACGCGCGGAAGTCGCGGTTGAAGGTCTGGTGATCAGGCCCGGCGAAGGCGAACCAGAGTCGATCGGTCGCCTCGTCGTCGGAGCTGTTGAGCATGGCGTGCATGTCGGCGCGATTGGCGGGCGAGAGCGTGATCGCACCCGATCGCACGCGGTTCAGCAGGTCGGTGGCGATCGCCAGCTTGATCGTCGACGCCGTCCACACCGGGGTGTCGGCGTTGCGATCGGCGTACGTCGCACCGGTGACGCGGTCGATCACCACGATCCCGGTGTGGCCCGGCCGGGTGGCCGCGTAGGCGTCGGCGGCGGTCAGCCGACCCGGTAGCTCGACGGCACGCGCGGTGTCACCCAGAGGTGCGGCGTGTGCCGGTGCTCCGGTGACGGCCACGACCGATGCCGCCACCGCCGAGAGCGCTGCGGCGAGGGCTGTACGAATCATGTGTCGTCGCATGGGCGCCACCGTACGGCACAGCCCTCATCGCACCCGACATCGTGTCGGATATGACGGGAATAGGTGGTTGTAAATCGGAAGAGTCCGGCGCCCGATCCGTTTTCGCGTGCAATTCAGTACGGTAAAAGTTCTTCCGTCTGCTAAGGAGTTCAGAGGACCCAGACGATTGCGAAGCCTGAAGCGGGTGACAACCGGAACCTGCGCAGAGATGTCGGTTTGATCGGTCTGCTGTTCGCCAGCGTCGGGTCGATCATCGGTAGCGGATGGCTTTTCGGCGCGATGAATGCCGCGCAGAAGGCGGGTCCGGCGGCGATCATCTCGTGGTCGATCGGTGCGGTCATGATTCTGCTGATCGCACTGACCTTCGCCGAACTCGGCACCATGTTCCCGGTCTCCGGTGGTGTGGTTCGCTTCCCGCACATCGCCTTTGGCTCGTTCGCGAGTTACACCAGCGGCTGGATCCTGTGGATCGCGTGCGGCACGGTGGCGCCGATCGAGGTGGAGGGCGCACTGCAGTACGCCACCAAGTACGCCGCGTTCACCTCCAAATCGACGGTCAACGGCGACACGGTGCACACGCTGACCGGCCTCGGCTACCTCACCGCCGTGGTCCTCCTCGCACTCTTCGTGGTGGTCAACTACATCGGCGTCCGCTGGTTCGCCCGGGTCAACAACGTGCTGGTGTGGTGGAAGCTCGCGATCATCACCGTCGTCGTGATCGCTTTCCTCGTCACCCAATTCCATCCCAGCAACTTCACCTCCAAGGGCTTCATGCCCAACGGCTGGGAAGGCGTGTTCACCGCGATCGCCACCTCGGGAATCGTGTTCTCGTTCCTGGGTTTCCGTCAGGGCATCGAGCTCGCCGGCGAAACGTCGAATCCCCGGAAGTACGTGCCCATCGCCGTCATCGGGTCGGTGATCCTCACCGGGATCATCTATGTGGCGTTGCAGGTGGCGTTCATCGGCTCTCTCAACCCGCGTGACTTCATCCACGGATGGGCGACGATGGGGTTCACCAACGACTTCGGTCCGCTCGCCGCGATCGCCACCGCCATCGGACTCGGCTGGCTCGCCACACTGCTCTACATCGACGCGATCGTCTCCCCCGGAGACACCGGATTGATCTACACCACGGTCACCTCACGCGTGTCCTATGCCATGGCGCGCAACGGTAATGCACCGAAGATGCTGGCCAAGACGACCAACCGCGGTGTCCCGCTGGTCAGCCTGATCGTCGCCTTCGTCCTCGGTCTGATCATCTTGTTGCCCTTCCCGAGCTGGCAGCAGCTCGTCGGGTTCATCACCTCGGCGACCGTGCTGTCCTTTGCGGCGGGGCCTGTAGTCGTTGCGGCACTGCGTCGTTCGGACCCCAAGCGCGAACGGCCGTTCCGCGTGCCCGGCGGTGATGTGATCCCGCTGTTGGCGTTCGTCGCCTCCAACCTCATCGCTATCTGGTCGACATGGACGATCAACCTCAAACTGTTCATCGCCGTCCTGATCGGCCTCGTCCTGCTGGCCATCCTGGAGATGGTGTACGACCAGCCGGTCCTCGAGATGCGTTCGGGCTCATGGATGATCCTGTGGCTGGCCGGTCTCGCCCTGATCTCCTATCTGGCCGGCGATCTCGACAGCAGCGCCGTCCTCGGCTTCTGGTGGGCCAACATCATCACCGTGGTATTCAGCGTCGTCGTGTTCTATCTCGCCGTGCACTTCCGATTGAACAACACGACAATGGCCGAACACATGGACGCCGTCTTGACCGAGGCCCACGCCGAAGAGCAGGAACTCGGGCCCGCGGCGAGCTGACGATCAGCCCAGGATCAGCCATCCGAATCGCAGGACGACAGCGGTGACGCCGAAGACCGCCACGGCGAGGAGCCACCGCCGGGCGAGACGTTCCCGGGTGTCCCTGCCCTGGATGTCCCTGCCCTGGATGTCCCTGCCCTGGATGTCACGGTCGCGTCCCGGACGTTCGCGCAGATAGACGTAGGCCGCGGCGAGCGCGCTGAACGCGGCGGCCACACCGACGACGGTGATGACCGTGATCATCACCAGGTCGGTCGTGCCGGCGGGTTCTCGCATGGCTCTGTCGATCCTACCCAGCACCAACTGGTGTCCTCGGTCCCTAGGCGTCGGCGTCGTCGGCGCGGACGATGGAAGGTGAACGAGGAGGTCAGCAATGATCCGAGAATTCTCGAACCTTCGACTCGACGATGCCGAGGACGCCGGCGGCAAGGGCGCCAATCTCGGCGAACTGTGCAGCGCCGGACTGCCGGTGCCACCGGGATTCGTCCTGCTGCGCGACTGCTATCGAGAGTCGATGTCGGTCGCCGGGTATGCCGAGGAGCTGGCGTCGAAGCATCGCGACGCCCTCGCCGCGGTCGCCGACAACGACAAACTCACCGCGCTGTGCAACGAGTTGCAGGAGACGGTCGGGCTCGCGGGTATCGACCCCCAGGTGCGCGAGGACATCCTCGACGCCTATCACCGGCTCGGCGACAACGTGCCGGTCGCGGTGCGCTCGTCGGCCACCGGTGAGGACGGCAAGGACGCCTCGTTCGCCGGCATGAACCGCACGCTGACCGACGTCGTCGGCGACATGGCGCTGCTCGACGCGGTGAGCGCGTGCTGGCAGTCGCTGTTCGGCCCCCGGGTCGTCGCCTATCGCGCCACAAGGGGATTCACCGACGAGCCCGCCATGGCGGTGGTCGTGCAGCAGATGGTCGCCTCACAACGGTCCGGGGTGGCGTTCACCGCCGACCCGAGTACTGGTGCGCGCGACCGCGTCGCCATCGAGGCGGCGCTGGGTCTCGGCGAGGTGGTGGTGTCGGGGATGGTGCAACCCGACACCTACATCATCGACAAGTCCACCGGCTCCATCCTTGAGACCCACATCGGGCATCAGGACTTCCGCATCGTGCGCGGTACCGACGGCGTCGACCACACCGAAGACCTCGACGAGGATCTCGCGCAGGCCCGGGTCCTCGACGACGAGACCGTGCGACGGATCGCCGAGCTCGCGCTGGCCGTCGAGGACCATTACGGCTGCCCGCAGGATCTGGAATGGGCGATCGATCCCGGCGGCGCGGTGTGGCTGGTACAGGCACGCCCGATCACCACCCTCGGCGCCACCTCGTCGCCACCCGGAACGGTTCTGGCCCAGGGCCTCTCGGCCGCTCCCGGCATCGCCAGCGGGGCGGTCCGCGTTCTGAACTCGCCGGCCGACGGCGGGCAGCTCGCCGATGGTGAGGTGCTGGTCGCGCCGATGACCAACCCCGATTGGCTGCCGACCCTGCGGCGTGCGGCGGCGATCGTCACCGACGCTGGTGGGATGACCTGTCATGCGGCGATCGTCGCCCGCGAGCTCGGCGTGCCCTGCGTCGTCGGAGCACGTTCGGCCACAAAGGATCTGCCCGCGGGTGAGGTGGTCACGGTTGACGGTACGCATGGCCAGGTCCGTGCCGGTGTACCCGAGACCACCGCCAGGGTGGCCGTCACGTCGCCGGGCACGCCGACGGTGGCGCGCGCCGAGGTGACCGGGACCCGGATCTATGTGAATCTCGCGATGCCCGACAGCGCGGAGTCGGTGGCGGCTCTCGACGTCGACGGTGTGGGACTGCTGCGCGCGGAGTTCATCCTCACCGAGGCGCTCGGCGGTCGACATCCGCACGATCTCATCGCCAAGGGTGAGAGTGAGACCCTGGTGGATGCATTGGTGAGTTCGGTGGGCCGCATCGCGACGGCGTTCGCGCCGCGTCCGGTCATCTACCGCGCCACCGATTTTCGCAGTAACGAGTTCCGTACCCTGCGCGGCGGCGAGGAGTACGAGCCGGTCGAGCACAATCCGATGATCGGCTATCGCGGCTGCTTCCGCTATATCAAGGAACCCGAGTTGTTCGGTCTCGAACTCGAAGCGCTGGCCCGTATCCGCGACACCGCACCGAATCTCGGGCTGATGATCCCGTTCGTGCGGACGAAATGGGAGCTTGAGGAATGCCTTTCGCTGATCGACGCCAGTCGTCTCGGACACCAGCGAGGGCTGAAGCGGTGGGTGATGGCCGAGGTACCCTCGGTGGTTCACTGGCTACCGGAGTACGTCGGGATGGGCATCGACGGGGTGTCCATCGGCAGCAACGACCTGACCCAGTTGATGCTCGGCGTCGACCGAGACTCGGAGATCTGCGCAGAGGTGTTCGACGAGTCCGATCCCGCGGTGCTCGACGCCATCGGCCAGATCATCTCCACCGGACGGCGGCTGGGCATCACCACATCGCTGTGCGGACAGGCCCCGTCGACGAAACCCGAATTCGCCCAACGCCTCGTCGAACTCGGGATCACGTCGGTCTCGGTGAACCCCGACGCCGTTGACGCGACCAGACGAGCGGTCGCCGCGGCGGAACGGCGGTTGTTGTTGGCGGCGGCACGCTGACGAGGACGGCCGACGAACCACCCTCGGGGGGTCCAGGTGGGCCAGTCGGGTTCGCCGACGGCTATCCCGCACAGCGATACGAGCTGATAGCGGCGAGAAAATGGTCCTTGAGCCGCCCGAAGACCACATCGCCCGGGAATTGACGCGATGAGCCACTAGGGTGGGCCACATCCGAGAGGAGGCCCATGTCCACGCTGTACATCAAGCAGAAGATGCTCTCGCCGAGCGGCAAGTTCACCGTGCTCGATCAGGCCCAGCAACCGCGATACCTCGTCAGCGGCAGCTTCATGAAGATCCCCAAGAGCTTCACCATCACCGACACTTTCGACCGGCCGGTTGCCGAGATCACCAAGGCGGTGTTCAGCTTTCAGCCGAGGTTCACAGTCGAGATGAACGGTCAACTGGTGGCGACGATCCGCAAGGAGTTCAGCTTTTTCAAGCCCCGCTACACCATCGACGGTGCCGGCCTCGACGTCTCCGGCGATTGGTGGGACATGAATTTCAGCGTCCTGCGCGGCGGGCAGCCGGTCGCCACGATTCACCGAAAGCTGTTGAGCTGGGCCGACACCTACGAGGTCGAGGTGCTCGATGAGTCGCTCGAGGCGACGATCATCTCGCTGGTGGTCGCGATCGATCGGGTGCGCGCCGACAGCGACGGCGCAAACGCCTCAGCCACGTTCTGAGGTCACCAACGGCCAGAAGATGTCGTCGACGATCGAGTCGATGCGATCGTCGCCGACCCGCTCGAGGCGCATCAGCAGATCGTGCCGCATCAGGTCGAATGGCAGGTCGAGCACCGACTGCGGCACGTGGTCGAGGTCGATCTCGCCACGCTCGGCGGCCCGGGCGAAGATGTCGGCGGCGCGGGTGTTTCCGGCACCGTGCAGCATCTGCTCGCGAATCGCGGCGGGGGTGTATCCGGAACTGTCATGGAGTCCGGCGAAGGCCGCGCTGACGACGGCGAGCATGCCCGAGCGCGCGTCGTTCATGGTGTGGAGCAATTGCCGGATGTCTTCGCGCAGGCTGCCGGTGTCGGGGGCCTCGGCGGGAGTGTTGGCGGCGTAGTCGGCGAGAGCGGCCAACACCAGATCGTCCTTGTTGGGCCATCGGCGGTAGAGCACGCCGACGCCGGTCTTCGCGCGCGCGGCGACCGATTCCATGGTCAGTCTGGCGAATCCGACGTCGACCAGCTCGTCCCACGCGGCCTGCAGCAAGGCCTGTTCCAACTCGGGCCCACGGCGACGCCGCCGTGGGGTCTCGGTGCGCTCGGCCGTCATGTCGACATCGTAGTCACCGCCGATGAATAAGGAAGGTTTACATTCCTTATCTTGGCGCGTAGCGTCCATAAGGAATGGATTCCTCTCTTAAAGACGGGAGGTCGTGATGACCACGACCGACACACCCCTTGACGACAAGATCGATCCGCAGGTGCTCAAAACGGCGATGGTCCTCGTCGTCGGCGCCCTTGCCGTGGTGTTCGACACCACCATCGTCAGCGTCGCACTACACCAACTGGCCGTCGACCTACACGCATCGGTCACCACCATCCAATGGGTGATGACGGGTTACCTTCTCGCACTTGGTATTGCAGTGCCGCTGAGCACATGGGCGCTGGCCCGGTTCGGCGGGAAACGCGTGTGGATGGTCTCCCTCGCGGTGTTCCTGATCGGCTCCATCGGCTCAAGTCTCGCGTGGAGTGCCGGCGCCCTCATCGGATGGCGGGTGCTGCAGGGCCTCGGTGGCGGACTGATGTTGCCGGTGATGACGACCATGATCATGCAGGCCGCCGCCGGCCGCGCCATCGGGCGCACGGTCACCTGGGTGGCACTACCCGCATTGCTCGGCCCCATCCTCGGACCGCTGGTCGGTGGCCTCATCATTAGTCAGCTGAGCTGGCGGTACATGTTCTGGGTCAACGTCCCGTTCTGTCTCATCGGCTTGTTCCTCGCGTGGCGGTACCTCGAGAAAGAGCCGACGCCGCAGCAGTTTCCGCGTCTGGACGTCTGGGGCCTGGTTGCCTTCGCCCCGGGTATCGCGTGCGTGATCCTCGCGTTGTCGAACGCGGGCGGCGAGGCCGGATTCGCCCACCCCGACGTCCTCGTGCCCCTGACCGTGGGCGTCGTCGCCCTGATCGTCTTCGCCCTCCACGCATTGCGAACGTCCGCGCCGCTCATCGACATTCGCCTGCTGGCCACGCGATCGGTCGGCTCTTCGTCGACGGTGATGTTCTTGTCGGGGTTCGCCCTGTACGGAGCGATGCTGGTACTGCCGCTCTTCTATCAGGAGGCGCGCGGCGCCTCCGCGCTGACGGCGGGAATCATGCTGGTACCGCAAGGAATCGGCACCTTGCTGAGCCGGCAGATCGCCGGTCCGCTCACCGATACGATCGGCGCCCGGATGATCGCCACCGTCGGTTTCCTGATCACGGCGGCGGCAACCATCCCGTTCTGCTTCGCCGACGCGCACAGCAACGCCTGGGTGCTCGCGGCGTTCCTGGTGGTGCGCGGCATCGGACTCGGCGCCATCACGATGCCCGTGATGACTGCGTCCTACGTGGGTCTCGGCCGCGATGCCATCGCGCACTCCAGCGTGCTCACCCGGACCACCCAGCAACTCGGCGGATCATTCGGGACCGCGGTGCTCGCCGTGCTCCTGACCTCCCAGGGATTTCACGCCGCATTCTGGTGGGCAACGGGTTTCGCCTTGGCGGCCACCGTGCTGTGCGTCTGGCTCCCCGGGCGCAAGGAGGTTCTCGAAGCAGCTGCGGCGGCCCGTCGGTCAGCGTGACAGCCCGGCGCGCGCGTGCTCGAGATGCTGCGCCGACGCGTTACGCAGGTGGACGAGGTCGCTGGCGACCGAGGCGAGGGTGAACCCGTCGGCCAGTCTCCGCGCCGCGGTCTGACCATCGCTCGTGTGGATACCGGCCGCGATACCCGCCTTCTGTGCTGCGGTCCGAATGCGGGCAAGAGTCTCCTCAAACCGCTCGTCGATCGAGGGATCGGTGGAGGTCGCGCCGCCCAGCGCCAGTCGCAGGTCCGACGGGCCGACGTAGATCCCGTCGAGTCCTGGTGTCGCACAAATCGCTTCGACGTTGGCAATTCCCTGCTGCGTCTCGATCATCGCAAGGACGACGGTCTCGTCGTCGGCGGTGGCCGGAGTCGGCCCGATCCGCAGTTGCGATCGCATCGGGCCGTAGGACCGGACCCCGGAGGGAGGGTATTTCGCTGCCGCGACGGCAGCAGCGGCTTCGGAAGCGGTGTTGATCAACGGCACGATCACCCCACTCGCCCCGCCGTCGAGCGCGCGCCCGATCATCGCCGCGTCGTTGGCCTCCACCCGCACCATGCTCACCGGGCCACCGGCGGCGTCGATCGCCGTCAGATTGGTGATCATTCCCGCATAGCCGATGAGTCCGTGCTGGAGGTCGAGGGCAATGTAGTCCCAGCCGACGTGCGCGAGCCATTCCGCGGCGATCGGGCAGTCCAGGACCGACCAATAGCCGAGGATGGGTTCGCGGTCACGCACTCGCTGCGCGAAAGTCGCTCTGCCGGTCATGTTCTCGCCTATCGGTTGTAGTTGGGCATGGGTCCGCGCAGGTCTGCGCCGACGTCGGCGCAGGCGCTCATCACCTCGTCGGGTAACGGCCCCTTCGCCAGGATCTCCAGATTGGCACGCAGGTGCTCGACCCTGGAGCCGCCGAGCAGGATGGGCCCGGCCGTGGGTGTGGATCGTAGCCAGCGAAAGGCGAGCTCCACCAACGTCATCTCGGCCTTGTCGGCGATGGTCGTCAACGCCTCGATCGCCTCGAACACGGCACGGTTCCAATAGCGCTGCTTGTACATCTCGGCGAGCTTGGACGTTCCGAAACGCCCCTCGCCGGGATCGGCGTCGAAGCGGTGCTGCCCGGTCAGCAGGCCACCGCCGAGAGGGTTGTAGACCATCGTGACGAGATCGGTGACGCGCGCGAACTCCGCGTATTCTTCCTCGATGCGACGGGCCAGGAGGTTGTAGAGCTGTTGGGCCACCACCGGTCGGGCGATGCCCAGAGCATCGGCCGTGTGGTTGAGCTCGGCGATCTGCCACGCGGCGTAGTTCGACACCCCCAGAGCGCCGACCGTGCCCGCGTCCATGAGTTCGCCAACAGCGGTGAGGGTTTCGGCGAGTGAGGTCCTACGGTCCGGTTGATGCAGGTAGAGTAGCTCGACGCGATCGGTGTTCAGGCGCCGCAGGCTACCCGCCACACAATCGCGGATCGCGGCCGCCGACAGGGGTGCGTGATCGCCGGCGTCCGGGTGTGGCATACCGACCTTGGTGGCAATCGTCACCTCGTCCCGTCGGTCCCGGATGGCTTGGCCGAGAATCTCTTCCGATGCTCCGCCGGCGTAGACGTTGGCGGTGTCGAGATGATCGACGCCCTCGTCGAGCGCGGCATCGATCATCGTGGTCGCCACATCGGCGTCGACGGTGTCGCCGAAGGTCATCGTGCCCAGGACGGCGGACGTGCGGTGTAGGTCGATCATGCGGGAACTCCTTGGATCTCGGCGTCGGCGGTGGCCGCTTGCAGCCGGGAGACGAGGTGGCGGGGTTTGATCCCTACCATCGTGGTGGGGTCGAGCGCTGCGTTGCGCAGCTCGCGGGTGTACTGCGCGGCGGGATCGGTGAGAACCGCAGCGGTGTCGCCGATCTCGACCAGTTGTCCGCTGCGCATGACGACCACCCGATCGCTGATCTCACGCACCACACCGAGGTTGTGTGAGATGAACAGGTAGGTGATCGGACGCTGGCGCTTGATGTCGCGCAGCAGGTCGAGCACCTGGGCCTGCACCGAGACGTCGAGCGCGCTGGTGGCCTCGTCGCACACGAGCAGCTCGGGTTCGCTGGCCAACGCGCGCGCTATGCCGATGCGCTGACGCTGGCCTCCGGAGAACTCCGCGGGTTTGCGCCGCAGTGCGGTGGAGGGCAGGCCGACCTGGTCGATGAGCTCGGCCGCGCGCCGCTCGCGGTCGCGACGGGACCGAATCCCGCGTAGCCGCAGGGGTTCGCCGACGATGTCGACGGCGGTGTGGTGCGGGTCCAACGAGCCGTAGGGATCCTGGAAGACCATCTGGATTCGGGATCGGTACGGGCGCAGCGCTTTTGCCGACATCCGGGAGATATCGACGCCGTCGATGCAGATCCGTCCCGAGGTCGGGGTCAGGAGCCGGACGATCGATTTCGCGAGAGTGGACTTGCCGCACCCGGATTCGCCGACGACTGCCATGGTGGTACCGGCCTCGACGTCGAAGCTGACGTGGTCGAGTGCACGGAACACGCCGTCGGGGGTCGGGTAGTCCATCACCAGGTCGGTGATGGACAGCAGTGGCTCGCTCACCGGGCCGCTCCTTCCGTGACGGGCGACTCGAGCCGCGGTACCGCGTCGAGCAGCCTCTTGGTGTACCCGCTCTGGGGTGTGCGCAGCAAATCCTCCGGATCTCCGCTCTCGACGAATCGCCCGCTCTTCATGACATAGATGCGGTCCGACATCAGCCGTGCCACACCGAGATCGTGGGTGATGATGAGCATCGCCACGCCGGTGCGTTCCTGCAGTTCGAGCAACAGGTCGAGGATGCTCGCCTGGACGGTGACGTCCAGAGCGCTGGTCGGCTCGTCGGCGACGATCAGTTCGGGGCCGGCGGCGAGCGCCGCGGCGATGAGCACGCGCTGGAGCATGCCGCCGGAGAGCTGGTGGGGATACTTCGCGAGTTGGCTCTTTGCTCGTGGAATGCGCACCTGCTCAAGGAGTTCGACGGCCCGGGCGTTGCGTCGGGCCCGGCCGGTGATCCCGCTGTGACGGACCGCGTCGCGCAGTTGGGCGCCGATGGTGTGGACCGGGCTCAGCGCGGTCATCGGGTCCTGGGGGATCAGGGCGATGTGGCGGCCCCGGATGCGGCGCAATTGCCCGGTGTTGCCGAGGATCTCGTGGTCTTCGTACCGCGCCGATCCGGACAGGACGGCGAGGTCGTCGGGCAGCAGTCCGAGGACTCCCATTGCCGTTGTCGACTTGCCGGAGCCGGATTCACCGATGATCGAGACGGTTTCGCCCGGCGCGATTGCGAAGGAGACACCGTCGACGGCGCGCACGATCCCGGTAGCGGTGATCAATTCGATCTGCAGATCGTCGACTTCGAGGAGATTGGTCATGGTCATGCTCAGACGTCCTTTCGCTTCATCGACAGCCGCCCGATGAGACCGCGCCCGCCGGTTCGGTCACGTAGTCCGTCGCCGAGGAAGTTGACACCCACCACCAGGAGCACGATCACCAGGCCGGGCAGGGTCACCAGCCACCACGACGTGGTCACGTAATCCTGTCCGTCGGAGATGATCCGGCCCCAGGTGGCGAACGGCCGTTGCGGGCCGGCACCGAGGTAGCTCAGGGCACTCTCGAGAAGTACCGCCTGGGCGAGGAGGAGCAGGACCACGAGCGAGACCTGCTTGACGATGTTGGGCACGATGTGGCGCCACACGATCGCGTTGTTCGTCAGTCCGAGCACACGTGCCGCGGCCACATACGGTTTCTCGCGTTCGACGAGGGTCAACGATCGCGTGAACCGGGCGATCTCGGGCCACTGGGCGATGGCGATCACGAAGGTGATCACCGGCACGGAAGCACCGAACAGGGCGACCACGAGGAGCAGCATCATCAGCAGCGGCAACGAGAGTTGCGCCTCGAGGAGGCGGCTGACCACCGTGTCGGCCCATCCGCCCCGATATCCGGCGAACACCCCGAGGGCCAGGCCGATGAGCCCCGACACCACCACGGCCAACACCCCGATGGTCAGCGACACCTGGCCGCCGTAGAGAACCCGGGCGAGCAGGTCACGGCCGAGCTGATCGGTTCCGAACAGGTGGCCGTCGGTCAGTGGCGGCAACCGTCGCTGCGCGAGATCGGTCTGGTTGGGGTCCGGCAGCGGCAGCACCCGCGCGAAGGCCACCGGGAGGACCACGATCAGCACCGCGATCGCACCCATCCACACCTTCAGTCGGCTGTCGCGGGCCCGTCGGGTGGCCCCGGCCTGCGCGACGTCGTGCGGGGTGACCCGACTCGGTCGTTCGTGCTCGGGCGCTTCGATGAGAACGGTCATTTTCCGGTGCCCTTTCCGAGCCGTACCCGCGGATCGAGCAGCGGATAACAGAGGTCGACGAGAAGTTGGACGAGGATCGCCAGTACCGCGGTGACGAGCACGGTGGCCTGGATGAGGGGGTAGTCACGCGTCTCGAGCGCCCGCACCACCAGCGATCCGACGCCGGGCCAGCCGAAGACCACCTCGACCACGACGACGCCGTTGAGCATCGACGCGAACCGGGTGCCGAGGGCGGTCACCACCGGGATCGCCGAGTTGCGCAGCGAATAGCGCCAGATGAGCTCCCGCTCGGAGACGCCACGTGAGCGTCCGACGACGACGTACGGGGAGTTGAAGGCGCCCACCATCTCTCGCCGGACCATCCGCGCGATCAGCGCGATCTGCATGACGGCAATGGTGATCGTCGGGAGGATGAGACTCGACCAGGTGGTGAAACCGGCCGCCGGCAGGACCGGGATGAGCACCGCGAAGAAGGTGATCAGCATCAGCCCGGTCCAGAAGTCGGGCATCGACTGTCCGGCGATGGTGACCGCATTGGCTGCGAGTTCACGTCGGGTGTCGGCGCGACGCGCCATCCAGATGCCGAGCGGGACCGAGACGACGGTGGTCAGCAGGATCGCCGAGATCGCCAACGTGATCGTGTAGGGCAGTCGGTTGAGCACCACGTCGAGTGCCGGTGCCTGGAACGAGTAGGACTCGCCGAGATCGAGGTGGACGACGCCTTCGAGATAGCGCCAGTACTGCACGAAGATCGATTGGTCGAGACCGAGATCTGTGCGGATCTTGGCCAGATCCGCACTCGTCGCCAGCGGACCGGCGATCGAGTAGGCGGGATCACCGGGCGCCATCCGGATCAGCACGAACACCGTGGTCAACGTCAGGAAGACGGTGAGCAGGCTCTGTCCGAGGCGGCGCAGGATGTAGCGGGGCATCGGCGCGCGCAGGGCCCGCATGAGCTGCGCCGACTGCGGGATCGAGGCCGTCGGCCGGCCCGGCGCGGCTGCAGAGAGCTGAGTCATAGGTGACCTTTCTGGGAAACCTGTTGCTTGGATCACAATGCCATCTTTGCGTGCAATGCGCAAGAACCGATCAACAATTGCGCATTGTGCGCATCTTGGCTACAGTCGTCGTATGTCCTCGGTCACACCTTCAGGAGGTCGACGATGACCGGTCCTGTTCTCCCCATGCAGTTCTCGCGTCGGGGATTCCTGCGCACTGGCGCCCTTCTGGGCGTCGGGGTGGCTGCGGGCTCCGCGCTGTCAGGGTGCGCGACACCCACCGGAACGCCGGGGCCGACCACCCTGAGCATCGCGCTCAACCGATCACTCAACTCGCTGGACAACAAGCTCCTGCAGTACGACGCGGCGCTGACGATCCAGCGGGCGGTCCGGCAGTCGCTCACCGAGATCGACGCCGACCTCAAGCTGCAACTCGTGCTCGCCGACGAGTTCCGGATGACCTCACCGACGCAATGGCTGGTGCGGCTTCGGCCTGGGATCCGTTACTCCGACGGCACCCCCGTGCAGGTCGCCGACGTCTCGACGGCCCTGAAGATGTACAGCCAGGTGGACGGGTCTTTCGTGGCGGCATTCTTCCCCGAGTGGCCGACCGTGCAGCAGATCGATGATCGCAGCTTCACCCTCAACACCACCCGACCGGTCCCGGTGCTCGACTACCTGATGTCGAATGTGCTGATCACGCCCGCCGCCGCCAACGTGCCGGAGGATCTGCAAACCGGTGTGGGGACCGGGCCGTACGTGGTGACCGCCGCCGACCGCGGCACCGGCAACTATTCGCTGACCCGCAACGAGAATTATTGGGGGCCAAGGCCGTCGATCGGCTCGATCCAGGTGCGGTTCATCCCCGACGAGTCGAGCCGCGTCGTGGCGCTGCGCAGCGGCGAGATCGACGTCATCGACTCGATCACCCCCGACGCCGCCGATCAGATCTCCGGTATCTCCGACATCACCGTCGAACGCGCCGACGGCGTCCGGCTGAATCAGTTGTTCTACAACTTTCGCAAACCACCGGGCAGCCCGATGGCCGATGCGCGAGTGCGTCGGGCACTGTCCTATGCGATCGACGGCGATTCGCTGCTCGACCATGTGCTGCAGGGCTCGGCCGCACCGTCGCTCGGCGTGGTGCCGACCAGGCTCGACGGCGCCGTCGAGACCGGCCGCTTCGTCTACGACCCCGACCGTGCGCGCTCCGAGCTCGATCAGCTCGGGGTGCGCAACCTCGGCATCACGATCATCTGGGAGACAGGCGAATTCGCGGCAGACACCTCGATCATGGAGTCGGTCGTCGAAATGCTGGGCAAGGTCGGCGTACGAGCCAGACTGCAGCAGTTCGAGCCCGGCGGCGACATCGCCACGTGGCGTCAGGGACGTGGCGGCGACTGGGACGTGATCGGCAACGGCTACCCCAGCCCGACGGGCTTGGCGCTGACCATCATGCAGGGCATGTACGCCGGGACGCCCGAGAAGGAGAAGACCCGCGACACCTATCACGGGTACCAGTTCCCCGAGGTCACCGCGCTGATCACCCGCGCTTCCGAGGAACCCGATGCGAGCAGGCGGGCGATACTGCTCGCCGACGCCCAGCACAAGATCGCCGACACCTTCCCGATGATGTGGTCGTTCGTCCCCAAGGCGGTCGTGGCCCACCGGTCGCGCGTCGGCGATATCCGGTTGCGGCCCACCAATTCCTACGAGATCGCCACCGTCTCGCTGAAAGGCACGAACGCATGAGCACCCAGCACGTGAGCAACCCGCACACGGACGTCACCGCATCGGGACGCCGCGAGGTGCTCCTGCCCGCACCACAGGTCCAGAATCACGCCGCCAACCTCGCGATCCTGCCCGACGGCTCGCTGGCGTGTGTGTGGTTCGCCGGCACCCAGGAGGGCGTGGCCGACATCAGCGTGTGGCTCTCGCGACGCGGCGCCGATGCCGATGAATGGTCGGCGCCGGTACAGCTCTCCGACGATCCCACCCGGTCGGAGCAGAATCCCATTCTCCACGTGCATGATTCGTCGACGGTCTGGCTGATGTGGACCTCACAGCACGCCGGCAATCAGGACACCGCACGCGTGCTGCGGCGGATCTCACGAGATGGCGGGACCACGTGGGGCGCCGCTGAGGTGATGCTTCCCGAAACGGCATCCGGAGGCATCTTCGTGCGGCAGCCACCGCTGCGATTGCCCGGCGGGCGCCTGCTCCTGCCGATCTTCCACTGCGTCAAGGTGCCCGGTCGTCGGTGGGCCGGGGAACACGATTACAGCAGCGTGATGGTCTCCGACGACGACGGCTCATCGTGGCGCGAGGTCGAGGTCCCCGACAGCATCGGATGCGTCCACATGAACATCGGGCGGCTGTCCGACGGCATGCTGGTCGCGTTGTACCGCAGCCGCTGGGCCGACCGCATTCACCGCAGCGTCTCACGTGATGACGGCGAGACCTGGTCGGCGCCGGAACCCATCGAGCTCCCCAACAACAACTCGTCGATTCAGTTCGTCGTCCTGCCCGATGACCGACTGGCGTTGGTCTACAACCATTCGTCGGCAGAGCAGGCCACCGGTCGGCGTGAGTCGCTCTACGACGAGATCGACGACGACGGGATCATCGACTCGGCAGCGGCGACGACAGCGACGACAGCGGCGGTCGATACCGTTGAGAGAGCGGCATTCTGGGGCGCACCGCGCGCGCCGATGACCCTGGCGATCTCCGACGACGCCGGCCTGAGCTGGCCGATACGACGCGACATCGAGGACGGAGATGGCTACTGCCTGTCCAACAATTCACGTGACGGACTCAACCGTGAGTTCTCGTACCCGTCGATCGTGTTCGCGAACAACACCTTTCATGTGGCCTTCACGCGGTTCCGGCAGGCGATCGAGTACGTGGAGATCAGCCCGGACTGGATCGGGTACCGCACGTGAGCGCCTCGGAGCCGGCGACCGTGGTCACCGGCGCGAGTTCGGGTATCGGCGCCGCGATCACACGGCGCCTGCTCGACGACGGCCGGCGCGTGATCGGTCTCAGCAGACGCGATCCCGGCCTCACCGACGACCACTTCGAGTGGCTGGCTGCCGATCTCACCGACACCGTTGCACTCCGTGAGACACTCGCCGGCATCGGGCGCATTGATGCCATCGCGCATGCCGCGGGGCTGCAGCGGTCGGGATTCCTGGGATCGCTGGATCCCGACGACGGACTGGCGATGTGGCGTGTCCACGTCACCGCCGCCGAGGTCGTCGTCGACGCCCTCGCGCCCCGTATCCGCGACGGCGGACGCATCGTGTTGATCGGCAGCCGCACCATGACCGGCAACCCCGGCAAGAGTCAGTACGCCGCCACCAAGGCGGCACTGACCGGGATGGCGCGCTCCTGGGCCGCCGAGGTCATCGAGCGCGGCATCACCGTCAACGTGGTGGCGCCCGGCCCCACCGAGACACCCATGCTCACCGACCCGGCCCGCGCGCAGACTCCCGTACGGGTTCCGCCGTCGGGACGGCTCGTGCAACCCGAGGAGGTGGCAGCGCTCGTCGCCTTTCTACTGGGTCCGTTCAGCGGGAGCATCACCGGTCAGACCATCGTCCAATGCGGAGGGGTCTCGCTGTGAATGACACAGTGGCGAAAGATGTCAATGACACAGTGACGAAAGATGTCTGGGTACTCGCCGATGACCTGTCGGGGGCGGCGGAGTGCGCAGCAGCCTTTCTCGGCACCGGCCGACCGGTGACGGTCCACCTCACCGCCGACCGTCTCACCGACGGTGCGCCCACGGCCGACGGGGAGGTGACCGTCATCGACCTGAACACGCGAACGATGAACGAACCGGCTTGCGCGGCCCGCACATTGCGTAAGGCACTGGACGCCGTGCCCACCGAAGCCGTGCTGGTGAAGAAGATCGATTCGTTGCTGCGCGGACACATCCGCGCGGAGGTCGGAGCGCTCGCCGACCGTGGGCCGGTACTCGTCGCCGCAGGTCTTCCGGTTCTCGGTCGACTCGTCGTCGACGGCGTCCTGCATGTAGACGGGACCCCGCTCCACCACACCGACCACTGGTCGGCCGAAACACGTGTGCCACCGGAGTCCATCGCGGCGCTGCTACGCGACCTACCGACCGAGGATCGGATCTCGATCCACGACGTGCTCACCGACGCCGATCTCGACGCGATCGTGCAGTCGGCGGCGGACACGCGCACGCAGTTGGTCGGCACCGCGGCCCTGGCAGCCGCGGTCGCGAGGGTTGCAGTGCCACACTCTGATTCCTCGGTATCCGGCCCCATCGACCGAGGCCCGGTGACGCCCCGGATGACCAACCGCGTGTTGGTGGTCGCCGGGACAGCCGCACCCGCAGCGCGCGAGCAGATCACCAGGCTCGTCGACGCCGGCGCATGTCACATCCGGCTCCCCGCAGCCGATCTGCTCGCCGGAACCATCGAGGCCTCCGCGCTGCACGCGTCGCTGCGTGAGCATCGTGTGACCGTCGTATCGGTGTCGGGCGATCTCGACGCCGCCCGTGCTCGCGTCCTCTCGTCACGACTCGGGGCCGTGATCGCCGACGCGCAGGCCGCCACCACCCCCGATCTCGTGCTCACCGGCGGCGAGACAGCCCGTGGAGTCCTTGATGCCCTGGGGATTTCACTGCTCCGGCCCTATCACGAGATCCACCACGGGGCGGTGCTGTCCTGCACACCGGAGGGCCGGCGGCTGGTGACCCGGCCCGGAAGCTTCGGCGACGCCGACAGCTTCACCACCATCGTCGATCACCTACTCGCCCCCGCCACCGACCACGCCGCAAACACGAAGGCCGCACACACCGAGGCCCTACACCCAACGGCACTACACGCAAAGGAATCATCATGACCGCGAGCGAAACCGCGCCCCTGCCCGTCGTCGCACTGACCATGGGAGACGGCGCGGGTATCGGGCCCGAGGTGATCGTCGGCGCTCTGTTGACGGCCGAGGCCCAGGCGATCTGCAACACGGTGGTGATCGGCGACGCCGGGCGGCTCGCCGCCGCGGCGGACATCCTCGGTGTGAGCGCCGATATCGTCCGCGTCGACACCGTCGAGGATGCGGTACCGGCGCCCGGGCGCATCAACGTCATCGACCTCGATCTGCTTCCCGCAGACCTGCCGTGGGGTGAACTGTCCGCGGTGGCGGGTCACGCTGCCTACGAATATATCCGGGTGGCAAGCGAATTGGCGGTGGCCGGCCGGGTCCAGGCGATCTGCACCGCCCCGCTGAACAAGGAGGCACTGCATTCGGCCGGACACATCTATCCCGGGCACACCGAGCTGCTGGCGGATCTGACCGGCACCGAGGAGGTGTCGATGATGCTCTCGACACCGAAGCTCAAGGTCATCCACGTCACCACCCACATCGGTCTGATCGACGCCGTGGCGCGGATCGAGCCCGGGCTGGTGGAACGGACGATACGTCGCGGCCACGAGGCCCTCGTCGCGGCCGGCAACCCGCACCCGAGAATCGGTGTGTGCGGGATCAATCCGCATGCGGGTGAGAACGGACTGTTCGGCTACGGAGAAGAAGACGCCA
Organism: Gordonia sp. N1V; assembly: GCF_029269935.1. NCBI lineage: Bacteria > Bacillati > Actinomycetota > Actinomycetes > Mycobacteriales > Gordoniaceae > Gordonia > Gordonia sp. N1V. The sequence goes on from NZ_JARJDD010000003.1 coordinate 392,626, forward strand.
AGATCGTGCCGGCCATCGAGCGGCTCACCGCCGATGGAATCGATGCCGTCGGGCCCCTCCCGGCCGACACCGCATTCTTCCTCGCCGGGCGCGGCGACTACGACTTGATCGTCGCGATGTACCACGACCAGGGCCACGGGCCGGTCAAGGTTCTCGGAATCGAAGCAGGCGTCAACATCACTGTGGGCCTTCCGGTCATCCGCACCTCGGTCGACCACGGCACGGCCTTCGACATCGCCGGAAAGGGCGTGGCCGAGGCGGGTAGCATGGTCGAAGCCCTTCGTCAGGCGGCCGGACTCGCACACAGCACCACGGCCGCACGATAGGAGAACTCACGAGATGCGCAGTTCGCAGTCGCGACGCGAAGAGATCGTTCGGCTGGCCCGCTCCAGCGGCCTGGCCAGCGTCGACGAGTTGTCGGCGCAGTTCGGTGTCACACCGTCGACCATCCGCCGCGACCTGGGACTGCTCACCTCGCAGGGACTGATCGCCCGCACCCTCGGCGGTGCGATGGCCTTGACTCCCCACCCGGAGTCGTCGATCCATCAGCGCGCTTCCGAGGGATACGAGGCCAAGCGCGCGATCGCCAAATGGGCTGCACAGCAGGTGGGTTCCGGTGAGACGATCCTGCTCGACGCCGGCACGACGGTCGGCGCGATGGGCGAATTCCTCAGCGATGTCACCGATCTCACCGCTTTTGCCGCGGGGCTGACGGCGCTGGAGGCGCTGGCCGACGCCGACAACGTGCACGTCGAGTGCATCGGCGGCACTCTCCGGCACCTCAGCCAGGGGTTCGTCGGCCCGCTCGCCGAGGCCGCCCTCGAGCGCGTCACCTTCGACCGTGGATTCCTCGGAGCCGACGCGGTGGCCGCCGACCGCGGTATCTGTGAGGCTGCGCTCGACCAGACGCGACTCAAGGAGATCATGATGAGCCGTTGTGGCGAGGTGTACATCCTCGCCCATGCCGACAAGCTCGGGAAGCGGCCCTTTCATGCCTGGGCGCCGATACCGCCGGATGCCGTGCTGGTCACCGACACCTCCGCCACCGATGACCAGCTCGAACCTTTCGAGCGAGCCGGTATCGGTGTGGTGCGGGTGCCCTGAACTCCCCTGTTACCCCGGGCTCCCCCGCTACTCCGGGACCACCACGGCACGCCCGCGCAGATCGTTCGCCGCGAGCTTGCGGTAGGCATCGAGGGCGTTGTCGAGGGTGAAGCGCTCCACCGCAACATCGAGCACACCGTCGCGCGCCAGGTCGAGCACCTCCATGAGTTCATCACGGGCACCCCAGTAGGGGGCACGCACCGACACCTCGTAGGGCTGGGCGAAAATGCCCACCTTGGCCGTGGCCACCCCGTCTCCGAGTCCGACGATGGTCACATCACCCATCGCGCCGACCACACCCATCGCGGTGTCGATGGTCGGCTGATATCCGACGAAGTCGAATACTGCGGTGGCACCATCACTTCCGGTGATCTTGCGGACATTGGCGATGGCATCGGCGTCACTGAGCACTGCCTCATGCGCGCCAACCTCCTTGGCGAAGGCGAGCTTCTCCTCGGTCACGTCGAGCGCGATGATCCGGGAGGGGGTGAGGTGACGCAGCATCTGGATCGCGACGTGACCGAGTCCGCCGGAACCGATCACCACGGCCGTCGTGCCACCGACGAGCTTGCTCAGCGACGGCTTGATCGCGTGATACGGCGTCAGGCCGGCGTCAGTGAGCGGGACGGTGGTCACCGGATCCAGGTCACCGATCGGAACGAGATGCCGGGCGTCGTCGACGATGAGGTACTCGGCCATCGCGCCATCGGTACCCAGTCCGGGCGGCGTGATCCCCAATTCGATTGCGCGCGAACAGTAGTTCTCCAGCCCTCGAGCACAGAAGTGACACACCCCACATCCCCACGGGCCGTAGACCGCGACGGCGCTACCCTCGGTCACCGACGAGACCCCCTGTCCCACTTCGGCAACGACGCCGACCCCTTCATGACCGAGGGTCATCGGCAGGGGATACGGGAAGTTCTCCGCCGGCATGTTGAGAACGAAGTCGTCGGAGTGGCAGGCGCCCGCTGCGGTGACCTTGAGCAGTACCTGCCCGGGGCCGGGCGCCGGCTTGCTCACCTCACGGAGTTCGGGCTCGGCACCGGGCTTGATCATCTGGACGGCCTTCATCTGGCATCACCTTTCGTACGGTCTCGGTCCCCCCTCCGTACTACGCCCTCATGGCCGATTGCGCATATGTGCTCAGCCGGGAGTCATCCGGCTGGTCAGGAACTCGATGACACGACCGCGGCGGTTGAGCACGAACCTGTGTGCGGTCCCGTCCTTGGCGCGGACGGTGAGGCCGTTGTTCATCAGTCCGAGCGTCCGGTACCTCGTGAGTCCGGCGATGTCCCGGTACTCGATGCGGGTGCTCCCCGTCTGGACGTTGAACCTGTGCGAGTCGAATGTCATGCCGGTCTCGTCGAAGCGGAGCTTGCCTCCGACCGCTTCTGCGCCGCGCCAGTAGTTCGCAGCGACCTTCTCCCCCGTGTAGTCATGCATGCGGGCGAGGGTAGACCGCCGCCCCGAGGTGGACGGCGCCGATTCCGAAACGTCCGCCCCGTCGGTTTTGCGCGCAGTGCGCGCAATGATGGTCCTCACGTGTCGGGGTCGTCAGGATCTCCTGGTGCCAGAACGTCCACGCAGTGAGCCCGATCGCCCATGATCGAGGTCTCCCATCTCCACAAGGTCTTCACCACGCACTCGGGACCGGTGACCGTCCTCGACGACGTGACCTTCTCCGTGTCCGGGGGCGAGATCTTCGCCGTCGTCGGCCCGTCCGGTGCGGGCAAGTCCACGCTGACCCAATGCCTGAATCTGTTGCAGCGGCCCACCTCCGGTGAGGTGATCGTCAACGGCGAGAACCTCGCCCATCTCGACGCCGGCGCCTTGCGGGCCGCGCGGCGACGTATCGGAACCGTCTTCCAATCGGCGAATCTGTTGTCACGCAGAACCGCAGCCGAGAACGTCGCGCTCCCCCTCGAGTATCTCGGCGCGACCAAGGCCTCCATCCGTACGCGGGTGGGCGAGTTGCTCGATCGCGTCGGCATGGCCGACCGCGCCGATCTCTATCCCCATCAGCTCTCCGGCGGGCAGCGGCAACGCGTGGGAATCGCTCGCGCGCTGGCGCTCAAACCCGCGGTGTTGCTCTCCGACGAGGCGACCTCTGGTCTCGACCCGCAGGCGACGACGTCATTCTTGAACCTCCTCGGCGATGTCCGCGACGAGCTGGGCTTGGCCGTGGTGTTCATCACCCACGAGATGGATGTCATCACGCGAATCGCCGACCGCGCCGGTCGCCTCGATCATGGGCGCATCGTAGAGCAGGGGGCGGTGGCAGATCTCGTCCTCGACCCCGACTCGGTACTGGGAAAGGCGTTGCGCCCACACGGAACCGCCGCCCCCGCCGCGCCCGGCCGCAGCAGCGTCGAGGTGACCTACAACTCGGCGGCCGTACCACCGGACTGGATCGCACGGGTGTCGAGCACGATCGGTACCACCGTCGGTGTGCTCGGCGCCAACATCCAAAGCGTCGACGGCGTCACCGCGGGCGAGCTCACCGTCTCCGTCGAGAACCACTCGCTCGACGCCTTTGCCGCCGAGGCCGCCACCTACGGGATCACCGTCGGCGCAGGCGCACGTTCCCAGGAGGCCACGGTATGAGCGCGACCAGTCATCTGGCAGCGATCACCGTGCCGGTCAACGAGATTCCGTCGCTGCTGATCCCGGCCTTCGTCGACACCGTCCTCATGGTGAGCATCGTGATGGTGATCGTGTTGGTCGTCGGGGTGCCGCTCGGTGCGCTGATCCACAACCTCGCCCCGGGCGGATTGTTCGAGAACCGGTCCCTGCACACGCCGCTGTCCTGGGTGATCAGCATCGGACGGTCACTGCCGTTCCTCGTCCTGATGACGGCGATCATCCCGTTCACCCGTCTGCTCACCGGCACCAACATCGGGATCCCGGCCGCAGTCGTCCCGATGTCGATCGCCGGGATCGCCTTCTTCACCCGCATCGTCGAGAATTCATTGCGCTCGGTACCCACCTCTGTGGTGGAGGTGGCCAAGGCATCGGGCGGGTCGAACGCCCAGATAATCTGGACCGCACAGATTCCCGAGGCCCTTCCCAACATCGTCGGCGGCCTCACGATCAACACGATCGCGATGATCGAGTACTCCACGATCGCCGGCACCATCGGCGCGGGCGGCCTGGGATATGTCGCGGTCACCTACGGCTATCAGCGTTTCGATCACGGCGTGATGATCGCGACGATCGTCACCCTCATCGTCGTCGTCGCGTTGATCCAGGTGATCGGCGACGGCCTCGTCCGGCATCTCACACCGGAGAAGTCCCTGCGCAGCAGAACCATTCGCACCGATCGATCCGCTCGCACCAAAGTCTGACCCATCCCGCTCCCCTGCTCAGCCCACACCCACACCCACACCCACACGAAGGGCGATACCCCATGTCGCAGACCACCGGACCCCAGATCGACTCCACCGATTCCTCGCCACCACCACCGGGCGGTGACATCGAACTGCGCACCCGGCGTCGGTGGCCGATCTACGCCGCGATCGGAGTGGTTGTCGTCGTCATCGCAGCGATCATCGGCTGGCGCTTCGCCGGATCGGATACCAAGTCCGCCAACGACACTCCCGGAGCGACGCTGACGGTCGTGACCGCCGAGGGCAACGCCGCCGAGGAAGCGCTCGTCGACTTCGTGTCGAAGAATGTCGCACCCCGCTATGGGATCACCGTGGCGTTCAAGGGACTCTCGGACTCCACGACGCTGAACCGGGCGGTCAGTGACGGTGAGGTGGCGGGCACCATCTACCAGCATCGCCTCTGGCTCTCGCAGGTGCTCGACGCGAACCCCGACTTCCAGGAGGAGGCCGCAACTCCGGTGTTCCGCTGGGGATTCGGTATCTGGTCGGACAAGTACACCTCGCCCGCACAGATCCCGCAGAACGGCACGGTGTCGCTGTACTCCGACCCCGCGAACGAAGCGCAGGGCCTGTGGCTGCTCGAGCGGGCCGGTCTGATCACCCTGAAGCCGGGGGTGGACAAGTGGAAGGCCACGCAGGACGACATCGCGACGAATCCGAAGAACCTGCAGTTCAAGTTGCTCGACTTCGCCGCACAGTCGCGTGCGTTGCCCGACCTCGACGCCACCGTCGGCTACACCGAGTACTACCTCGCCGCCGACATCGACATCGCCAAGCAGATCTTCTCGCCGCCTGCGCCCGACGAATTCGCCGGGCAGCTGACCATCGGGTCGAAGTGGAAGGACGCCGACAACATCAAGAAGCTGGTCGCCGCTTTCAAGGATCCCGCCGTCCAGAATTACCTGCGCACCGATCCGCAGGTGAAGGACATCCTCTTGCCGCTTTGATAGGAGACGTCGGAAAACCGGTCAGGAATCGAGAAGCCTGGGTGCGGTCACCGGTCCTACCGTGAGGACATGACCACAACCATCGATTCCTGTCCCTCGGCGTCACCGATCCCGGAGACGCCAAAGCGTTCTACGACAAGGCCTTCGGACTCGGTGATCGGCTTCGCCTGCACCACAGCGACGAGCCGACCACCGGGTTCCGTGGGTTCGTGCTCTCCCTCGTCGTCGCCGAGCCGGCGGTCGTCGACTCTTTCATCGACCCGGCACTCGATGCCGGTGCCGAGCTCCTCAAACCAGCACGGCGCTCCTTCTGGGGATACGGCGGTGTCCTGCGCACGCCGGATGGCGCGATCTGGAAGATCGCCTCGTCGTCGAAGAAGAACACCGGCGCACCGCTGCGGACGGTCGAGGACGTCGTGATGTTGATCGGCGCCGGAGACATTGCGACGTCCAAGGCGTTCTACACCGACCACGGCTTCGAGGTCGCCAAGTCGTTCGGCCGCAAGTATGTCGAGTTCGCCGGCGGACCGATCACGCTCGCCCTCTACGGGCGCAAGGCCGCCGCCAAGGACGCCGGCGTCCACCCGGAAGGCGAGGGCGCACATCGCATCCGGTTGTTCACCGGCACAGCCACGTTCACCGATCCGGACGGGTTCGTCTACGCATCGGACTTGTGACGCCGAGTGGTGCGGACGCGTCATCGGCAATCGACATACTCCAGATACGCTCGGCCGGCGATTGGTCGGCCGCCGAAACTGCCGTGATATTCGTAATTGCCGACGTATCCCGCACCGAGGCCGTAAACGAGGTCGTCGACCGCGCCGTGGATGCTGATGATGGTCCGCCCCTCCGAATCGGTCAGACTCCACGACAGAGATTGCGGTAGCCGCATGCACCTGCCGTCGGGCGTGACCCGTGGTTCGGGCTCGTGGCGATCGACCCGGAAATCGATGCCGGCCGTGTAGACCTCCGACCCGGCGGCCTCCACCGTCCGGACATACACCGCCTGTTGAATGATGATGTCGGCGGGCCCGAGCAACGTGACGAACAGGACCTGTGTGACGGCGTCGACGTTGAGCACATGGTAGGTGAAGAACGTCGCGGGCAGTGTTCGCCGGGTATTCGCGAGCAGGCTGTGAACGCCCACGCCCGTGGCGTACTCGACGGTGCACAGTCCGTCGATCGGTTCGCGTGTTCCTCGGTGGCTGACGGTGCCGCTGTACCGCGCGAGGAGACTCCAATGCTGATAGATCCCTGGAATATTGGCGAAATAGGAGGCCGACGCGGTGGCGGTGATGTCGACATCGACATCGACTTCGTCGTGGGAGCGGTGGACTGTGAAATGCGGATAGCGTCCGCGCATCGTCAGTTCTGATCCGAACCGCAGGTGACTGCCGTCCGGGCGGAAATCGCATTCCGCAGCAATGGATTGGGTGAAGAACTGGCGGCTCGTCATCGCCGCGGTGGCCGACACGGTGTACGCGGTGTCCTCGGGGGTGGTGACGATGGCGTGGTTGTTGGCGAATATTCGTACCCCTGGCGAACCCACTATCGCCATGACCCCGAACGTTCGGTGCGGTTCCGGCAGATCAGGAATCATCACGCCGTAATGCGCCCAGTTGCGGCGTCGGCCGGACGGGGTGCGCATCGGGGTCGCCGGATCGAACGGTTGCGTGTTGAGGTGTGCGTTGCGGTTGACCCTTTTGGGTATGGTCGCCGCGAAAGCGCGCAACCTGTCTCGGACTTCCATGTCGCCCCCGCCGTCGATTCGCGGCGCCGCTGCGACGCCCCCGGCGAGCTTAGCCGCCGTCGGCGATGACGGTCGCGATGTTGCGTTCGGCGACGGCGGTGATGGTCAGCGACGGGTTGGACGCACCGGCCGAACCGGGCAGCATCGCACCGTCATTGACGTAGAGGTTCCGGTATCCGTGGACGCGGCCGTAGGCGTCGCAGGCCGTCCCCAGGGTAGCCCCGCCCATGCAGTGCGCCCAGGTCAGGTCGGGCTCATAGACCACCGCATCGACCGGGAAGTCGGCGTGCCGCGCCATCACGTGGCCGATCCGTTCGCAGTTCTCCGCGACGCCGCCGTTGCCACCGGCCGGCCAGTCGAGGATGACCTGTTGCGAATCTCGGTGGTAGTGAAAGGTTCCGCGGGTCGGATCGACCGACGTGATGCCCATCTTGATCGCCGAGGTGTTCATCGCTGCGGCAGCGGAATCCAGTGGTCCGAGAGAGAGGGTGCTGTTGACCATCACCCGGGCGAACTGCTCGGTGGTGTCGAAGAATCCGGCGGCACCGACGGCCGACTGCTGATCCTTACGACTGCCCCCGACGGCGATGTCGATGTTGCCGTTGCCGTTGTTGCCCCAGCCGGTTCCGATGTGCTCGTTGAGGTTCGGCAATGTTCCGGTGTCGCGGGCACGCACCAGCAGTCTGTTGGTTCCAAGGCATCCGGCTGCGAGGACGAGACGGTCGGTCGTCAGGGTTCGCCTGGTGAGGACGTCGCCGTACGGGCTGACGTAGTCGACGTCGAGGACGAACCGCCCAGAAGGTTCGACGTGGATGTCATTGACTTGATGGCGCGGATGAATTGTCGCCTTGCCGGTGGCCTCGGCGCGGGGGAGATAGCTGTAGGTCAGCGAGTTGAGGGAACCATTGGAGTTGGCGAGTGCGCTGCTGGTGGCCATCGGTGCGGCGCGACCGGCGATCTCGTCCCGCACAACGTTCCACCGCCAGTTGCCGGGAACGAAATATGGTGCATATCCGGCTTTCTGGCCGATGCGCCAGAAGTCTCGGCAATTGCTGAAGCTGTGATCGCGATACACGTCCGGCGGTACGACCGTCGCCCCGAGGCCCGCCAGAGCCTTCGGGTACCAGGTCGTGGCCATGTCGTCGTAATCCACGACGCCCTTGAACACCTGGTTGAACGGGTCCCGCTTGGACTCGGCGGTGATGCCGATGTAGACCACCGATCCGCCGCCCACCGCCGCACCGCACATGATCGCCGAGTTGTTGTGCCAGCTGATCTCGAAGATTCCGCCGAAGTCGTCGACGGCGGCCATCGCGCCGAGGGTCTCGGCGTAGGCGGGCACCGTGAGCGCCGACGACGCGGATCGCTCGGCAAGGGATCGTTGGGCGTGCCACAGCATCCGGCCGTCCCACCCGAAGATCTTGCGCCACGGGTCGTGTGGCCACCGCGATCCGCGTTCGAGCACGGTCGTCTGAATTCCGGCCTCCGCCAGTCGAAGTGCGCTGACCGAGCCGCCGAACCCGGAGCCGATGACGATCGCCTCGGAGTGTTGACGGGGCGGGGTGACCGGACGAAAGATCTCCGGCACCAGCGATTCGTATTTTCCGTGTGCCGCAGGTAGCGCAGCGCTGCGCCCCGCACCGACGGTCGCCGAGACGCCGGCAGCCGTGACTCCGGCAGCTGTTAACCGCATGAACGATCGACGATCCATCATCTTTCGCGCCCCCAGGGAACCCCATCCCGACCCCGAATCAATCGCCGAGAGTAGCGCAGGAACGCCGAACCTTCTGAACGACAACGAATTTGCGTACTTCGATGTGACGAATGACTTGACCTGTAACCCGGCGGCGATGCCACCCCCGCCGCAGTCGGCACTTGACTGTTACCCAGCGTCACATCTACTGTCATGCCACTATGCCTAGTGGCATACATATCATTGATTGTTGACATGGACTGGGGAGTGAACATGGCCGACCGGGGTGATGCCGTGCTCGGGCGTATCGGGCGACTGACCCATCGGTTCGCCGCGTGGATCGTGCTGTTCTGGGTGGTACTCGCCGCCGCGCTCACCGTGACGGTCCCGCAGCTCGAGCACACCGTCTCGACCAGATCCGCCGATTTCGTTCCCGCCGACCTACCGGCCAACAAGAGCCTGGAGCAGATGGCCAAGGACTTCGGCGTTCCGGCGTCCAACGCGGTGGGCAGCGTGGTCCTGGTCAGCCGCAACGGCTTCGGAGCCCCGGAGCAGAGGTACTACGGCGCCTTGGTGCGGGCGTTGGTCGCCGACAAGAGCAACGTTGCCTACGTGCTGGACACCTACGGCAACCCGGTGACACGCGACATCGCGCTGAGCCCCGACGGCAAGGCGGTTACCGTACTCGTCGCCAGTGCGGGATCGGCGGGCTCGACCCGCGCCCACCACGCAACGATTGCGATTCGCGACCACATCGCGGCACTCCCGCGACCCGACGGGCTGACCGTGCACTTCAGCGGGCCGACCCCTACGCTGTCGGATCTGTTCTCCGGCATCGACATGTCACTCCTGATCATCACCGGGGTCTCGGTCCTGCTGATCACGGTGATGCTGGCGCTCGCGTACCGCAGGTTCACGACCGCGTTGATCCCGCTGCTGACCGTGGGCCTCGTTCTCGCGATCGTCCGTCCGGTCGTCTCCCTGCTCGGCGCACACGGCGTGCTCCCGGTATCGAACTTCACGATCGCGATCATGACCGCGTTGGTGCTCGGCGCCGGGACCGACTACGCCATCTTCGGAATCGCGAACTATCACCGCGCGCGCCGCGCCGGCGCAGAGGTCGTCGATGCGGTCACTGCCGTCTCGGTTCGTACCGCCCCGATCCTCATCGCGTCGGCCCTGACCATCGCCGCGGCCTGCGCGTCGATGGTGTTCACCAAGATCGGCATGTTCGCCACGGCCGGCCCACCCACCGCGATCGCCGTGCTGATCACCCTCGCCATCGCGTTGACATTGCCCAACGCCCTCCTGTCCCTTGCGGGGCGTCGCGGACTCGCCGAGCCGCGACCGTCGACGGAGAGTCGGTGGCAGCATCGCGGCGCTCGAGTGATCCGGCATGCCGGGGTGTACACGACCGTGGCACTGATCTTCCTCATCGGAACCGCCGCCGCGACGACGACCCTGCGCCTCAACTGGGACGAGTCCGCGATGCCCGTCCACGCGACCGACTCGACCAGAGGATATGACGCTGTCCGGCAGCACTATCCGACGGCCGAGATCTCCCCGGAGTATGTGACCTTCCGCGCCGATCACGACCTGCGCAACACAGCCGATCTCGCCTCGCTGGAGCTGGCGGCGATGGCGTTGTCCAAGATTCCCGAGGTCGGGTTGGTCCGCTCGATCACGCGCCCCGACGGAAAGCCGCTGGCAGAGGCCGCCACCGGCTATCAGACCGGCATCGTCGGAGGCCAACTCGGCGCTGCCGAACACCGGATGTCGGCGGCCGAACCGCAACTGAGGACGCTCGCCGAAGGGGCGCAGCAGCTTTCGACCGGAGCAGATGCGGCGGCCGTCCAGATGCCCGCGCTGGTGTCCGGTACCCAACAGGTGGTGTCGATGGCCGATACCGTTCTCGACGGCCTCGATCAAGTCAACGGCATCACCCGAACGGCGACCGGCGGCGACTCCCTGGCACAGACGCTTCCGGTGTTGCGCACAGCGCTGGCCACCGCCGCATCGGCCATTGCCGCACTCGACTCCCCGTCGCGGCAGGCGACCGAGGCACTGACCGAGCTCGATGGGGTGTTCAGGCCGCTGGTGGGCGAACCCACGCCGCAGTGCACGTCGAGTCCGGCGTGTGCGTCCGCGCGTGCGGCGTTCGCTCAACTCGATCGTGCGCTCGGCGGACGCGCTTCTGCGGCCCTGACCTCCCTGCATGCCTTCGCCGGAGTCCCCACCGAGACGATCACCCGAGTTGCTGGACTACTGCCACAACTCAATTCGGCCTTGAATACCGTTGATTCACTGTTGCAGCAACTCGCCGGGCGTTCCACCGAACAGGTACGCGCCGACCTGGCTCGTCTCGAGCAGGGCGTGGCCGATCTTTCCAGTGGTATGTCGCAACTCGCCGACGGTCTGCACCAGGTGCGTGACGGGACAGCGCAGGTGGTGGCTCTGACCGGAGCGTTGACCAAAGGGCTGCACCAGGCCTCGGAGTACCTGACCACCATGGGGGACGCCACATCGACGGGCGCCGGAGCGGGATTCTATCTGCCTCCGGATGCGCTGCACGACAAGCGCTTTGTCGCCGGCTCCCGGCTCCTGATCTCGCCGAACGGGCGCACCGCACGCATGATCGTCACATGGAAGGTCAACCCCTACAGTCAGGAAGCGATGGCGGCCAGCCGTCAACTCCCCGTCGTCGCGCGTCGGGCACTGACGGGCACCACTTTGGCCGATGCCTCCGTATCGACGGCCGGACTGGCGTCGCTGTCGGCGGATATGCAGGACCAATTGCATCGCGACTTCCTGATCTTCGCGTCGGTCGCCGCTGCCGCGGTCCTGGTCATCCTCACGGTGTTGCTGCGTAGCATCCTGGCTCCGGTCCTGTTGGTGGGCACCGTGATCCTGAGCTTTGCGTCAGCGGTGGGGGTGAGCGTGCTCGTCTGGCAGCACGTGATCGGCATCGACCTCGACTGGTCGGTGATCCCAGTGTCGTTCATGGCGCTCATCGCCGTCGGTGCGGACTATTCGATGTTGTTCGCCGACCGCATTCGCGAGGAGTCGCGAGCGGGGATGGTGCGCGGCATCATCCGCGGCTTCGGGAGCACCGGCGGGGTCATCACCACGGCCGGAGTGGTTTTCGCTGTCACGATGTTCGCCCTGATGAGCGGCACCGTCCTCAACCTCGTGCAGATCGGCTTCACCATCGGGGTCGGCCTGTTGCTCGACATCGCGATCGTGCGCACGGTTCTGGTCCCGGCGGCCATGGCGGTGATCGGAGAGAGGATCTGGTGGCCGTCGCGACCCACTCCCACGTCCCGTACGGCAAAGGTGTGACGAATGCGCGGACGATCCGCACCATACACCTGATGAGTGCGCACCGTGGTGGAGCGTGACTCGTCGCCCGGGCGACACTGTCGATTCTGTGCCAGACGTCGTGGTGGAAGCGGGTGCTGAGCCTCACGACGGTGGTCGCGGCGATTTTCGCAGGGGCGTGCGTGATCAGCGGCAGCGGATGGATTGTCGGTACATGGATATTCGCGGGCGCAGCTCTGGCCTACATGGCATTCGGAATCATGGCGAGCCTGGTATGCGTCTACATCCAGAACCGGCGGGTCCTGCGACCCGGATCACGGTGGGCATCCGGCAGCGACGAGACCCGGATTCGAATCGATACCCCGGCAACGACGCACGTCATCGACCGCAGCAAGATCCTCTCGGCACGCACCACCGGCGCACTGGTCATCCTGCGAGTCCGCCCGAAGGTGACTCTCGGACTCCCGACCGCGCTCTTCGCCGAACCAGCACTGAAGAACCTCCTCGACCGACCCTGAAGCGCTGCCGTGCCGACGCTTTTCTACTGTCGGCACACCGGGTTCCGCCGCAGGATCTCCTGACGAGGTCATGCTGCTGGGTCCACCACTGACGACCGGCACCGGAAAGCTCTCCACGGTTGATCTCAGGACGTCGGTATTGTCCGGTCCGGACGAACCTCGTTATATGGCAGCGACATTCGCGGAAGGTGGAAGGTAGGTGACGCCTGGGTTCCCTCCAACGTGCTTGCGCTCGTCATGGAGATGCACGTTGGTGACGCCATCGAGCGAGACCTGCATACTCGGAGCGTGGATCTAGTACATCATCTGCGGGTGTTCGTCGCCGTCGCCGAGGAAGGCCATTTCGGTCGTGCCGCCGATAGGCTCGCGATGACGCAGCCTCCGGTGTCGCAGGGGTTGCGCCGATTGGAGAACACGCTGGGACTCGAGCTCATTCTGCGAACGAGGCAGGGAGCAGAGCTCACCGAGGCAGGTGCGGAGTTGCTTCCTCGCGCCCGCCTGCTCGTGGATGACGCAAAGCGTTTCACCGATGTGGCCCGGTTGCTGCGCGACTCCGCGGGGGATGTGCGGTGGGGCCTGCCGCAGCACCTGGACGCCTCGATCGGAACCGGGGTGGCCTACGCACTCCGCGCACACGGCCGCCAACACACCGTGGTGGATACGTCATCGGCGCTGGTACAGCTCGTCCGATCCGGGGCGTTGGACGTGGCCATCATCGAGCATCCCTGTGTCACAGAAGGTTTGGAGGTTGGTCCGGTCACACAGTTGAGCCGATCGGTCCTGGTCGCGAGCGATCATCCGTTGACCTCCGCGAGGCGTCCGTCGCTGCGTATGTTGCGCGGCTTGGCACTCAGTTGCCCATCCCGAGACGATAATCCACCGGCGTTCGACGCCCTCATCGACCGTCTACGGGCGCGCGGACTCGACCCAGAGGTGCTTCCGTTCACCACCGCAGCGGCTCAGGCGGCGGCCGTCGCGTCCGGTGCGGCGTTCGCACTCGGATCGGCATCGACTCAGTCACCGTTCATCACGGCGGTGACTGTTACCGAGAACGATCTGGCGATACGGCTACGTGTGGTGTCGCGGACCGATTCCGTCCAGGACGCCGCCGACGCAGTGATCTCAGCGATCTGGACGTTGCGATGATCATCGATCCTGTGGAAACACAGGTGGCCCGCACCGTCGCGGCGATCTTCGCAGATGCCGGGTGCGCAGGGTGGGTGCATGCGCGGGTCATCGGCGGCCGCGCATCACAGGAGATCGATCTCGGCGCCGACCATCCGGTGGTGATGGCCTCGGTATACAAGTTGACTCTGGCAATCGCGTTCGCCCGGGAGGTCGACGCCGGGGAGATCGACGCATCGGAGCAGGTACTCGTGGATCCCCGCGCGCGGCCGGACGGACCGACAGGGTTGTCGTTGTTCGGCGATCCCGTTTCGTTGACCTGGCGGGACCTGGTGACCTCGATGATGGTGGTGTCCGACAATGCCGCGGCGGATGTCGTTCTCGAGCGGGTCGGACTCGAATCGATCGCCGCGGTCCTGGCCGACGCGCACACCACACACACCACCGTCGTGGATGGGGTCCGGCAAGTCCACGCACGGCTCGTCACCGAAACCGGCACCAGCACCGTGGCCGAGGCGTTCGCCGTGCTGGCCGACACTGATCGAGATCTTCAGGTCACCGCCTACGACGCCGCCTACACCAGTGCAACCACACCCCGGGATTGCACCCGCCTACTGGATTGCCTCTGGCGAGACGTCCTGGCAACCCCCGAGTCCAGCGCGTGGATTCGGCGTCTGATGGCGCAGCAGGTATCCCGGTCGCGCATCGCATCCGGCTTCAGTGTCGGTACCAGGGTGTGTGGCAAGACCGGCACCATCGGGCCGATCCGCAACGAGGTCGCGGTCATCGAGCACCCCGAGGAGTACCCCATAGCGGTGGCCGTGTTCACGCGCAGCGCCCGCGGCGATGCCGGCGGACCGCGCGTCGACGTCGCGATCGGTGCGGTGGCGCGCGCAGTCGTCACCGCGCTGCGTACTCCCCGCGACTCCGACGGTTGAGCTCACCACCACGAAGAATCGGCGCTCGGTATCACTGTTGACGTGCTCCGATACTCGATGGCTATGCACGTCGGCGCCAGTGAGACTTTCCCAGCCGATGCCATCATGGGGTGATATCAGCTCATGTCTCCACAACACCTCCGATTCCGAATCCGATCTGTTCGCAAGGTGGCGACCCTGATCACCGCGATGGCGGCAGCAATTGCCGTCGCCGCGCCCGCCACAGCGGCCGCGCCCGCGACCGCCGATTCGATCGAGGCGCAGATCCGGCACATCGCGACCGCCAACGACGTAACGACCGGAGTGTGGGCGCAAGATCTACGAACCGGCCGGGTCATTGCGGCGGTGAACTGCGAACAGCGGTACCCGGTGTTATCGATGTCGAAGGTCTACCTGGCCGCCGCGGTGCTCGATGCCGCCCGACACGGACTCCTGCGGATGGACTCCCGAGTACCCGTGCACGCCGATCACATCGTCGCGAACTCGCCGATCACGAGCACCTACGCGGGTCGCACCCTCAACTACTCCGAGATCGCCAAAGCAGCTCTGCAGTACAGCGACAACACGGCGGCCAATCTCATGTTCGCCGCGATCGGGGGACCACTCGGCGTCACCGCATACGCGCGCACAGCCGGAGATGGGGCCACAGTGATGGTCCGCGAGGAAACGGAACTGAACACCGCGTTCCCCGGCGACTCCAGGGATACGACGACGCCGCGCGCATGGGCCGCGGGACTGCGCTCGACCATGTCAGGAGCGCGCCTCGACCCGCGCGATCGCGTGACCCTACTCGGATGGATGCGCGGCACGCACACGTCGGACAAACGTTTCCGCGCCGACCTTCCGGCCGGATGGTCTACCGCCGACAAAACCGGCACCGGCGACTACGGCACCGCTAATGACGCCGGAGTCCTCTACGGCCCCGACGGAGCACTGATACTGCTGGTCATTCAGACCCGCAGCGCCACAAATAACTCCAAGGCAACAGCGCGGGACTCAGTGATCGGTCAGACCGCGGCACTCGTGACAGCACATGCCGCACGCTGATGATCCCGGCGAGAATGGTCGGCTGCCGCGTGATCGCGAGCGCTCGGTGCAGACTTACTATTGCTTAATGACCGATCAGTCATTAATAATGACTGCATGGTCACTAGATCTGCTCAGGGTCCCGTCCGTCTGTTGGGCCAGGTGATCGTCGTTTATGCCGTCGTGGCGATCAGCACAGTCGCCCTGCTGGGCATTCTGTCGGCGACTTCACCACATCTCGCGCCCACCGACGCGTGGGTCCACGCGATCATCATCGGGGTGTTCGCCGTGGTCCTCCCGCTGCGCCTGCGTGGCGTCCGCTCCGGCAAACGAGGGAGCTTGCGCGCGATCGGGATCATCTCGGGTGTGCTGGTGGCGGTCAACGTCGCCGAGGCATCGATCCCCGGCTTTGTGCCGACATGGATGCGTGTGGAGATGGTGGCCATTGCCCTGCTCCTGGCGATCTCGGTGGTGCTCGTCATCCGAATCGCCACTGTCGGCGATAATGGGGCGCATGGACCGATCACGGCGGAGCGCTCCCGTCGCTGACGGCCCCCGTTCACGGGTGCGCTTGAGTGCTGACGCACGTCGGGCCCAGATCATGGCCGCGGCGATCTCGGTGATTGCCGAGCGCGGCTACGCGGCCGCATCGGCAACGGCGATAGCCATCACCGCCGAGGTCGCAAAAGGACTCATCTGGCGCTACTTCGATGACCGGGACGACCTGATGCGAAAGACGGCCGAACACATCGATGAGCGGTTGCGGACCGAAGTCGTCGACCAACTCGACTTGTCGCAGCCGGCCACCGACATCGTCCGGCAGGCCCTGCACCACCTGGCGTTGCTGACGCGCACGCACGCGGCGGAATTGCGGGCGCTTGATCACATAGTGCACAACCTACTCACTCCCGAAGGCGACCAGCGCCTCTCAGTCCACGATTACGAGACCGGCTACCGCCTCCAAGAGGAGCTGTTTGCGCGTGGCATCGCCGAAGGCTCCATGAACCCGGCCGACACACGCGTCATGGCGGTCACCTACCAGGGCGCTATCGACGCGATGCTCGGCTACCTCACCGCACATCCAGAGCTCAAACCCGCCATCTACGCCGAGCAACTCGCCAACCTCCTGATCAACGGCTTTGGCACTCGTGACCACGACGTGGGACCCGACGACGCCGGGCAGTGATCGCGTAGGCCGATTCGATGCGGGTTTCCTGTCGTTTGCGGTCGCGATGGTCGATTTGTATTCTGCCCCAAACTGATTCGATCATCGCTATTACCACCGCGCAGTACGCCTTGCCGCATTTGATGGTCGAGTCCGACATTCTCACTCCTCCGATGTTGCTGATGGTGGACTAGCCTGGCGGGATGCCGGGGGAACCGATTGCCACGCGCCAGCGGATCGGGACCTCGCTGGTCGACTTCGAGGTGGTGAGTGTCGAGGCCGAGGCCGCCGCCGGAGATCCAGTGCTGCTCGTGCACGGCTGGCCTGATGGCCCAGCATCGTGGCTGCCGCTCGCGAGGCATATCGCTGGTCACGGTCTTCGGGTGCTTGTGCCCGCGTGGCCCGGAGTGGGTGGTAGTGCCGCGGTCGGTGTGCCGGTGCGCGACGTGGCGAGCCAGGCCGGTCTTGTCCGGGCGCTCACAGAGTTGGTCGCGGCCATCGGGGTGAACGGTCCGGTGCATCTGGTGGGGCATGATTGGGGCGCGCTGGCGTCCTTCGGGGTCGCTGCGACGGCACCATCAACGATTGCGTCGCTCACGGCTCTGGGCGCCGGGTGGTCGCCACGGTCCGCGGCCGCCGAACTACCCGCCCCAGAGCAGCTGCACATGTTTTGGTATCAGTGGTTGCTGAATACCCCGATGGGGGAGCGATATCTCGCGACCCGTCGCGCCGAACTGGTCGCCCATCTCTGGCGACAGTGGTCGCCGGAGTGGCACTTCGAGACCGGGGAACCCGCGCGCGCGGTGGCAGCGTTCGGTACCGACTGGGCGGATGCGACTATCGGGTATTACCGCAACCGATGGTGGTGGGGTGAGGCCGCATCGCGTGAGGAACTCGCCGGCACGGACGCCGCCTTGGCCGCGGCACGGCGAATCACCGTTCCCACGCAGCTGATCCACGGAGAGCGGGATGGCTGTTTTGCGCTGTCGACCTCGCGGGCGACCGAGCGGTTCGTCGAGGCCCACTACCGACACACGGCGTTACCCGGTGTCGGCCACTTTCCGCATCGAGAAGCGCCGGACGAGAGCGCAGGCCTGATCCTGGACTGGCTGGAACGGTACCGCGATGGTTAGCCGCCGTGAGCGTGGGCGACCACCCGCGGGTGCCCGTCGCCGCGCCGACCGGGCCGCTGCAGCCCTCGTTGAGCGGGTCGGGTCGTGCGAGGGCGAACCCACGTTGGGCGACCTACTGACGGCCGCCAGGGCACTGACAGGATGCGAGACCCGGCTCGTGCCTGCTGATTTCGGCTCGACCCGACTGTTCGGCATGGTGGTGCGGTTGCCGGTCGCCGACGTGGTCATGTTCGACCGCTACGCCCCGCCGACGCACCAGTTGTTCACCATCCTGCACGAGGTGGGCCATCTACTTTTGGAGCACGCGCTGATGGATGGAACAGCGGAGCCCGCAGAGTCCGGTTGTGGTGGATCGATCGCCGACGAGCGGGCCGCTGAGTACTTCGCTGCCCGCGTCTCACATCTGCTCCGCGTGCGATCGGCGCGGATGGCGAATCCGGACTCATCCGCCGCCCGAATCGCCGACACGTTGACGGGCGGGACTCCGTGATCGTTGCGCCCGTGGAGTACCTGTGGGGCTATGAATCCGACGTGATCGCCTTTCTCCTGGTGGCTCTGCTGGTGGTCTCAGGGGTGCTCACCCGCAGGCGCCCGGTCGGTTCGCGGTACCGGCTCGCGCTCGCAACACTTCTGGTCGGGGTGATGTTCTATCAGTCCACGGCGCTGATCTTCGTTGCCGGTGCGGACCAGGTGGCGGGAATCCACCGGCCGACGGCGTTGCTCACCCACGCGTTGGGGGTCGTCTGGAATTGCCTGACCGTGCTGCTTGCGGTGTATTGGCGGGTGGGCCGGGTGCCGACGACGGTGGTGGCGCGGGTGGTGGCGTTCGGTGCGGTCAGCGTGGGTGCGCTGACGGTGTGTTTCATCCTGCTGTACCCGGGCCCGACCGACCCCAACTACATTGTCGGGATCGAGCCAACGGTTGTGGGCAAGGTCTATGTTGCGGTGTACGCGGCGTCGATGCTGGCCGCGAAATCGATTGTGCTGTGGGTCTGTCTGCCCCAGATTCGTCAGATGTCACGCCGGCCGGCCCAGGTGGGGCTGGCACTGGTGTGCCTTGGTTCGGCGATGATCGCGGCGTTCGCCGTGTGCCGGATGACAGCGCCATACTGGCGGGCCGTACTTCCGGATAGCGCTGACGTTGTCGAGACGGTCGCCTTCGTCGCACACGTCGTCGGTGCGATCGTTTACGCTGCGGGCTTCGGCTTCATGGAGGCGAGGTCGTTGTTGCGGTCGGTTCTCGCCCACGCCGACGACGTCCGCCGCTATCTGCGGTTGCGGCCGTTGCTGGTGGCGATCGACCGGTATGAGACCGAGGGGCGATTCGGTGTCGTGTCCGGGTACGGGCAGCCCCGGTGGCCGGAGTTCGCCAGTCGCGCAGCCATATCGGGCTACGTGAGCGCTGCGGTCGTCGTGGTGTTCGACGCCGCCGGGTTACGCGCCCGGGCCCTGCGGGCTACCCTCGCCGACGACGGTCCGAGCGCCACCGGCGGACACGGTGCGGTCACCGAGACGACGCCGCTGTTCCATTTCCGGACGGTACGGACGTCGGACTACCGGTTGGTGGCTGCCACCGCGCGGGACTATCGGACGCTGGTACGCGGTTCGATCGGGCCCGAGGTCGCGTGTGCACGGGCGCTGGCCGCCCTTGCCGACGCGTTGGCGCTCACTCCGGCCCAGGATGATCACGATCGGTGACAGGCATGAGACCCTCCTTCTCCCGCAGCCGGTCGATGATCCGGGTGACCTCGTTGAGCGACTCGTCGGAGAGGCCACCCGCCCGCAGTCCAACCCGGGCGCCGGCATCGGTGAGCGCGCGGATCAGGTCCGCTTTTGCTGCAGACGACCCGGTAGCGGTTTCGGCTCCGCCGAAGAAGTAGTCCGTCGGTACCTGGAAGTACTCGGCGAAGGCCTGGATCAGGGCCATACGCGGATCTGTGACGACGCCGTTGCGCAGCTCCGACAGGTACCCCTTACTCACCCGGGTGCCGGTGACCGCCTCGAAGTCGTTGAGGAATTCGTTCAGGGTCTGCGAGCGGCCCGTCGTACGTTCGCGTCGCTCGAACAGTGCGTTGAGGCGCTCGGTGAACGTCTCTCTATCAGCCGTCATGTGTTTCTATCGTAGTCGCGGCCTCGAAGGAGGATGTCCTCTGTCTGGGCATTCGACATTCGCAACGCAGCCCATGCCGCGCCACCGAGAACCGCAAACGCCCCTGCAATCGTACTGAACGCCGCCACCGGGGAGGCGGACAGCGCATCTGATCCGAGCACCGCCACCGCCACCACCATCCCGAGTTGTCGGCCGACGTTGAATGTCCCGGCGCTCGCCCCAGACGTACCGGGCGTAGCCAGCGACATCGCCGTGCTGCTCAGCGTCGACGCGAGCACACCGGCCGTCACCCCTAGCGGGACCGTCGCCACCAGCGCCGCAGGCAGGACAGTCGCCGCGGTCGCCGCGACCACCGCCGCGGCGACCACCGCGACGGCCGGCGCAACACTCAGGAACCTCCGGTGCAGGTGATGCGGAGCGAGCAACGCGATGACGTTTCCGCCGAGCCAGCCCACACAGCAGGGGATCATCAGCCGGCCCGCGTGGACCACGTCGAACCGGCGGACGAGCTGGAGATACATCGGTAAAACGATCAAGGAGCCGTACGCGGCGAACTGATAGCACGTGCCGGCCACGACCGAAACCGAGAACGGCCGGTTGAACACCTCGGGCGGCACCATTGGTGCGGGTGCCCGGCGAACATGCCATACCAGCGCCGCCACGGCGGCGGTGCATGCGGCGGCGGCGAACCCGGCCACCACACATGCGCCGCGCATCGACTCGATCACGCCGCAAGCCAGCGCCGACAGCAGAACCGCGAGCAGCACCTGCCCGCGCCAGTCGATGCTGCGCGTCGTCGCCTCGCGATCGTCGACCGCCGGCAGTAGGAGCAGCGCGGCGATACACATGGGGATATTGCACGCGAATACCGACCACCAACCCAAGCCGGCGACAAGCACCGAGGCGAGTAACGGGGCGGACGCGATCGCGACGCCGCCGACAACTCCCCACACTCCGATCGCCCGCGCGCGCCGGGCGGGCTCGCCGATCCGGCGACTGATCACCGACAGTGTCATCGGCAGCATGAAACCGCCTGCCGCGCCCTGCACTATTCGACAGGCGATCAGAGTGGGCGAATCCGGGGCAACAGCACAGAGTAACGACACCACCGCAAACACCGCGGTCGCGCGGCGGTACAGCCGGGTGCCGCCGATCCTGTCCCCTAGTACACCCGCAAGCAACAGAACCGCACACAGAGGTACGGTATAGGCATCCAAGATCCATTGGCGGGCAACGGTTCCCGCGCCAAGGTCCGAGGCGATCGCCGGCAGCGCAACATTGACCCCGCTGGCGTCGAAGGCGACCATGAAGTTGCCCAGACTCACCGCCACCACGCCCAACCAGCCGAGAGCGGGGACCTTGCACCGAACCTGCTCGGGTGTGACCGTCATCGCGGTTCGCTACGCGCCAGACGTTCCCCGGGAGACTGCGTGGCGACGATCATCCTGTGCACCGGCACCTCGACGCCTGCCTGCTCGGCGTAAGCGAGTACCGCACCGTTCTGTTCGAACAGCTCCGAGGGTCGCCCGGCGAGGAGGTCGCGCTGCATCGACGACGTCGTCGCCGACTCGAATCCCACGTACACACTCATCGCCTCGGTCACATCGTCCGGACCGACGTGGACACCGTGCGCGCAGGCCACCGCCGCCACCTCCCGCATCGCGGCCTCGACCAGTGCATGGGTGATGGGGTCTGTGGCGGTGACCCCGGTCGGCTGCCGACACAGCGCGCCGACACCCCCGTAGGAGGCGACGAGCATCAGCTTGCGCCACAACGCGCGTCGCATGTCGAGGTTGACGGTCACCTGTAGTCCTGCGCCGAGCAATACCGTGGCGAGTCGGGCGTGCGCATCGGAGGGGCGGTCGGTGTGATCTATGGGGCCGACCTCGACTGCGGCGTCCCGGCCGAGGCAGCGGGCCGTCAGCGGGCCGATCCGCTGCGCGATCACGACACACGTCGCGGCAACCACATGCGAAGAGCCGACGATCTTTGCGACCTCGAGCGGCGCGTCCACGCCGTTCTGCACGGTCATCACCAATGTCCGTGGACCGACCAGTGGGGCCACGAGCTCCGCGACGCCCGGGACCTGCCATGACTTGACCGTGACGACAACCAGGTCTGCGTCGCCTCGCACGTCGGCGATGTCGGAGACAACGGTGACCGCCCGGGTTTCACGCTGCTGGTCGCCGTAATCGACGACAAGGGGTTCCCCGTTCGCAAATCGGTCCGCCGCGTCCGACCGGGCGACAAGAGTGACTGTCTCCACATCCGGCGCTGCGGCCAGTTTCGCCGCGAAGTACAGGCCGAGCGCTCCAGCTCCGACCACAACGATGTTCACGCGGACATCCGTTCCTCGGGACCTGTCGCGCCGGCCACGGTCCTCAGACCACGACGACCGAGAACATCCATCGCCGCGAGCTGCACGTGTTCCAGGCGCACCAAGTCGGAATAGAAGTCCTGGATCTGCGCGGCCAGGGCGTCGTAGTCAACCCGCTTACGCGCGTACATCTCGTCCATCTGCGTCGCGAGGTGGCTGTACACAGCGTCGAGGAAACCGGGGTCGGACACCGCATCGGCGTCCACCCCGCTTTCGATGAGGATCTGTCGAATATAGTTGGGAAACAATCCAATCCGATTGAGGAAGTAGTCGACGTCACGCGTCACGCCCAAGTAGTCCGGCACGTTGACAATGCCCGCATTCTCGTTACGGACCAGAAATCCGCTGATCGCCCGGTAGGGATCCGGCACAGCCATATAGGTCTCCTCGGAGAGCTGTGCCGCCCGCACGAGTCCGTCCAAGTTGAGCTCACCGTCGGCAACCGTGATCGAGTTGCGTGCGAAGACCGCTGCGATGCTCTCAATCTCGGGTAGTCCGGCGCGATTGCCGACCCCCGCCACACCGCCCTCGACCATCTGGAATCCATGGAAGACCGACATCAACGAGTTCGCGGTCCCAATGCCGTAATCGTTGTGCCCGTGCAGATAGAAGGTGATGTCGGGATTGTCGTGCACAAGGTTTGCGGCGAGGACCGCGGTGGCCTCGGGTAGCAGCGTGCCGACCGAATCATTGATCCGGATCAGCTCGATACCCTGCGCCCGACACCGCTCGATCTGAGTGCCCAGGTGCTCGTACTTCTGCTCGTCGATCGTGGTCGAGAACGCATTGAGCAGGCTGGACCGGAACCGGTGGACGCCGATACCCCGCAATCGATCTACCACTCGCTCGAAAAGGCAGTTGTGGCTGTCGATTTCGATCATCCCGACGCTGACATAGATCTCGTCGCGATACTCCGGTGGGAGGTCGCGCTCCAAGGTCTCTATCAGCGGCTCCCAGGTTTTGAGCGTGAGATTGAACGAGAACTGCGCGGCAGCGGGAATCCGACCCATGATGTGCTTGGCGTCCAAGACATTTCGGACAAATGCCGCCTCGTCGAGACCGGAGCCCACATCGATGTCGGTGACCCCGGCTCCCGTGATCGCCTCAATCAGCCGCAGCTTGCGGTGGTTGTCGGCTCCGAACGGTGCGCGCTCGCCACCCTCACGAATCGTCTCGTCGGACACCGCTTTGATCTCAAAGTTCTCATACCGGGGCCGGTGCCCCGCAGGAAAGGACAGCGCAGACATCGAAACTCCGTTCATGTTTGTGAACAATGTTGCCTGGCAGCGATCTAACGCGCCCGGGTGATGCCAGTCAAGACTGGTTCCGGGAGGGCAGGATCACAGGCCGCCCCGGTTGACAGCCACCCGGAGCCAGCGGAGTATCTGTGTCGTTCACAAATGTGAACACCTTCGAGGGTCCGCGGCGCGGCGTGCCCAACGCTCTTGTCGATCCACTCAAACACGTTTGGAGGCAAATGTGTTCATCGCTGTACAGATCTCATGGCTGATCCTACTGGGGATCGCGGAGTTGGGGGCGGCCCGCTGGGGGCGCGCCGTCCCACGGGGTGCGCGCACCGCCCGCAACCTGACTTTCACCGTGATCAATCATGTTGCGATACCGCCGTTGACGGTGCTCTGCTTGGCCGCGGCACAGGTCGTTCACCCGCCGGTCGGGATCAACCGACTCCCGATGTGGACTGGGATGATCCTTGCCGTCCTGGCGTTCGATCTGGCCGGCTACTGGTTCCACCGCGTCAGCCATCGAAGCCTGTTGCTGTGGCGATTCCATCAGGTCCACCACTTGGACGAGGATTTCGACTTCACCACGGGTGCCCGCGTGCACACGGTCGAGGAGTCTCTGCATCAGATCCTTCTCGTGGCGGTCGCTATCGTGATCGGCGCCCCGCCGCTCTACCTGACCGTCTTCGGAACCCTGGCGTTCGTGGCCGCGTTGTGGCACCACTCGAATCTCGCTGTCCCGCAGCGGATCGAGCGCTGGCTCCGCCTGGTGGTGTTCACTCCGGAGACGCACGTGGCTCATCACCACGACCAGATAGAGGACACCGACACCAACTTCGGGTTCCTGTTCCCCTGGTGGGACCGGATGTTCGGCACATTCAACCGGCGGCAGCGAACCTCTGACTGGCGGATCGGCCTCGACTACTCCCGCGACCTCGGGCTCATCGGACTCCTTCTTGTGCCCTTCCATCCGCGCCAGCTCAAAGAGCTCGCACTACGACCGGTGACAGATGCCGGCCCGCGCTCAGCGCAGACCGCAAAGTCGGTGACCCGATGATCGCGGTACAGGCCATGCTGATGCGCGGCGGAACGTCGAAGGGGATGTATTTCCTGCGGTCGGATCTGCAGGAGACCGGCCAAGATCTCGACACGCTGTTGCCGATGATCATGGGATCGCCCGATCGACGGCAGATCGACGGCGTTGGCGGCGGAAGCACCACCACCAGCAAGGTCGCGATCGTCGGACCGTCCACCCGACCAGGCTGCGATATCGATTATCTGTTCGGTCAGGTCGACCTCGATTCCATGCGGGTGGATTGGACCCCCACATGCGGCAACCTCCTGGTTGGCGTCGGGCCCTACGCCGTGGAGAGGGGGCTCGTACCCGCCGGCGACCCACTCACAACAGTTCGAGTGAATCTCGTCAACACCGGTGCGCGCGTGGAGCTCACGGTACGCACTCCCGGGGGCATCGTCACCTATCAGGGAGATCATCGGATCGCCGGTGTGCCACGCCGGTCGGCACCGGTAGACGTCGCATTCACCGAGTTCGTCGGCGGCACCACGGGCCGCCTGCACCCGACCGGCCGACCTGTCGATGTCGCCGGTGGAATCGAGTTCACCGGCATCGACGCGGCCGTGTGCGCCGTGGTTGCCCGCGCCGAATCATTCGGCCTGGGCGGAGACGAGAATCCCGCAGACCTCGATGCCGACCGCCGCCTCGGCGAGGCGATCGAAGCGATGCGCCTACGCGCAGCGCTGCAGATGGGCATGGGTGACGTGCGCGGTCGCGTGCTACCGAAGGTGATGCTGGTGTCACGGTCGGGATCATCCGCCGCAGTCCGATCCCGCTACTTCGTCCCCATCGGCTGCCACCCTGCGCATGCGGTGTCCGGTGCGATAGCGCTGTCGACCGCTGCGGCGGTGGGCAATACGGTCGTCGACTCCGTGCTCGGCGGCCCACAGCGCGCGCCGCTTCTCATCGAGCATCCGGCCGGAGTCATGGAGGTCGACGTCGCGCTCGGTACGCAAGGCACGCCGATGCGCGCCTCGCTGCAGCGCACGGCACGAAAGTTGTTCGACGGCACCGTTTTCGTCGATCCAACCGCGATGGCCAGCTAATGGGGGCCGGCGGTTTGGTGCATGGCCGCACCGCGCGGTGGGGAGTGTGCGCTGTGGTCACAGTCGGCGTGGGTGCGGTGTTCACCGAGTTACGGATGCCCGGGTCCTGGCTCGTCGCCGCGGCGATCGCCGCCGGGATGGTGGCGATCATCGGCGGTCAGGAGCTGACGCCGCACCGTTGGGCACTGCGACCGGGCCAGTCGATCATCGGAATCCTCGCCGCGGCCCCACTCGCCACCGTCGGGGCCGGTACGGCGCAGCGCTATCTCATCGTGTCGATCGCAGTCAGCGCCGCGACCCTGGCCTTGTGTCTGGGGTGTGCTCGCGTTGTCGCATGGGCCGGCCGGGGTGCGGTTTCGCCGGCGACGGCCGTGCTCTCCACACTGGCGGGTGGGGCGAGCGGCATCTCGACGATGGCTGTCGACCTGGACGTTGATCATCGCTATGTGGCGTTCTCACAGTACCTTCGGCTTGTGGTTGTCACGGTCACTCTGCCGTTCGTGCTCATCGCGATCGGACTGCACCCGCAGCGGTCGACCGCCGTCGGCCACGCACCGAGTGTGCTCGGCTTGGCCGTCGCGGTGGCGATCGTCGCTCTCGCCGGTCGGATCGGTGCGCGGCTCTCGGTGCCGGCCCCGTACTTGCTGATGCCCCTGATGGTCACCCTCGTCGTCGAACTCGCCGTCCCCGGACTGCGGTTCGACCTGCCGAGCCTGGTCGTGGCGGTGGCCTACGTCGTGATCGGATGGCAGGCGGGTGGCTCCTTCACCCGTGCCTCGCTGCGGTTGTTCGTCCGGTTGTTACCCGTCACCGCCGTGCTGATCGGCGTGATGATGGGCGCGTGCTTCGCCATGGCCGTGGGAGTCGCAGTGTGGCTTCACATATCGTTGGGGCAGAGCTACCTCGCCACCACACCCGGTGGAATCTATGCGGTGATGGCGACTGCCACGGACACCGGCGCTGGTCCTGTGGTGAGCACGCTCCAGGTGATCCGGCTGCTGACGATGGTCTTCGCGGCGGCGATCGCTGCACGGGTGTTCTCCGACCGGACCCAGATCGGGCGCCGTCTGGGGTCGCGGGATCGCGCGGAAGCGCCAAGCGTAGACACCAGGCTCGGCTGACCCTCAGCCGTGAGCCGTTATGAGAGGAGTTGCAGAATGGGTGGTTTCACGATCTTCGATGCGCACTTCCACATCATCGATCACGCGTTCCGGGTGGTCGAGAACAACGGGTTTCTCCCGGAGCAGTTCGACGTGGATGCCTACCGCGAGCACGCAGAGCGACTGCACGTGGTGGGCGGCGCGGTGGTATCCGGCTCGTTCCAGGCATTCGACCAGGCCTACCTGCGCGACGCGCTCGGTCGCCTCGGACCCACCTTCGTGGGGGTAACCCAAATTCCGGCCAGCACGACGGACGCGGAACTCATCGAGCTCGACCACGCCGGTATCCGTGCGGTGCGGTTCAATGTGCGCCGGGGCGGCTCGGAGACGATAGAGCAACTCGACGCCTTCGCCCGTCGCGTGCATGACGTCGCCGGCTGGCACACCGAGCTCTACGTCGACGCCGCCGACCTCTCCGAGCTGGTCGACGTCATCGGGAGTCTGCCCGCAGTCAGCATCGATCACCTGGGCCTATCGCCCCAAGGCGTGCCGATTCTGCTGCGGTTGGTCGAGCGGGGTGTTCGGGTCAAAGCGACCGGATTCGGGAGGGTCGACCTCGATGTGTCGACCGCGATCCGGCAGATCGCGGAGATCGACCCGTCGGCGCTGATGTTCGGTACCGATTTACCGTCGACGCGTGCTCGACGCCCCTTCGCGGACGACGACATCGACATCTTGGTGTGCGAGGTAGGCGAGGAGCACGCTGAAGCCGTACTCCGCACGAACGCTGAGACCTTCTATCGCATTTCCACATCCGCAGCGACTCTTGCTCCGACGGCAACACAGACGCGTTAGCTGAGCGGGTCCGTCACACGACGCCGTGCATGACAACGGTTGCGGCTCGGCGTGAGCCGTCCGAAACCGACCTAGTCGGCCGCCGCCGCTTCGTCGGCTCGGAGGCGGTCCTCGTAGCGGGCCCGTCGGCGAGAACGACGCTCTCCACCACCGTGCTGAACGGCGGTGGAGAGCTCGCTGGTTCACACTCGAGAACCACGGAGCCCGCACCACGCGATCACTTCGTTGGCAACGAACCCGGCATCAGTGCCGCCGTCATCGGTAACCCGAGTACCGGAGCCGGGAGTTCCTCGGCCACGAACACCTCGGTCTGGGTTCGACGAGTCCGCGACCTGCTAGCGCCATCCATGCCACCTCGAGTTCAACGAATATTTCCCCAATCGGCGCCGATCGCGCTCGCCCACTTTGGACGACGCGCCGCAATCTCGACTCTCGCAAACGCATTCAACTTCGATATCAGCGACGACGTCCTTCGGTTTGCCCTAAGCAACTTAATAGTTCACGACCGGGGTATCGACACCTACACCTACACCTACATCGCCACCCGCACGAACACCTGCAGATGCATCCGGCCCCGATCGACTACCGGCGCCGTCGGCTCCTCTGGCCGCGTCCTACGAGTAGCACCGTTTCCGGTGATGCTGGATTCGATTTAAAGGGAATCAACGCATTCGTCAGCAGTAGCGTAGAAAAGAGCACTGGCAGGAGTGTTGAAAATATGATCGAAGGCGGAACGGATGTCGAAGTTCCAGCAGCGATATCGGGCCGAAACACGCAGCGGACGCCTACACTGAGTATGCGGAATACTCCTACGTGCTCCAGAAATACGACACACGATCAAAATCTGTCGTCTGGACTAAAACTTTCTATTACTATGTACCGACCGGATTTAGGGTGGTCCCGCGACCATGACGAACTCTCAACCGCGCGGCCTAAAAGTGTTGTTATGCAAGGTAGGGAAAGAATGGAAATAGGACACCCCCGTATCGCTAAGGCTCAGGTGGCTCGACGGTGGAATAGCGGCGCTCTTGCTGGTGACGCTTAGCGCGCTATGGATAATCGGCGAGAATGTCTGGGACGATCCCGGCGCCAGCACGCACGATGACTCTCCAAACGCACCTTCTAATCGCGGAGTTCTCCTGACTAAAGATATGTCAGGAATGAGAGTATCAGCCGTCTACGCAAAGACGCAATTCATTGCCGACGGCCAGTATCATGATGGAAAAATGTTCCATATCGTGGAGATGCAACCAACGGCAGGGCCCCCGCTCGATCATATAATCATTGGACCAGTATGCGCCTCAGCTTCATAGCCGGCACTGACAGGTATATGGATTGGTGTCTATCCTGCGGATTCGGTCGAGTCACAAGAACTTCATAAGGAAGCGCAAGAAGCTAGCGGAATCAAGTTCAACCAGTCACTACGAGAGAAAGTCCCGATCGCGTCCCCCTCGTCAGAGCTGCCGCAGCCCGCACCCTGGCCGCCGCAGGCTACGGCCTGCTGCGCCGCCAAGCAGGCCAACTTGAGATCGGCGACGTTCTACTAGACCTCGGTCCGGACGTGGCCGGCCACGTCGTCGGCCGCGAGGCGCTGGTGGACGGCCGCCTCCTCTTTCATCTCCACCTCACCGACCGCCGCAGCAACGGTCCGCTCTCGATCATGACCTGCGCCCTGGCCCGCCCCGACGACGTCCGCGTCATCGCCGATCCGGAGGCACTGTGATGAGCGGCCTGACCACGATTCTTCGCCGAATGACAACTGCCGCAACCGAAGATGAGGCCAACCTGATCGTGGCCGAAGCCGAGCAGGATCTACCACTGCTGCTCGATCTGGCCGGCCTGGTCGATGTCGGCCACAGGCGGATCATCGTCGCGCATGTGATCGGCACGGTGATGGCTGAGACAGGTACCGCACCGCATCCCGGTGAGGTGCATCTCGAGCGGTGCTTCCGGTGTGGCCGAGCCGCGATCTACGACTCCCAGGAGACCTGCCGCCGGTGCAGGTCGGAGACTCTCGACCGCCTCATCGACGCGGAGGCCAGAGCGCTCGAACTCGAGGCCCGACAGGCTCGAGGTGAGCAGTCGTGACCGACGATCCCGACCTGGTCGGTCCTCCCACACCGCCTGCGGCACAAGCGCTTCTGCACTGCGACAGGTGCGGCCAGCGCACCGCACACGATCGCATCGGGTGCCGGGCCTGCCGTGCCCGTGCGAAGTTGGCTGCGATGACGCCCGAGGAGCGCGTGCAGAACCTCGTCGCCCGCCTCAACCTCTACGACACCGAGTACCGCGAGCGCAGACCCTACAACCCCTACGGCGACCTGATCGGACCGTCCGTCGGCGTCGACATCGAGCAGACGGTGCAGCATCTGCAGCCGCACATCGCCGAGGACACCCAACCAGGCGCACCCGACAACACTGACGACGACCTCGAGTTCATCAGCGGCGACGGGCAGTTCGTCGTTCGCCGCGAGAACAGCGAATGGCAGTGGACGCCGCACCCGACCCACTGCACCGACTGCGAGCCCGCCGAGTTCGACGACGAGGACCACGGCGACTTCGCCGACGAGATCGGCTTCGAACCTCCGGCTCCCGAACACCCATACCTCGAGATCGAGCCGCGCGCAGATCCGTACGCGATGCCCATCGATCGAGCCATGCGCCAGGCAGCTGAGGCGTGGGCGGCGGACGCGGACGGCCTGGCAACGTTGATCGGCATATACCCCGACCGAGAGTCGGCACAAGCAGCACTCAGGTATCGGGAGCTAGACCCCAGCACCGTCACGATGTGGGAGGCATCGGGCAGTGCGCACGTGCTGTTGTTCCGTGCCGACTGACACGATCCAATTCCGTTGATCCCCATACCGATTGGAGCCCTCATGGACACCCGGACCCGCAAGATGCAGACGATAGTCGCCAAGCTGCTTC
This sequence comes from Gordonia sp. N1V, assembly GCF_029269935.1. Lineage (NCBI taxonomy): Bacteria > Bacillati > Actinomycetota > Actinomycetes > Mycobacteriales > Gordoniaceae > Gordonia > Gordonia sp. N1V. The sequence goes on from NZ_JARJDD010000003.1 coordinate 423,461, forward strand.
GTCAGGCCGGGACGCCCGAGGAGGCGGTGTTTCAGACCAAGGCGTTCGAGCTGGTGGCCAAGTACGGGCTCGAAATGACCACGATCGACCAGGCCAGGAATGGTCTGAATGCGACTGCCGGGAGGCCCGAGGCGGTCGAGTGGGTCGTCAAGATCGACGGCAAATACATTCCGCAGCAGTCGATGCTGCTGTTCGGGATGATCCAGCGCCTGCACTGCGACGTCGTCTACATCCCACACCGCAGTCACTACGAGGTCTTTGTCTACGGACTCCCGCGCCACCTCGACCGGGTGCGGTTCCTCTGGGAGATTCTCCAGCCACAGATGTTGCGGCTGGTCGAGCACGTCCGTCCAGCCGAAGAGGGCCGCACCAGGTTCACCCCGGCCGAGACTCTCCGGTACCGACGTTCGTGGGTCGCTGGGTTCGGCGAGAAGGTGCGGATGCGGATCGAGGACCAGGAGGAGAAGGTGATCGACTCCGCGGGCGGAGCCGCACTGGTGCTCTACCGGCGCGATGCCGAACTCGCCACCGCCGCTCTGGATGCGGCGAACTCCCGCACCCGCAGAGGATCTGGATCGGAGGCGTCGTACAGCGCGGCCGGCTACGCCCACGGTCAGCGTGACGGTGCATCAGCTGCCATGAACCGTTCGCTGACCGACTAGATTCATGCTCTACGAGGTCGCCGCAAGCCAACCGGCCAAACCGACAAAGATCGCTGCCGCACTACGATTGACACGACGGGTGCTGGTTTTGCTTGCGGTGCGGATGCGCTTGCCAAGAGTCCCGGCGAAGTACCCGATCGGTCCGTCGATCGCGAAATCGATGACGACCAGCACCGCTCCCAACACCGCCAATTGCAACGGCATGTGCCCCAGCTCCGGGCTGGCGAACTGCGGCAGGAATGCCACGTTGAACAGGATCACCTTCGGGTTGAGGACATTGGTGATCGTCGCGCTCCGGAACGCCGAGAGCACCGGCCTATTCACCTCCACCTGCTCGACCTGGTCCGCCTCTTCGGCCGTCGCATCACCAGCCCGCCACGTCGACCACGCTAAGTAGAGCAAGTAGCCGACGCCCGCCCACCGCAATACCTCATACACCGCGGGAAACCGGTGCAGCACCGCGGCCAGTCCCACTACCGCGATGACTATGTGGACGGTCAGCCCAGCGGCCACCCCGGCAGCGGCGGCAACGCCGGCCTTGGGTCCACGACGGCTGCCCAACGTCACGATCAAGATCATGTCCGGGCCCGGCACGATCACCAGGATCACCGCCGCGACCACGAACGCTCCGAACAGATGCCAGTCGATCACCACCGGATTGTTTCACGGATGCGCGTCGTTCAGCACCACACATCCGACCGCGCAACCGCGCTCACCGACGTCTCCCAGCGACTCCGGACGTCGTGATCGACATCAGCCGGGTGTCGTCGGTCATTTGTGCGGACGACTGCCCGCTCATCGCGAGTATCGACGACCCGACCCACCTGGCGATACGCTGGCCGTCAAACCGTATCCGGGGGCCACCATGTCGACGACCCTGCCGATCCCGGCGCTCGCGAGTGCGCTACCGCACCTCGCGCGACTCGCCGCGCCGTTGCCACCGGTTGTGCCCCCGGACATGCCGCGGCTGCACGTCACGACGCTCGGCCCTGCCAGCGGTGGCTCGACGCTGGCCGACGTGCACCACGTCCTCGGCCGCGCCGCCGGAGCGGTCGAGTTCCGGCATCGGCTCTGCTTCCCTGGTGCTGACTTCCGCACGTACGAGCCGCAAATTCTCACCATGACCGCGATGACGGCTATGGCTCAGCATGTGGGTCCCGGCGGCGGCCAGGGGCACGTCCTCGTCGTCTACCGCGGCGGCGGTATCGACTACAGCCGTTCACCACGATCCATCGACGCCGACCGACAAGCGCTGCTACAGCTCGCGATTCAGCTGACGAACCTCGGCGTCATCGTGGTCTTCGGCATGGGCCATGCCAGCGACTCCTGCCTGCCGCCGGGAGTGTTGCCGCTCGGCGTCATCGAGGAGATCACGCCGAGTTCAGCCTGTGAGCGCATCCTGCGCGACCTCGTATCGGCGGGTGAGTCCGCTGCGCCGATCACGCCAGGCGGCGGTTGAGCTCGGCGGACCACTTCGCACCCTCGCGGGCGAGCTCCTCGATGTAGGCGTGCCGTTCCTCGGTCGTGATCGCCGCGATCTGCGACGGCGTCGCGCGCTCGATCCTGCTCTGATTCTCGTCTGCTTGCGACACCGTCCACCTCCACATCTGTCGACAATCGCTGATCACTCACCCTAGCGTCCAGGGTGAGTCGGCGCGTGGCCGTCCTTTACTGACACCACAGACTGTCGTTACCGGTCGCGGCCAGGCGATCGGTTACCGACTACCCTTTGAGCGATTGTGCGTGACGCACAGCATCTCGCAATTGGCGAGAGTGGACGCACCACCCTTCGACCACGCCGTCACGTGATCAGCATCCATCTCTTCGAACTCGTAGATCCTGCAGGCGTTGTTGTTGCTCCCGCCGGCACACATGGGACAGTTCGAGACCCCTTCCGCCTCAGCCTTTTTCGTCTGCTGCCCGTATGCCGAGAGTTTCGTCTTCTCGTCGAACGCCCGGACATCGAGGAGCTTCGTGTCCGATTCGCCGCCGAGCACGTAGGGGTAAATGCCTCGCTTACTCTTCACATCCACATCAGCCATGAGCGCCGCCACGCGTTCCTCCAGTGCGTCAGGGTCCAGGGTGTCGGTCTTGTGCTCGTTGTACAGCGGACCCTGGCGTGTCCCCCGTAGATCGGTCCGGCTTGTTTTAGAGTCCTGATTGCCCTGGT